>JAYZEM010000010.1:0-9907 GCA_036337275.1 Bacteroidota bacterium | reverse complement strand
CATCATCATCAATTTGTGCTCTTGCATTTGAGTCATGTGGCGAGCTATCTGCATTCAAAACTTCTGTCATAACCAAAAAACCATTTACTCTTTCAGGGTCAGGAAAAATAGCAACTGGTTTTAACAAACAATCAGAAGAATCCCCTTCTGCTTGTTTTGTTGAGCTACCATCAAATGCCCAAATAGGGCAGTCCTCTAATTTTCCGCTAAAATCTTCCACAACTTTTGTTTTACTTCTCATGTTTTGAGTAGGAGTGTAGCCATCAAGCCAAATGTATTCTAGTTTAGATTTTGCCATTTTCTTTAAGTTTTGGTTTTTATTTTTGTTTTCAAACACAAAAAAACAATTTTAATTTATTGCATAAAATATTTCCTCCTTTCGTTTTTTGTTGACTTATCAAAACTTTATTAACAAATAAATATTTTATTAAAATAATACATTTTATTGTATTTGGAAATTATTCTTTATTTTAGCAAAGTTTTAAAAAATAGAAAAATGAATTATTTTGTAAGAATACTATTGATTAGTTTGTGTATGGTTTTAGCCTTGCAAGTTGATGCGCAAAGTACTAGCAATTCAAAAACCAAAAAAGCGGATAAAGCATTTGCTTTAGAACAATACAACAAAGCAGCCGAGCTTTACAAGAAGGCATATTCAAAAACTAAGAATAGAGCTTTGAAGGCAGAAATCACTTTCAAACAAGCAGAATGCTACCGTTTAACGGGTGTTGACAGAGATGCAAAAAGAGCAGAAAGTTACTATAAAAGAGCCATAAAAGCCAAATATCCTGATGTAATTGTGTATCTAAGATATGCAGATATATTGAAGAAAAATGCCAAATATGCAGAGGCTTTAGAGCAATATAGAAGATATGTGAAGCTAAATCCGACAGATATTAGGGGAGAAAAGGGTGTAAAATCTTGCCAATTGTCAGTGGATTGGGAAGCAAATCCTACCAGATACAAAGTAGCAATAATGCCTATCGTAAATTCAAGATTTGCCGATTTTTCTCCAGCTTTTGGGAACAAAGAGTATACCGAAATCTATTTTGCCTCTTCCAGAAAAGGATCGACAGGGACTGATGTGGATGAAAGAACTGGGGAGAGTTTTATGGATATTTATAAAACAAGAATTGATAAAAAAGCAAAATGGAGATCACCAGTTCCTGAGATGGAAACCATAAATACAGAAGCAAGTGAAGGTCCAATGTATTTAAACCAAAGAGGTAGTACCATGTATTTTACTAAATGTAAGGTAGAAAAGAAAAAACAATTGGGTTGTGATATTTATGTATCTCAAAGAAAAGGAAAGTTGTGGGCGGAAGCACAAAAGCTACAAATTAAGGCAGATAGTGGAGCAACAGTTGGGCATCCTGCAGTTACGGAGGATGAAAGTACTATATTCTTTTCTTCCGACCAAAAAGGTGGATATGGTGGAAAAGACATCTGGGTGGTACAGAAAATAAAAAGAAATCAGTGGAGTGAGCCTATAAATTTAGGTCCTGCAATTAATACTGCTGGAGATGAGATGTTCCCTTTTATTCATGCGGATGGTGTGCTGTATTTTGCCTCTGATGGGCATATAGGAATGGGAGGATTAGATATTTACAAATCCATACCAGATAGTAATTTGAGTTTTACTTCAGTTGTGAATTTAAAATCGCCAGTGAATTCCCCAGGAGATGACTTTGGAATGATTATTGAAAGGAAAGATGAAAGAGGATATTTTACTTCAAACAGAAAAGATGGAAAAGGTGGAGATGATATTTATCAATTTGAATTACCACCACTTATTTTTACTTTGCAAGGAGTTGTTACCGATTCGAAAACAGGTGCTATTTTAACGGATGCCAATGTGCAACTTATTGCTTCTGACGGAAATTCTGATGATAAGAAAACAGATAATGCGGGATCGTACAATCATAAAATAAAACCAATTACTTCTTATGAATTGGTGGCGTCTTTAGAGGGTTATTTGAAAAAGAAAAAGACCATGACTACTATTGGAGTTGAAAAAAATACAGATTTTGTTATTGATTTTGAACTAGATCCTGTTGTAAAAGAAATCATTTTACCAAAAATTGAGTATGATTATGCTAAATGGGATTTGAGAAAAAAATCCATTGAAGATTTAGATGCTTTAATTGCTACATTACATGAGAATCCAAACATTACTATAGAATTGCGTTCGCATACCGATTATAGAGGAACAGATGCGCAAAACCAGATTCTTTCCCAAAAAAGAGCAGATGCTTGTATCCATTATTTGATTGAAAAAGGTATTGATATAGAGAGATTAACTGCATCTGGAATGGGAGAAACAGAGCCTTTTGTAGTGGAACATAAAGATGGAAAACTAAAGGTTGGTGATGTGCTTTCAAAAGCATATATTGATGGATTAAGAAGAAGAAAAAACAGGGAAGAGGCGCATCAATATAACAGAAGAACTACTTTTAAAGTGGTAAGTCAAGAGTATGTTCCAAAACCAAAGGAGGAAGTAAAAGAAGAAGTGGAAGGGCCAACAATTGAGTTAAAAGATGAGGAGAAAAAAGAAAATGTGCAAGATATTCCGACAGATAATAAGTAAGCTAAATATAAAATACAAGAAAGCATCCTTAGATAGGGATGCTTTTTTATTTACAAAAAATGACAACTAATAGATATAACCAAAGAGGTGTTTCAGCTGATAAAGAAGATGTGCATAATGCAATCAAAGATGTTGATAAAGGACTTTTCCCTAAAGCATTCTGCAAAATTGTTTCTGACTATTTAACGGGAGATGATAATTATTGTTTGATAATGCATGCAGATGGTGCTGGTACAAAATCATCGTTAGCTTATATTTACTGGAAGGAAACTGGTGATGATTCAGTGTGGAAAGGAATTGCCCAAGATGCATTAATTATGAACATTGATGATTTGCTTTGTGTAGGTGCAACTGAAAATATTATACTTTCATCTACTATTGGTAGAAATAAATCAATTATTAATGGTGATGTGCTTTCTGAAATTATCAATGGAACAGAGGAGTTGTTAGCAGAATACAGAAAGTATGGTGTAAATATTATTTCTACAGGTGGAGAAACAGCTGATGTTGGGGATTTGGTGCGTACTATCATTGTAGACTCTACAGTAGTTGCTAGGATGAAAAGAAGTGATGTAATTGATAATGCAAACATCAAAGGTGGAGATGTGATTATTGGCCTTTCATCATCAGGAAAAGCTACTTATGAAACAGAATATAATGGAGGAATGGGTAGTAATGGTCTTACTTCTGCTCGTCATGACGTTTTTTCTAAGTACTTAGTTGAAAAATATCCTGAAAGTTTTGATCCATCTGTGCCTTCAGATTTAGTGTATTCAGGCTCTAAGAAATTGACAGATGCTATTAAAAATTCAGAGCTTGATGTTGGGAAACTTGTGCTATCACCAACAAGAACATATGCCCCAATTATTAAAGCAATTCTTGACAAATATAGAAGTAAAATAAGTGGGATGGTGCATTGCTCAGGTGGTGCTCAAACAAAGGTGCTACATTTTGTGGATAATATGCATGTGATAAAAGATAATATGTTTGAATTACCTCCTTTGTTTAAACTTATTCATGAGGAATCAGGAACTGATTGGAAGGAGATGTATAAAGTTTTTAATATGGGACACAGAATGGAATTGTATGTTCCTCAGGAAATTGCTGAAGATATTATTACAATTTCAAAATCCTTTAATGTTGATGCTCAAATTATTGGAAGAGTTGAGAATTTTGAAGGTAAAAAGTTAACAATAAGTTCCGAATTTGGAATATTTACATATTAATATGTTAGATAAATTAAGTGCAATTAATGATAGGCATAAGGAAGTTGAAGAACTGATTTCATCTCCTGATGCAATGAATGACATGAAACTTTATGTGCAGTTGAGTAAGGAATACAAAGATTTGGAACCTATTGTTAAGGCCTATAAAGAATACCGTGATTTAGTTGGAAATATTGTTGAAGCAAAAGAAATATTATCAAATTCTGATGATGCTGAAATGAAGGAAATAGCAAAAATAGATCTAGATAAAAACTTGCCTAGAAAAGAAGAAATGGATGAGGAAATAAAAGTACTCTTAATCCCTAAAGATCCTGCTGATGCTAAAAATGCAGTAATGGAAATTAGAGCTGGAACTGGAGGAGATGAAGCTTCAATTTTTGCGGGTGATTTGTATAGAATGTATACTGCTTTTGCTTCAACAAAAGGATGGAAAACGGAATTGGTTGATGTGGCTGATGGAACAGCCGGAGGATATAAAGAAATTATTTTTAATATTACTGGAGAGGATGTTTATGGACAGCTAAAATTTGAGAGTGGAGTGCATAGAGTGCAAAGGGTTCCGCAAACAGAAACACAAGGAAGAGTGCATACATCTGCTGCATCTGTAATTGTATTGCCTGAAGCAGAAGAATTTGATATTGAATTAAAACCATCTGATATTCGAAAGGATACTTATTGTTCTTCAGGTCCTGGTGGGCAATCGGTAAATACTACTTATTCGGCTGTTCGTTTAACTCACATTCCTACTGGTATTGTTGCTCAATGTCAAGATCAAAAATCGCAACATAAAAATTACGATAAAGCGCTAAAAGTATTGCGTTCTCGTATTTACGAAATTGAGTTGCAAAAAAAGTTAGAAGAAGATGCAAAGCATAGAAAGACTATGGTGTCTTCAGGGGATAGATCTGCAAAAATTAGGACCTATAATTATCCGCAAGGGAGGGTTACAGAACATAGAATTGGTTTAACAAAATACAATTTGCAAGCAACAATGGGAGGTGATATTCAGGAGCTTATTGATGAGTTGCAATTGGCTGAAAATGCCGAGAAATTAAAAGAAGGTACTACTTTAGATGACTAGAAAAGAACTTATATCACAAATCAAAAAAAAACAATCATTCTTATGTGTTGGTTTAGATACAGATATTGAAAAAATCCCAAATTATTTATTAGAGTTAGAAGACCCTATTTTTGAGTTTAATAAACAAATAATTGATGTTACTAAAGATTTATGTGTTGCCTACAAACCTAATATTGCTTTTTATGAAAGTATGGGAGTAAGTGGATGGAATTCCCTACAAAAGACTTTAGATTATATTCCTAAAAACATCTTTACAATTGCGGATGCTAAAAGAGGTGATATAGGGAATACTTCAAATATGTATGCTAAAGCTTTTTTTGAAAATATGAATTTTGATTCTATTACAGTTGCTCCTTATATGGGCTCTGATTCAGTTACTCCTTTTTTGAAATTTAAAAATAAATGGGCTATTGTTTTAGTACTTACTTCAAATAAAGGTGGCTTGGATTTTCAAAAAATTGAAGATGGAAATGGAAAACAATTATTTAAGCAAGTTTTAGAAACTTCTAGTAAATGGGGGGATGATGAAAATATGATGTATGTTGTAGGTTCTACCAGGGCAGAGCAACTTTCCGAGATTAGAGAAATTATTCCGAATCATTTTCTTCTAGTTCCTGGTGTTGGGGCTCAAGGTGGTAATTTGAGGGAAGTAGTTAAATACGGAATGAATGCCAATTGTGGACTTTTAGTAAATTCCTCAAGAGGAATTATTTATGCTGGAACTGGAACAGATTTTGCTGAAAACGCAAGAATTGAAGCTCAAAAATTACAACAAGAAATGGCTGCAATTTTATCAGAAAAAGGAATCTAAAAGGTAATTTTATATACTATATACCCAATCCATTCATGTATAAGGGCTTCCCATTTTTCAAAAGAAGTATAAGAAAACAAGAATAGCGGTATTAAGTAAAAATGTTCTGAAAAAAATGTCTAAATTGCCGAGCAGAAAACATGTTTGAGAAATGATTGGGATATTAAAAAATCTCTTTGAAAAACGATTTTTTGGGGTAAGTTCATGGTGGGCTGAAAAACTAGGAATAAAAGCATCATTTGTTCGCTTGTTTTTTATTTACGCTACTTTCACTAATGCTTTTACTATTTTGATATATTTGTCTATGATATTCTTGTTAAAGATAAGAAATCATTTTAAGTATAGAAAACGAAAAAGTGTTTTTGATTTATAAGATTTATGGATAAGCTACAGATTACACTTACAATATTACTTTTAGTTATAGAAGTTGCAGCTTTTGCTTGGTTGATTATTGATATTCAAAAATCGAAAAAGAAGCAAGATAAGATTATTGAGTTAGAACATCAGATTTTACAAGTTGAGAATTCAATTATAGAGCTTGAACAGAGTATAATTAGTAAGATCGATGAATTAATTAAATCAAAAGAAATTGAGTGAAAGAAAGATATTAGGTGTTTGTGCCTGGCTTGCCGACAAATTTGGCTTGGATGTTGGAGGAGTCAGAATTTTGTTTGTTGCTGCTGCTATTTTTGGCTTTGGATCGCCTGTGATTATTTATTTCATTTTATATTTAGTAAAACCGAGCGAATATTAAATGAAAGTTTTAATAACTGGAAGTAACGGATTGCTCGGACAAAAACTCTTACATAAATTAAGGGTAGATGAGGGAGTTAATTTAGTTGCAACATCCAAAGGAGAAAACAGAGTTTCTGAAAAAAATGGCTACACTTATTTTGATTTAGATATCACTAATAAAAATGCAGTTACTCAACTTATTGCAAGCGAAAAACCACAAGTAGTTTTCAATACGGCTGCAATGACCAATGTTGATTTGTGTGAAGAAAAAAAGGAAGCATGTGATAGTTTGAATGTAAATGCTGTGCAGTATTTATCAGTTGCTTGTCAGCAAATTGATGCACACTTGATTCACATTTCAACTGATTTTATTTTTGATGGAGAAGATGGGCCTTACAAAGAGGAAGATAAGCCCAACCCACTTTCCTATTACGGACTGTCTAAATTAAAATCAGAGAATATAGTAAAGGAAAGCGATTGCAATTGGACAATTTTACGCACCATAATCGTATTTGGTGTGGGGGAGAATTTAAGCAAAAGCAATATTGTGCTTTGGGCAAAGGGCGCGCTAGAGAAAGATGAACCACTCAATATTATTGATGATCAATTTCGTGCGCCAACTTTGGCTGAGGATTTGGCAGATGCTTGTATATTAGCAGCTAAGAAAAAGGCTTATGGTATTTTTAATGCCTCAGGAAAAGACATTATGAGTATTTATGAAATAGTAGAACGAATTGCTAAACACTATAGAAATACTACTAAGAATTTGAATAAAATTAGCACAGCAACACTTAATCAGAAAGCTGGGAGACCGCCTAAAACAGGTTTTATTTTGGACAAAGCTATTAACGAATTAGGCTATAATCCGCATTCTTTTGAAGAGTGCTTAACTATAATAGATGAACAATTAAAAAAATAATTAAAACATAAAAGAAATGAAAAAGATCTTATTTACGTTTACTTTACTACTACCTGTTTTTACAAAGGCAAAAGCGTTGGAACAACAGATAAAAGGATTGGATGAGCAGATAAATGAATGGTTCAAGCCCATTGCAGATGCATGGGTAAACATTGTGTTATATCCTGTCCAATTTACAGATGAGATTAGCATTCCTTTTGTGTTATTACTATTGGTATTTGGCGCTTTGTTTTTCACTATTCGTTTTTCTTTTGTAAATATTGCTCATTTTCCTACAGCAATTAATACAGTTAGAGGAAAATATGATGAGTTGGAGCACGGCACTGAAAAAACAGATTTAGCTGTAGATGGTGATATTCCAGATACCATAAAAGATGAAAGTAAAGAAGGAGAGGTGAGTCATTTCCAGGCCTTAGCTACTGCTGTTTCTGGTACAGTAGGTCTTGGTAATATTGCTGGGGTTGCTTTAGCTATTGCATTGGGTGGCCCTGGAGCTACCTTCTGGATGATTATTTGCGGTTTAATAGGTATGTCTACCAAATTTGTGGAGTGTACTTTAGGCGTTAAATACCGTGATGTTGGGGAAGATGGTACTGTTTATGGAGGTCCTATGTATTATTTAAGTAAAGGACTAAAAGAAGGGGGTTATGAAAAATTAGGAAAAGGCTTGGCAGTACTTTTTGCAGTGCTTTGTGTTGGGGCTTCTTTTGGTGGGGGTAATGCTGCTCAATCCAATCAAGCTGCTATGCAGATTGCCTCTATGCTTGGTATGTCAGGAGGAAGTGTGGGCACTTTAATTGGCCTTGTTATGGCTGTACTTGTTGGTATCGTTATTATTGGTGGAATTAAAAGAATTGCTTCAGTAACTGAGAAGGTTGTACCTTTTATGGCTATTATTTATGTAATGGCCTGTTTGTTTATTATTTTATCTAATTTCAGTTATATTGATGATGCCTTTAGTTTAATCTTTTCTAATGCATTTAGTATGCAAGCAGGTTTTGGTGGTTTGGTTGGGGTGATGATTGTAGGTTTTCAAAGGGCTGCTTTTTCCAATGAGGCAGGGGCAGGTTCTGCTTCCATTGCACATTCGGCCGTAAAAACAAAATATCCAGCTTCTGAAGGTGTTGTTGCGCTTTTAGAACCATTTATTGACACGATTGTTATTTGTACAATGACGGCATTGGTGATTATCATGTATAATAGTACTGGTATTTTCGAATATGGTGGAGATGTGATTATTGATGGACAAAAAGTAGAAGGTGCGGTACTTACTTCTATGGCATTTGCAGATGCGATTCCATGGTTCCCAATTGTTTTAACAATAGCCATAATTTTATTTGCCATTTCTACCATGATTTCTTGGTCTTATTATGGCTTGCAATCTTGGATGTATCTTTTTGGAAAAAGCAAACTTTCCGATTTAGTGTATAAAGTATTGTTTTTAGTATTTATTGTAATTGGTGCAGCTGCCAATATGGATGCTGTTTGGGGCTTTTCAGATGCTATGATTTTAGCGCTTATTTTCCCAAATATGATTGGTCTTTTCTTCTTATTCCCAAAAGTGAAAGAAGAGCTCACAAAATATTTAAGTGCGATTAAAAAATAAGGGTGAAGCGAAAACTTAAAAACAGATGATTAGTAACAATTTAGAGAAAGCAATTAGAACGGTTCCTAACTTCCCAAAAGAGGGCATTAACTTTAAAGACATTACGCCTTTATTGATGGATGCTGAATTATCTTCTGCAATTATTGATACATTTACTATACAATTAGAAGAGTTAGAATTGGATGCTATTGTAGGTATTGAAAGTAGGGGTTTTTTATTTGGTTTTCTGCTGGCTAATACACTGAATATTCCTTTTGTTCCAATCCGAAAAGCCGGAAAATTACCAGGAGAAACTCTAAAATATAAATACGATTTGGAATACGGATCTACTGAGGTGGAAATACATAAAAACGACATTAAAAAAGATTGGAATATTTTGGTACATGATGATTTATTAGCTACTGGCGGAACAGCTTGTGCGGCTGCGGAACTTATTCAAATGTTAGGGGCGAAAGTGGCTGGGTTTGCTTTTGTTGTGTCGCTCGATTTTTTAAATGGAAAAGAAAAATTAAAACAATATTCAGACCAAATAATAAGTCTGAAAGATTATTAAAAATGGATTTTAATACAAACGAAAATCAAAAAATGATTACTGACATGATTCAGCAATTTGGAAAGCAAAATATTACTCCTTTTGTAAGAGAATGGGACGATACTCAAACTTTTCCAGTAGAAGTATTTAAAAAACTAGGAGAATTAGGATTAATGGGCGTATTGGTACCAACAGAATATGGTGGTTCCGGATTTTCATACACTGAATATGTAACTGCTATTGAACAACTTTCTATATTAGATCCATCCATTGGGCTTTCCATGGCGGCACATAATTCACTTTGTACTGGGCATATTTTGCAATTTGGTTCTGAGGAACAAAAGAAAAAATGGCTGCCTAAATTAGCAACAGCCCAGTGGATTGGCGCTTGGGGACTAACCGAGCACAAT
>JAYZEM010000009.1:0-84386 GCA_036337275.1 Bacteroidota bacterium | reverse complement strand
TATTCCTAAATTAATATCAAACTACAAACTTAGTTTGTATGATATTACAGGACAAAAAGTATTAGAAGAAAAAGAGATTATGATCGAAACTTATGAATTGAAAAGAGGAGCACTCTCCAAGGGTGTTTATTTCTTAGAAATTAAAACCAACACAAATAGATACATCAAGAGGATAATGGTCGATTAATTTATCGTGCACTAAATATTGCAGAACCAATTCTCACCATAGTACTTCCATTGTTGATGGCTAATTTATAATCAGCACTCATGCCGATAGAAAGGGTGTTAATTTTAATGCTTTTTATCTTATTATAGAGCGTATCAATGAGTGCAAATTCTTTATTTATTTGCGCAGTATCTGTAGTATGAGTTGCTATTCCCATTAATCCTTTAATGTTGATATTTTTAAATTGACCAATATCTTTTAGTACTTGCGCTATTCCATTTACATCAAAACCAAATTTTGTACTTTCTTCTGCAATATGAACTTGAAGTAAGCAATCAATAATTCTCTTGTTTTGAGCAGCTCTTTTATTTATTTCTTTTAATAATTTTAAAGAATCCACTCCATGGATTAAACTCACAAATGGCGCAATATATTTTACTTTATTAGTTTGTAAATGCCCAATCATATGCCACTTAATATCTTTTGGAAGTTCTTCTGATTTTGCTACAAGTTCTTGCACCTTATTTTCTCCAAAATTGTAATGACCTGTAGCATAAGCTTGCAGAATATCTTCAACTGATTTAGTTTTGGAAACAGCTACTACTGTAACTGTATTTGGAATCTTATTTTTTAATTGCTTAATGTTATCAGCAATGCACATTAGTCTATTTGATAAATGGTTAAACCTGAGCGTAATTTAGGCTCTATATATGTGCTTTTTGGAGGCATTATTTTTTCCTTATCAGAAACTTCTTTTAAAGCGTCAATAGGTATAGGTTTTAGAATAAACACAACAGCATTTTCTCCATTATCTACCACAGCTTTTAAGTTGGAAAGCGGTATGTTTCCTGCACCGAAGGAAATGTTTTTATCAGTTTTTTCGTCCAAAATACCTAAAATAGGAGATAATATATTTTTAGATAAAATAGATGGACCTAATCCGTTTACACAATCCTCATTATAACTTCCTTCTTTTGCTGTAAGCAAATAAGATTCTCCAGTTAGATACATGCCAATTTCATCTTTATTTTTAGGATTTATATTCTCACTTTTCTGAATGGAGAAATTCTGAGCTATTCTATCAAGTAAATCAGTTGGTGTTAGGCCATTTAAGTGTTTAATCAATCGATTAAAATTGATAATATTTAGCTGAGTTTCTGCAATCAAAAAACTCATAAAATAATTTGAGTTGGCATCTTTTGCCTCATTTTTTCTTCTTGCCAATAATGCAGAAGAAGCACTTCTGTGATGCCCATCTGCAATATAGATTTTATCAATGTTTTCAAATTGCTTACAAATAAGGTAGATATCCTCTTCTTTATCAATTAGCCACAATTGATGTTGTACTTTATTTGTAGTAGTGAAATTATATTCAGCTCTTTTTTTACTCACTGATTTTATCACGTCATTTATTTTACATTTTCCTTTGTAAGAGAGTAGAACAGGATCAGCATTAAATCCAGTTATAGCCAAATAATCGGTAAACATTTGCTCTCTTTCAGTAATGGTGTGTTCATGTACTTTTATGGTACCATTTAAATAATCATCAACACTAGATGCAGCAATAATTCCTTCAAAAATATGCGACTTGGTTTGTTGCTTGTACAAATAAAAAATCTTTTTTTCTTCTTTCTGTAAAATGCTTGACTTTACAAATTCATCAAATTTATTTCTGATTAGCTTGTATTTTTCAACTCCTTTTTTTTTCTCATTCTTTTTGTATTCAGGATTAATGATGTGTAAAAAAGTATAAGGGTTGTTTTCGAGCTTTTCCTTTAAAGTTTCTTCTGAATAAGTTACATAAGATCGTGTTGCAAAAAGATGTGCTTTATCTCTTGTTGGGCGAATTGCTTTAAAAGGACGAACTTTTGCCATTCTTATTTACCAAAATGTGTTGCTATTTGATCAGCTAGTTCCGTTCCAATTCTGTCTTGTGCCTCTAAAGTTGCCGCTCCAATATGCGGCGTTAAACTAATCGCATTATGCATGCAAATATGAATGCTTGGCGTGGGTTCATTATCAAACACATCTAAACCTACATAAGCTAACTTCTTTTTGTCTAAGGCAAACATCAGGGCTGTTTCATCAACCAATCCTCCTCTTGCAGTATTCACAATTCCAGCACCAGTCTTCATCTTACCAATCTCTTCAGCACCTATTACTGCCTCATCTCCTATTTTTGGTACATGTAGGCTAACAAAATCTGAATTTACCAACACATCATCTAAACTTTCAGTTTCAATAGTAAAGGACTTCTTTTCTCCATTAAAAAATTCCAATGTAATGTTGGCTTCTTTGATAAACTTATCATGAGCAATTACTTTCATTCCAAGGCCAATTGCTCTTTTAGCTACTTCCTTTCCTATTCTTCCAAAGCCAATAATCCCAAGCGTTTTGCCTGCTAATTCTTTCCCTTTAGCATAAGATTTTTTTAATGACTTAAATTCTGAATCTCCTGACAAAGGCATTTGTCTGTTGCTGTCAAACAAAAAACGCACCATTCCAAAAAGGTGTGCAAATACAAGTTCAGCAACTGATGCAGATGAAGCGGCAGGAGTGTTGATTACATTAATGCCTTTTTCTTTTGCAAAATCTACATCAATATTATCCATACCTACACCACCTCTCCCTATTATTTTTAAATTAGGACAGGAATCAATCAAATCTTTACGAACGGTAGTAGCGCTTCTTACCAGTAGTACCTGATAGTTTTCCCTATTAATTACATCCACTAATTCCTCTTGGGCTACCTTTTTAGTAACTACCTCAAATCCTTTTGCTGTTAAAGCATTAATCCCAGTTTCGGAGATACCATCATTTGCTAATATTTTTGTCATCTTTTTATTATTCCGTTTTTTGTTATTTCTTCATTCCAGCTGTTTTTTTCAATCTTCTAATTTTTTCATTATATCTACCAATATTTGCACACTTTCAATTGGCATAGCATTATAAATTGAGGCTCTATATCCTCCAACTGATCTATGTCCTTTTATTCCGATAATTCCTGCTTCATTCCATAATTTATCAAAAGTCTCTTTTTTACTCTTATCCCTAAGTAAAAAGCATACATTCATATTTGATCTATCCTCCTTTCTAGCAGTTCCAGTAAATAGGGGGTTTCTGTCAATTTCATTGTACAATAAGTCTGCCTTTCTCTGATTCATTTTTTCTATCACCTCAACACCTCCTAAATCTTTTAACCATTGAAGGTTAAGCATGGAAACATAAACTGCAAACACAGGGGGCGTATTGAACATACTTTCTTTTTTGATGTGTGTGGTATAATCCAGCATAGTAGGAATATCTCTCCCTGTCTTTCCTAGAATTTCATCCTTTACAATTACTAATGTTGTTCCTGCTGGACCCATATTTTTTTGAGCCCCAGCATAAATCAAATCAAATTTGCTTACATCAACTTTTCTACTAAAAATATCAGAACTCATATCACACACCATTAAGGTAGGGCAGCGCGGAAATTCTTTCATTTGCGTGCCATAAATCGTGTTGTTTGAGGTGCAATGAAAATAATCTGCATCATCAGGAATACTGTATATTTTTGGGATATAATTGTAGTTTTTATCAGAGGAGTCACACAGAATAAGTGTTTCTCCAAAACTATTGGCTTCTGCAATGGCTTTTTTAGCCCAAGTTCCTGTATTGGCATATGCTGCTTTTCCACCTTCTTTCATTAGGTTGTAGGGCACCATTAAAAACTCTAAACTAGCACCTCCTTGTAAGAAAAGCACTGAATAGCCTTCTGGCACATCAAGTAACTCCTTAACTAAGCATTGCGCTTTTTCCATTACCTCAACAAAAGACTGGCTTCTGTGAGAAATTTCAATTAGAGAAAGATTATCATCATTAAAATTAAGTACAGCGTCAGTTGCTTGTTTGAGCACTTCTTGAGGTAAGATGCATGGTCCTGCTGAGAAATTATGTTTTTTCATTACTTAACTCTTTCAATATAAGATCCTTTTTCGGTATCTATTTTAATTTTATCTCCCTCATTGATAAAAAGGGGTACTTGGATATTTGCGCCAGTTTCCAAAGTAGCTGGTTTGAATGTGTTGGTTGCTGTATTACCTTTTACTCCTTGTTCTGTTTTTCTAATTTCAAGTATAACATGTGCAGGTAAATCAGCAGAAAGCGGCATACCTTTATCTGCATGAAAAAGAACATTTATATTCTCTCCCTCTTTTAAAAAATCAACATTTTCTATAAATTCTTGCTGTAACATTATTTGTTCATAATCATCATTATTCATTAAGTGGTAATCTTTTCCTTCTGCATATAAAAACTGATAAGTTCTGTTTTCAATTCTTATGATATTTATTTTTACTCCTGAAGTAAAAGTGTTTTCCAATAATCGCCCACTATTTAAGTTTCTGATTTTTGTACGAACAAAGGCTGGTCCTTTTCCCGGTTTTACATGCTGGAAAGATACAATCTTCCAGGGCTCTCCATTATGTTCTATACACAATCCGTTTCTAAAATCTGCTGTTGTTGCCATTTATCTATATTTTAATTTTGCATATACCCCTTCATTATTCCTCTACCAGAATTTTGAATAAATGAAATAATCTCATCTCTTTCTGTAGAAACCGAAAGTTCTGCTTCTATTGTTGTAATTGCTTGGGTATTATTCTTATTTGATTGAAACAAAATTCTATATATATTCTGAATCTCTTGAATTTTCTCATCTGTAAAACCCCTTCTTCTCAGTCCAATAGAATTAATACCTACAAAAGCGAGCGGTTCACGAGCTGCCTTAACATAAGGAGGTACATCTTTTCGAACCAATGCTCCACCAGAAATCATAGCGTGAGAACCGATATGCACAAATTGATGAACTGCTGAGAGCCCTCCAATTATAACCCAATCTCCTATTACAATATGCCCGCCAAGGGCCACGCCATTTACTATTACACAATTATTACCAATAATACAATCGTGTGCAATATGGCTATAAGCCATAAGCAAACAATCGTTTCCTATAATAGTTTTTCCAGTAGTTTTTGTACCTCTATTAATAGTTACACATTCTCGAATTGTAGTATTATCACCAATTATTACCTCTGATTTTTCTCCTCCAAATTTTAAATCTTGAGGAATGGCAGAAATAACTGCCCCAGGAAAAATTCTGCAATTTCTCCCAATTGTAGTTCCTTCCATTATAGTGACATTTGATCCTATCCAAGTACCACTTCCAATAGTTACATTTTTCTCAATGGTAACAAAGGGTTCAATCACTACATTTCTTGCAATGTTGGCGCTTGTATCTACATATGATAATGGTTGCTGCATGATTTTATTTTTTAGGTGCAATCTGAGCTAATAAATCTGCTTCTACTACAATTCTTCCATTTACAAATCCTTTTCCATGCATATGACAAAGCCCTCTTCTTATTGGAGAAATCAGATGTAATTGGAATATAATTGCATCACCTGGAACAACTTTTCTTTTGAACTTTGCATTTTCAATTTTCATAAAAAAGGTAAGATAATCTTCCGGATTTTCCACAGTACTTAAAATAAGGATACCTCCAACTTGTGCCATGGTTTCTATTTGCAATACACCAGGCATAACAGGTTCTCCCGGAAAATGACCTTTAAAATAACCTTCTTCTTTTTTTACAAACTTTATGCCTACAATATAATCTTCTCCTATCTCCCTTACCTGATCAACAAAAAGAAAAGGATCTCTATGAGGCAGAATTGCTTCAATTTTTTCTCTATCATAAAGAGGCGCCGAATTTAAATCAATCTGTGGAGCTGTGTTTCGCATTTCTTCTTCCATAATTTTTTTAATTTTTTTTGCAAAAGCAATATTAGTTGTGTGTCCTGGTTTCTTTGCAATTACATGTCCTTTAATATTTTTCCCAATCAATGCTAAGTCTCCAATTACATCTAATAATTTATGTCTTGCAGGTTCATTCTGATGTCTTAACTTCAAATTATTCAAAATACCTTTTTCTTGTACGGCAATATTTTTCTTATTAAAAGTATTTGCTAATTTCCCAAGATCGTTTTCATTAATCTTTCTGTCTACAATCACAATTGCATTATTCAAATCACCACCTTTTATTAAGTTATTATTCAATAAATCCTCCAATTCATGCAAAAAACAAAACGTGCGAGAAGAAGCAAATTCCTTTTCGAAATCATCAATACCTTCCAAAACACAAGTTTGTTTTTTCAAAGTAGTAGAATCATAATCAATCTCAACCTCTACTTTTAGTTTTTCAGCAGGCAGGATACTGATCTCACTTCCTGTTTCCTGATCTTTGTAAGCAATTCTTCTTTTTGCTTGAAAATAGTTTTTTGCTTTATCCTGATTTTGAATACCTGCTTTTTTAAGGGCATTAGTAAATTCAATTGAACTTCCATCTAAAATAGGGGTTTCTGCTGCATCAATCTGAATGAGTAAGTTGTCAATTTGCTCTCCAGATATTGCTGCCAAGACATGCTCTGTAGTATGGATGCTTACTCCATTCTTCCTTAATGAAGTCCCTCTATTTGTGCTAAATACCAAATTAGCATCCGCTTCAATGATAGGTTTGTTTTCCAAGTCTATTCTTTGAAATTTTACACCAAAGTCTTCTTTTGAAGGAACAAAAGTCATGCTGCATTTTTTGCCAGTATGTAAACCAACTCCACTTACAGTAATGCTACTTTTTATGGTTCTTTGTTGTTCGCTCATCTTTTACTACTTATTATTTAACATAAATGATTTTTCAATTTCGGTAATGGTTTTATAAATTTCAGGTAGTTTTTTGAATATGATATAACTTCTTTGAAAATCCTTGATGTCAAAAGCCATTGGTCCTTGAACTATTTTTCCTTCTTGCTTGATACTAGCCGCAACTCCACTTTGCCCTGCAATTTTTACTTTATCGGCAATAATAATATGCCCTGCAATAGCTGAAAGGCCACCAATCATACAATTCCTTCCAATTTTAGTTGATCCTCCAATTGCTACTTTAGCTGCTATTACAGTATTTTCTCCAATGGAAACATTATGTGCAATTTGTATCAGATTGTCTAATTTTACTCCTTTCCCAATTAGAGTAGAGCCCATAGTTGCTCTGTCAATTGTAGTATTTGCTCCCACTTCTACTTCATGAGATAAAATTACATTCCCAATTTGAGAAATTTTATTGAACTGATTGTTTATATCAGGAGAAAACCCAAAACCATCTCCTCCAATTATAGCGCCTGCATGCAAGACGTTGTTTTGTCCAATTTTACAATCATGATAGATTTTCACTCCAGGAAATAAAATGCTATTGTCATCAATATGAACATTTTCTCCTACAAAGCAATTAGGATAAATCTTTACATTATTGCCAATTTTAGCATTTTCTCCAATATAAGAAAAAGCGCCAATAAAAACATCTTTTCCTAATTGAACAGTCTGTTCAATTTTCGATAGTTGATCAACTCCTTTCTTATCACACTTCATCTGGCTGTAAAGAGACAACAATTGGCTAAAACTTGCATAAGCATCATCAACAAAAATAAGTACTGGAGTAACCTCTCTTTCTGCTTCAAAGTCTTTGTTTACAATTACAACAGAAGCTTTGGTTTTGTAAATAAATGGCGTGTATTTAGGATTGCTTAAAAAACATAAATCACCACTTTTTCCTTCCTCAATTTTAGCCAAAGCATTCACTACTGATTCAGGATTTCCTTGAATCTTTCCGTTCAACTTCTCTGCTATTTGTAAAGCTGTAAAATTCATGGCTGCAAATTTACTAATTCTTCCCGTTAAATGACTGCATACTTCCTGCAAAGAATAATTGCAATAATTGGCATTTGTTAAAGTTCTAAATTAGGATAACAAAGAAAAAACTTATTTACTTTTTTACCAATTAGTCCATTCGATAACTGATCTGACACATCCTTTATTTCCTTTATACTGCCATCTTTCATTAATATATTAATTTTTGCTTTTTCATAACTATAAGCACTATTACTTATTTTATCAGAGAAAACAAAGTAATTCACATTATGAGGATTTATATTAAGCGCCTGTATTACTTTTCTTTTTGCTTCAGCAATCTCTTTTTTGGAAAAAACTTTATTCTGAATCTTAATTTTTAATAATTTTCTATTAATTATCATTTTTGAGAGTGATGATAGCACAAAATCTTTATGATTGCACCACTGTTTTAATGCTGAAATAATATCATAATCATCTAACATTGCAAACTGATTTAAAAACTCGGCATCTTGAGAATCTTTTTTTGTAGATTTCTTCTCCAAAAAGAAAAGCAAAGGAGCAGATGCATTCACTTCTTCTCCATTCTTTATAAGTTCTTTTGCTCTTCGCATTATTTTAATAAGTGTATGCTCGGCAGAAAGCACCGTTTTATGTAAATAAACCTGCCAATACATTAATCTTCTTGCTATTAGAAATTTTTCAATAGAATAGATGCCCTTTTCTTCGACAACTAGATTATCATCAACTACATCAAGCATATTGATGATTCGTTCAGTCCCAATTACACCTTCCTGCACACCAGAATAAAAACTATCTCTTTTCAAATAGTCTAATCTGTCCATATCCAATTGTCCTGAAACCAATTGGTATAAGAATTTTTTCTTGTACCCATTTTTAAAAATTTTAATGGCTAATGATAATTTTCCACCAAATTCTTCGTTTAATGTTTGCATAAAAAGTAAAGAAAGAGATTCATGACTTATAGCAACAAAACTTTTTTCCAAAGTATGAGAAAAAGGGCCATGCCCAATATCATGAAGTAAAATAGCAATGCAAACTGCTTGAGCTTCCTTTTCGCTTATTTTATGTCCTTTTTTTCTGAGTTGATCAATGGCTTTATTCATCAAAAATACACAACCAATGGCATGATGAAAGCGGCTATGATGAGCACCAGGATAAACCAAATAGGAAAGTCCTAACTGGGATATTCTTGTTAACCTTTGAAAAAATGTATGTTCAACAAGCTCATGAATAATCCCTTTTTCTACTTTTACAAATCCGTAAATTGGATCGTTTATAATTTTATCCTTATTTAAACCACTCATATAGGCAAATAACGGATTATTTTTTTGATTTTTGTAGTAGTAAAATAAATAAATATGATAAATATACTTTGGGCTGATGATGAGATAGATATTCTAAAGCCGCACATCATTTTTTTAGAGCAAAAAGGTTACACAGTAGTAACAGCAAAAAGTGGTGATGAGGCTTTAGATAGGTTTAATGAAATGGATTTTGATTTGGTGTTTCTAGATGAAAATATGCCAGGATACACTGGATTAGAAACGCTTGTAAAGATGAAGGTATTCAGGCCAAATACACCTATTGTGATGATTACTAAAAGTGAGGAAGAAAGCATTATGGAGGAAGCGATAGGTTCTAAAATATCCGATTATTTGATCAAACCAGTTAATCCTAATCAAATTTTACTTACGATAAAAAAGAATATTGATAGTAAAAGGTTGGTAGAGGAGCGTACAACCATGAATTATCAGCAAGAGTTCAGAAATATTGGCATGCGCCTTTCAGAAAAATTATCAAAAGAGGATTGGATAGTAATTTTCAAAAAGCTCACTTTTTGGGAATTAGAAATTGAAAAATCAGGAGAAGAAAGTGTAGAAGAGATTCTTGCCATGCAAAAGCAAGAGGCAAATACACAATTCTTCCGTTTTGTAAAAGAACACTATCAAAATTGGATTAATGGAGTAGATGCACCACTTTTTTCACATAATTTAATACGGAACAAAGTGTCGCCACATTTAGTTGATAACACCCCAGTATATTTTATTTTGATTGATAATTTACGATACGATCAATGGAAAATTATTGAGCCTATGCTTATGAACAATTTCCGAATTAAAGAAGAGGAGATGTATTATAGTATTTTGCCTACAGCTACTCAGTATTCACGAAATGCTATTTTTTCAGGGCTGTTACCTGCTGAAATGGAAAAAAGATTTCCAGGGAAATGGAAAAATGATGAAGATGAGGGAGGGAAAAACATGTATGAAAAAGATTTTTTAGCCGATCAGTTGAAAAGGATAGGAAAAGGAGATTGTAAAATGAGTTATTCCAAAATTACCAATATTGATTTTGGAAAGAAAGTTGTTAATCAAGTCGCTAATATGAAGCACAATGATTTGAATGTAATTGTCTATAATTTTGTGGATATGCTCTCTCACGCCAGAACAGACATGAAAGTTATTAAAGAATTAGCAGAAGATGACTCTGCTTATCGTTCGCTTACAGCATCCTGGTTTGAGCATTCTCCCCTTAGAGATATTATGAAGGAAATTGCAAAGCAAGGTGCAAAAATGATTATTACTACCGATCATGGTACAATAAATGTAAAAAGACCTTCCAAAGTAATAGGAGATAGAAATGTAAATGCAAATTTACGTTACAAACAAGGTAAAAATTTGAATTATATAAAGTCGGATGTTTTAGAAGTAAATAACCCTTCAGAATTTCATTTGCCACAACAAAACGTAAGTTCAAAGTATATTTTTGCAAAGGAAGATATGTATTTTGTCTATCAAAATAATTACAATCAGTTTGTGCAGTATTACAAAGATACTTTTCAGCATGGCGGCATATCTTTGGAAGAAATGTTAATTCCTTTTGTTGTATTAGAATCCAAGTAAAATGGAAGCAACTTTTGTTGTAAAAAGCATAAAAGAGTTAGATGAAATTGCAAAACAACTGCTTGCAATTTTTGGATCTCAAAAAAAAATTGTATTTTTCGGAGAAATGGGAGTAGGTAAAACTACTCTGATAAAAGCCATTTGCAAGCGGTTAAATGTGAAAGATGAGGTGGTGAGTCCAACATTTTCTGTAGTAAATGAGTATCATAATAAAAGTGGAGAGGTCTTTTATCATTTTGATTTTTACAGGATAAAATCCAAGGAAGAAATCTATGATTTAGGCTATGAGGATTATTTTTTCACGGATGCTTATTGCTTTATAGAATGGCCAGAGAAAGCATTTGGATTATTAAAAGATAACAATCTGCAAGTGCATATAAAAACAGAAAATCAAAAACGAATGATTAAAGTAATTTCTCATGACTAAAAGTAAATCGATTCTCCCTTCATTTGGAGCATTAGCGCCTCAAGAAGAAATGTTGGAAGTAAAAAAGAATTTCAAATCTCTTTATATCGGAATTCCAAAGGAGGTTTCCTATCAAGAAAATCGGGTGAGCTTATCTCCTGATGCAGTGGCCCTTTTATCAAGTAATGGGCATAAAATTGTAATTGAAAAAGGAGCAGGTGAAAATGCTAATTTCTCAGATGAAGATTATGCAACTGCAGGAGCTACTATTGTTTATAGTGTTGAAGATGTGTATAAAGCACATATTATTTTGAAAATTGAGCCGCCAACAAAGAATGAAATTAAGAGTATGTATAAAGGACAGGTGCTTATATCTGCCCTCCAACTTTCTACCATTGATAAGAATTACATCAATTTACTTTTGAAAAGCGAGATTACTGCAGTTGCGTATGAATTCATAAAAGATGAGAATGGCATACTCTCACTCATTAGAAGTATAAGCGAGATAGCTGGAAATACAGCAATACTTATTGCAGCAGAATACTTAAGCAATGTTAATTCAGGAAAAGGATTATTGCTTGGAGGCGTAAGTGGAATATCGCCAACTGAAGTTGTTGTTTTAGGTGCTGGAACAGTTGGAGAGTTTTCTTGCAGAACTGCACTTGGCTTAGGCGCATCTGTTAGGGTTTTTGATAGTTCTATTACCAAATTAAGAAGATTACAAGAGATTATTAGTCAAAGGGTAAGCACATCTATCTTACAGCCTAAAGCTTTGCAAAAAGCACTTATGCGAGCAGATGTTGTGATTGGCGCCCTTAGGGCTGATCAAGGAAGAACACCTTGCGTAGTAAGTGAAGAAATGGTGAAAAAGATGAAGCCAGGAGCTGTAATTGTGGATGTAAGTATAGATCAAGGAGGTTGTTTTGAATCTTCAACAGTTACTGATCATAAAAACCCAACATTCAGAAAATTTGATGTGATACATTATTGTGTACCAAATATCTCATCAAGAGTATCTAGAACAGCCACCTTTGCAATTAGTAACATTTTAGCACCTAGTTTGCTTAACATGGGGATTGATGGAGGCATAGAAGAATATATGAAAAAGGAAGATGGTTTTCGTGCAGGAATTTACCTTTATAAAGGTATGCTCACCAATGCTGTTTTGGGAAGCATGTTTGATTTGCCTTGTAAAGATTTAAATCTGATAATGTAATATGGGAAGAAGATTTCTGCTTTTTGCCTTTGGAGCGCTAATAAGTATTATTTTCCTTTCAATGGGCCCAGAAAATCGTCTGAAAAAAACTTTTTATGCTTATATAGATTATTTCAGTATGGACAAGAGGGTGATATGGCATTTAGAAAATAATCCTACTTCATTTTCTATAAAAGCAGAATGCCAATTAGTATATTATTCTATTAGTAAAGAAGACTTACTTTCGGTTTTAGATGGTGGAGAAGTTAACTTTGAGAAAAGCAACACAGAAAAATCACCTTGCCAATTCTATGTGGTTGAAAATAGTTTAAATGAAATGGATCTAGCTGTTAGATTTAAGTTTTGTGATGCTGAAAGTACGGTTCAGGTAAACGGATTTACACTCAATTCGGAACAAGAAGTTTGTGACTTTTAAGTGTTCTTTCTCCTTTTCCTTTCTTTAATAATATTAGATAGTTCTCTATTCATTTGTCCTGCAATGGAGGTATTCTCAGTAGCTCGCCTAATAAGGTAGGGGATAACATCTCTTACGGGGCCATAAGGTACATATTTCGAAACAGAAAAACCTTGTTTTGCCAAATTATAAGAGATATGATCGCTCATACCCAATAATTGAGAGAAGATAATGCGCTTATCTTTTTTGTTCAGATTATTTTCTTGAATCAATTCAGTAAGATAAGCAGAGCTCTCTTCATTATGTGTTGCGCTACAAAATGATATCTTGTCGATATTTTCCACACAAAATTTCTGTGCTAAGTTAAAATCTTTGTCAGTATCTGCTTTCTTTCTATGCACTGGACATGGATAATTCAAGCTTTCAGCCCTTGCTATCTCTTGTTCATGATATGCTCCTCTTACCAATTTCAATCCTATAAAATAATTGTTTTTTCTGGCCTCACTCAACACCTCTTTAAGATAAGCCAAACGATCATTCCTGTAGAGTTGAATAGTGTTAAATATCCATGCTTTTTTGTTGTTAAACTTTTGCATCATTTCCATTACCTTTTCATCAATAGCGGTTTGAATCCAACTCTCCTCCGCATCAATAAAAATCGGGACTTCTAGCTCAAAAGCTGTTTTACAAATCTCATGTATTTTATTATCGAAATTTTCTTTTTCCACTTCTTCATTTCTGCTAAGAACTTGATTTTTACTTAACTTTTCCAATAAGGAAAATGAGGTGATAGCAGTGGGTTTGAAAACAGTAAATGGGATCTTTTCTGAATTACTAGCTTTTTTAATGGTTGCAATTATTTCCTTTTCTGTACATTTAAAGTCAGCCTCAGTTGCTTTCCCTTCAGCAGAAAAATTCAGAATTGTCTTTATTCGAGATTTCCATAGTTTGTCAATTATAACTTCGCTTTTTGCAATAGAGGTTCCTCCACAAAATTGTTTGTAAACCGTCGCTTTTAAAATGCCCTTAATCGGTAGTTGCAAGTGGTTTGCTAACCTTAAAAGTGAAGTGAGAACTTTAACAACTATAGGGTTACTGATAATACGAAATAAAAAATAAGCTCTTACTAAATCCTTATCCGATTTGTCAGCATAAGTAACCTTTGTATCATCAAATAACACCATCTATTTACTTTTTTGCAAACCTAAAAATTATGGATTAAATCCAGGGCTTAACTGCTTATTTTTCTACAAATCATTAAACCGTCTCTTATAGGCATTAATATATTTTCCACTCTTTCGTCCTGCTGTGCTTTTTTACTAAATGCTACTAAGGATTCAGTTTCCTCATCTTTCACTTTTTCTACTACTTTTCCACTCCATAGCACATTATCTGAGATAATGATGCCGCCAAGGGCTATTTTATCAAAGACCAAATCGAAATAATTACAATAATTTTCTTTGTCTGCATCAATAAAGACTAATTGAAATACTTTATCTAAAGTGGGGATGATTTCCAAAGCATTTCCAATGTGAGGGACTATATTCTCACTATAGTCTGATTGTCCAAAATAACGATTTGCAATTTGCATTACTTCTTCATTACAATCAATGGTGTGTAACTGCCCATTTTTATTTAAACCTTCAGCTAAACAAAGTGCAGAGTAACCAGTGTATGTACCGATTTCTAATATGTTTTCAGGACTTACTAATTTACTGAACAAGGACAAAACCCTACCTTGCATATGCCCTGAAAGCATTCTTGGTGTCATTACTTTTGCCCAAGTTTCTCTGTTTAATTTTTCAAGTAACTCATTTTCTTTAGCGGTATGTTCTAAGGCATATCTTTCTATTTGTTTTGGTAAAAATTCCATAAAATATGTGGTATAAAAAAAGCCACAATCAGTGGCTTTTCTTTTTAGTTAAACATTATTTTTTATTCATCAGAATCATTGTTATCATCATCTGAGGGTTCTTCTTTTGCACAGCATGCTTTTGCACAACCTTCACCGCATTTTTTAGCTGCTTTTGAACAACTGCTTTTGTTGCTAAAGTTAAATCCGCTATTACTTCCACTTGAATAGCTTTTAGAAGCTTTATTGTATTTACCGCTTTTTGCTTTACAGCATTTGCTCTTACTTTTAGCACATTTTGATTTACAACATTTTGTTGCACCACTAGTTGCATCTGCTTTAGACTCTACTATTTCTTTTTTATCTTGACATCCGCAGGTTTCACATGCATTTACGTTTGAAAAACTAAACACTAAGGATAATGATAATAAACCAATTAATAATTTCTTCATTTTTCTTGTTTTATGGGTTAATAATAAGCAAATATAACAAAATAGTTTAATGAGTTATTACTTCACAGGTTAGAAATTTTATCTATTAGATAGCAGCATAATAATGTTAATAAGTCGCAATTACACTTTGCCCTCCTTTTACCTCTTTGTTAAGTGTAGTGCATATTTTCGTGCCAACGGGTAAGAAAATATCTACTCTTGATCCGAACTTAATAAAACCACATTCATCAGATGAATTTACTGTTTCTCCAACTTTTGCATAAGTAACAATCCTTCTCGCAATTGCTCCAGCAATTTGTTTAAACAATATAGATATATTTTTATTTTCAACTACTATGGTATTATGTTCATTATCACTAGAGGCTTTTGGATGCCAAGCTACTAAGAATCTCCCAGGATGATATTTAGTATAAGTCACTTCTCCAGAGGTAGGGTAACGGTTATTATGCACATTAAGGGGCGACATAAAGATGCTAATTTGTATTCTTTTATCATGATAGAATTCTGTTTCATCTGTTTCTTCTATTACCACTACTTTTCCATCACAAGGAGCATATACTGCTCCATCTTTTCTTTCAAAATTTCTTCTTGGAATCCTGAAAAAATAAAGCGAGAGTAAAAACAGTGCAATAGTGAGAGGAAGTGTGAAGTAGCAAAATATTATTTCCGAGTTCCAATAAGTGATGTAATTCACTATTGTAAAAATAAACATCTCGTTTCTTAATATTTTTAATCCTTCTTTGTGCAGTTTCATGCTACAATAAATTAATGATGATGTAAATAACTGGAATTGTAATCAGAAATGCGTCCATTCTATCAAGCATACCGCCATGTCCTGGAATAAAATTCCCTGAATCTTTCACGCCTGCCTCTCTTTTATAATAAGATTCAATAAAATCGCCAACAGTGGCTGTAAGTGGTAACACTATACTAATAATCATAAGCGTTTTTAATGCAAGTTGATCAAAAAATTGATGCGTAAAATAAGCAGCAATTATGGTAAACACAAAACCCCCTATATAGCCTTCCCATGATTTCTTAGGAGAAACTGATGGCATAATTTTATGTTTACCAAAGGCTATTCCAAACAAATAAGCAAAAGTATCAAAAGTCCAAGTGAGGATGAACATTATCAGCACTATTGCAGGATCAAAAGAGTTTTCTGGATAATCGGAATCACTCCTGACAAATAGTTGAATAAGCAATAAAGGAATAATAACATAAGCAAAAGCCATAAGTTTAGATTTTCCTTTCCTGAGTTTCCATATCTCATACAAACACACAATTAAAATAATGGTAAAAAGGAGATTAAAAGTAAGCTCAGAATAGGATGCTCCAAACCACATTACTGCTATATATAAAGCACCAGAAAGCGCTCTTTTAAGCGTTTCGTTCATTTTGAATTTTGATTAAGTTTTTGGCTTGAACCACATCTTTGCTATCCACAAAAAGTTCAATTTCGCCAAAAGCCAAATAGGAAGAATCTTTTTTATTAATCGATACTGCAATAATGTTATTTTCTTCAAGCATTCCTTTTAGTAGTTCAATTTGATATGCTTGTTTGGATGAAGCAATTTTTATCCAATTGTTATGCACTTTTATCTTTCTCATCATTTTTGGCAGTTGCTTCATTATCCATTTCATTCAGTTTTTCTTCCTCAAATGAAGTCCATTCTCTTTTACCAAAAATTTTCTCTAAGTTTTCTTTATAAATTACTTCTTTTTCTAAAAGCAATTCTGCTAATTCCACTAACTTATTTTTATGATTTATCAAGATCTCCTTTGCCCTACCATAGGCCTTATCAATTAAGTTAGAGACTTCTTCATCAATAATTTTTGCAGTTTCTTCACTATAGGGTTTAGTGAAATTAGTGTTCTGCCCTGAAGAATCATAATAACTTCTATTTCCTACCCTATCGCTCATGCCATACACACTAACCATAGCATAAGCCATTTTTGTCACCTTTTCAAGATCCGAAAGTGCTCCAGTAGAGATTTTATTAAAAAACACTTCCTCAGCAGCCCTTCCACCTAGAGCAGCACAAATTTCATCTTGCATTTGCTCAGTTGTTGTCAGTTGCCTTTCTTCTGGTAAATACCAGGCTGCACCTAATGATCTTCCTCTTGGCACAATAGTTACTTTTATAAGTGGAGAAGCAAATTCTAACATCCAACTCACAGTTGCATGCCCAGCTTCATGATAGGCAATAGTTTTCTTTTCATCAGGAGAAATGATTTTTGATTTCTTTTCCAACCCGCCAATTATTCTATCTACAGCATCCAAAAAGTCTTGTTTTCCAATTGTCTTTTTGGATTTTCTAGCAGCAATTAGAGCCGCTTCATTACAAACATTTGCAATATCAGCACCAGAAAAGCCAGGTGTTTGTCTCGCCAAGAAATTTACATCGATATCTTTAGTCAATTTCAAGGGTTTAAGATGAACATTGAAAATAGCTTTCCTAGCCACTAAATCAGGCAAATCAATATAAATTTGTCTATCAAATCTTCCAGGGCGAACAAGGGCTTTATCCAAAACATCAGCACGATTGGTTGCAGCTAATACAATAACACCAGTATTGGTGCCAAATCCATCCATTTCCGTTAGTAGTTGATTGAGGGTATTTTCCCTTTCATCATTGCTACCTGTCATTGCGTTTTTCCCTCTTGCTCTACCTATAGCATCAATTTCATCTATAAAAATAATAGAAGGAGCTTTTTCTTTTGCCTGCCTGAATAAATCCCGAACCCTACTTGCCCCAACTCCAACAAACATTTCCACAAAATCAGAACCTGAAAGAGAGAAAAATGGAACTTTTGCCTCTCCTGCTACAGCCTTGGCAAGTAGCGTTTTTCCTGTTCCGGGGGGGCCTATAAGCATAGCGCCTCTTGGAATTTTACCTCCTAATTTGGTGTATTTTTTTGGGTTTTTCAAAAAATCAACAATCTCTTCCACTTCTTCTTTTGCCTCCTCTAATCCAGCTACATCATTGAAGGTTACTTCAACATTGGTTTTATCAAAGAGGGTAGCTTTTGATTTCCCAATATTAAAGATTTGTCCTCCACCTGCTCCACCACCACTCATTCTTCTCATGATAAAAAGCCAAATAGCAACAAAGAACACTAAGGGGAGGATCCAACTTAAAATATCCCCAAATACATCTTTTTCAGTTTTGTAGGTAATATTAACTTTTTCGAAATTATCGAATTCAGCCTGAGCTTGATTAAGTTGGTCATTAAATGTTTCTACAGAACCAATTTCAAAATAAAAATGAGGGCCACCATTCTTACCTCCTAATGGCTTTTGTTTTGCATCCCTGAACCTTTCTTCATCCAAATATTCTTTTTTGATATAAACTTGAGCAACTTCTTTATTTACAATAACTACTTTTTCTACCTTTTTGTGTTGTAGCATCTCTCGGTTAAATTCTTGCCAAGAAGTTTGTTTAGTGCTATCAAAATTGAAAAGTTGTAAGCCAAAGAAGAAAAGCGCAATAGCGGCATACACCCAAATAACATTGAATTTGAAATTCTTATTCTGTGGTATTTTTCCTCCTGGTTTTTTCATTTTTCTTAAGCCGATTGTTCTACATGCTGAATATTCGCATCAGCCCATAAATCTTCTAATTTATAAAAATCTCTTTTTTCTTTGTTGAATATATGCACTACTACATCAAAATAATCTACAAGAATCCATTCTTTATTACTTTCTCCTTCAATATGCCATGGTTTTTCTTTGATTTTCTTTGACACATCTTTTCTTACATTTTCAACTAGTGCAGAAATATGAGTATTTGATGTTCCATGACAAATCACAAAATAATCGCAAACTGCCGTTTCAATCTCTCTTAAATCTAAACTTACAACCTCTTTTCCTTTGTGTTCCTTTATCGCTTCTAAAATCGCTTCTACTAAAGTATCACTTTTTCTCCCTTCAGTTTTTTTACCCATATAAAATTTTAAGTTTGCATTGCAAAAGTAATCAATTTGAACGGATAAAAAAACAAAATTTTGCCTACATTATTTTCTAATATTATCATTTTAAACCAAACAAATTCCACAAATGCCTATGCGATAGATTTGCTAAAAAGTAAAAAGGCAAAAGAGGGGACGGTTATTTTTGCAAATTTTCAAACAAATGGAGAGGGTCAAAGAGGCGAAAATTGGGAAAGTGATTATGATAAAAATATATTGATGAGCATGGTCCTTTCTCCTAATATTCCAGTAAACAATCAGTTTGATATTACTATTTGCATTTCTCTTGCTTTATTCAATTTATTAAAGAGATATATTAAGGAAGGAGTCAAGATAAAATGGCCTAATGATATTTTAATTGCTGACAAAAAAATAGCAGGAATTTTAATTCAAAATTTTGTGAATGCAGACAAAGTAAAAGATGTGATTGTTGGGATAGGTTTAAACATTAATCAAAAGAAATTTCCAGATTTTTCTACTCAAGCAACATCTTTAGCTTTAGAATTAGAGAAAGAGTTTGATGTCCTATCATTACAAAAAGATATTCTCAAAGCTGTTGAACAGAGTTATTTACAGTTTGGACAAGGAAAAATAGACAAAATGAAAGCAGAATATTTGACTAATCTGTATGGATTTAAAAACTGGAGAGAATATAAAATTCAAAATAAAAAAATAAAAGCAAAAATATTTGGGATTGATGAAAGTGGTAGGGTAATCCTACAATTTAAAGACGCTTATAAAAAAGCATTCTCCTTGAAAGAAATAAAATATTTGATCTAGAGTTTGCTGAGCCCTTCTGCTGTTTTATTCAAAAAATTGGTTAGTGGTTTTTCCAACATCATTTTCATCATCATATTCAATTCAGCATTTAGTTGCAGAACTGCTTTACAATTTTCGCCATCTTCATTAATCTCACACACAAGATTGAATGGCACTTGACTATCTTTAGCTATTAAAGAAATTTTGGAGTTTGGAACTTTTTCATCAATCTGCAAACTTATTTTTGGCATTCCTCCCATTTTAAAACTACAGCTTTCAGTAGTAGATTCGAATTCACTAACTTGAGGTGGTAAAATAGTTTGTAAATTGTTCAGATTACTCAATTTTCCATAGAGTGCTTCAGGACTTAAATTTACAGCTACTTCTAGACTATTGAATGTCGTCATTTTATTTTTTCCATTTTTCTGGAGCTCCCCTCCATTTCTCTAAGATTTCTAAGTCAGATTGTTTTATATAATCTTGCTTAAGTGCTTCTTGCAAAAGAGTGGGGTAGTCACAAAGAGAAATAAATTCGCAATCAGCTTTTTTGAAATTTTCTTTCGCATTATCAAATCCGTAAGTAAAAATAGAGATCAAACCTTTTACATTTAATCCTTCATTCCTTAACACCTGCACAGCTTCCAAACTACTTTTTCCACTACTAATTAAGTCCTCAATAACAATAACCGATTGTCCTGAATCAAAGACACCCTCTACGTGATTTTGCTTTCCATGTTCTTTTTTTGTAGCGCGAACATAGATAAAAGGCAAGCCCATTTCTTCTGCTACCAAAGCGCCATGGGCAATGGCTCCAGTTGCTACTCCTGCAATTACATTTGATCCTCCGAAATGCTTACTAATTACCTTTACTAATGCTTGTCTTACAAATGTTCTACTTTCAGGATATGATAAAATTTTTCGATTATCGCAATATATTGGCGAATTCCAGCCAGAGACCCATGTAAAAGGTTTTTCAGTTTGTAAAATAATTGCGTTTATTTGCAATAAGTTTTTGGCAATTTGTTTACCTAATTCAATATCAGAAATCATGTCGCAAAAATATAAAGTTTTCATTAACGGCCATCCAAAATTAGTAACAGAAAATTGGGAGAAATTCTGTTGCGATTATGTTATGATAGAAGCAGCAGGAGGAGTAGTTTACAACCAGAAAGGTGAAGTTTTAATGATTTTTAGAAATGGGAAATGGGATCTACCAAAAGGAAAATTGGAAGTAGAGGAAACGATTGAACAGTGTGCAATTCGTGAGGTAATAGAGGAGTCTGGAGTGGCAAACTTGAGCATTACAAAAAAGTTGAAAGACACTTACCATACTTATGAACTAAAAGGTGAAGCAGTTTTAAAAAGGACCTATTGGTTTGAGATGTTTACAGATTTTAATGGAGAGTTAGTTCCCCAGACTAAAGAGGGGATTACAAAAGTATTCTGGGTAAATAAAAAAGAAATTGCAGACAAGTTAAAGTGTTCTTATCCAAACATTGTTGAATTATTGCAATAATGCTGCAACCAATTTTGGAACTGCAAAAGTTGCTTTTTCTTTAATTATTTCAACACCATTTATCTCTTCTGCATTTGGGTCAATCAAGACAATTCTTTCAGCATTTTCCGTATATTGCAATAAAGATGCTGCAGGATAAACATTTAAAGACGTGCCAATTACTATAAAAATATCTGCTTTTTGCGTGATATTAATTGCATCTGTCATTTTAGGAACTGCTTCTCCAAACCAAACTACATTAGGCCGTAATTGACTACCTTTTTCACATAAATCTCCAATATATAAGTTGGCACTAGTTATTGGGTAAATCTTATCATTAAAAGTGCTTTTAGCTTCTACTAATTTACCATGTAAATGCAATACATTTTTACTTCCACTTCTTTCGTGCAAATCATCAATATTTTGCGTTATAATCTGCAGATTGTATTTTTCAGAAAGTTTGTTTAAAGAGCAATGTGCTTGATTAGGCTGAGACTCCAAAAGCTGTTTTCTTCTAATATTATAAAAGTCAAGAACTAATTCAGGATTTTTTTCAAAAGCCTCTGTGGTGGCTACATCTTCAATTTTATATTGCTCCCAAAGCCCGTCACTATCTCTGAAAGTTCCCAATCCACTTTCTACAGAAATACCAGCACCAGTGAAAACAACTATGGTTTTCACTTTTTACAAATTTGCATCAATGAGTGGTCGAATTTCGTCAGAAGAAGGTCTTGCTGCATTTGTTGAAATTACATTCCCTTCAGCAGAGAAAAGCATAAATCTTGGAATTCCAAAAATGGCATAATCTTTTGTGATTTTACTCCAACCATCTGCCCACAACTGGGTTCCTCCAAGTTGCTTCTCTTCCACCATTTTTAACCACGCATCCCTGTCAGTATCTACAGAAACTGATAGAAAAGTGATGTTCTGCTCATGATATTCTTCTTCTAACTTTTGCAAAGAAGGGATCTCTGCTTTGCATGGTCCACACCAAGTTGCCCATACATCTACATATATCAGATCTCCTTTGAAAGATGCAAGCGAAAATTCATTACCATCTTTATCTGGATAACTAAAGTCTATAGCAAGTTCACCTTCTTTGGGTAAGTTATCAATAGTCGATTTTCTTTTCATCCAATTGTCAGTTGTTTTTTTAATTCGCTCTTTTGCTTCAGCTATAAATTCTGAATTAGAAACTTCGCTTAAAAGCGTATGGAATTCATTGGTATAATCAGTAATCATTTTCATATATTCCGAGCTGTTTAAAGAGTCAATAGCTGCATAGAAATTATAATTATTTGCAACATTTCTTGTTTCCAACATGTAAGTTCTTACATCCTGACTGTACCCTGTAAGTTTATCTTGCTTAGTGATGTAATTGGCAATGCTTTTTTCTAATACGGCAATTTCATTTTTGATAAAAGCACTGTCAGAAATTGATCCGAATTCTGCAATTACCTCATTTTTAAAATTATCGAGAAAAACGTTGTATTCATTAGCAGAAGTCATATAAAATACTTCTCCAAAAAAATCACCTACTTCTTCCAATAAATATTGTTTGGCTAAAAAGGATGACTCCTCACTTCCTTTATAACTTATAGTTTCATCAAATTCTTCTGTGTTAATACTAATTTCTATTTTATCTCCAGGCTTTACATACATAGCAGTATGTTCTATTCCATGCTCAAAATTCAAATAAGTTGCAGTATCTAATTTAAATGAGATGCTAAAAGAACCATCTCTATTAGTAGTGGTAGCATAGGAAGTGTCCTTATTGCTAAAAATTACAGATTTTCCAACAGGGTTTGTGATTTCTCCTTTAATTGTTACCTGATTAGGATCTTTCTTTGTACATGCGAAAAGTACTAGTGCGCATAAAATTGTTGAGAGCGTCTTTAGTTTCATAATGGTTAATTTAAATTTATAAATCGATTTCCTTTGGGATGAATTTAGTAATATCTCCTCCATTTTTAATGATATCTCTTAAAATGGTAGAAGAAATATGTGATAGTTCTGGTGGAGTAATAATAAAGACTGTTTCAATTGTTGCATTTAGTTTTTTGTTCACTTGGGCAATATTTTTCTCATACTTAAAATCATGTGAATCTCTTAATCCTCTTAAAATATAATTGACATCTTCTTTTTTACAAAAGTCAACAGTAAGCCCTTCATAGCGTTTCACTTCTACTTTTGGGTTTTTTTCATAGACTGCTTTAACCCATTCCACTCGTTCTTCAATAGAAAAGTATTCGGTTTTTTCTACATTGATTCCAACTGCAATGATAAGTTTGTCAAATAGAGGTAAAGCACTATCAACTACTGCCTTATGTCCTAAAGTAAAAGGAGAGAATGAACCAGGAAAAACAGCTATTTTAGACATTGATGATTGTTTTATGTTGTAAAAATACTAAAATGAACACTACCATATTTTCTTAATTCCACATTTTCTTTATCAAATTTAGTATTTTCATTATGTTCAATAATTAAGCATCCATCTTTATTAACTAACTCCTTATTCAGAATTATATCTTTCAACTTTTCATAAAGTTCAAACTTATAGGGAGGATCAGCAAAAATAATATCAAATGTTGCATTTGTTCTCTCCAAAAAATCCAAGCAATCCATTTTTCTAATATCAATTTTATAGTCAAGTTCAGTTGCGGTTTTTGTTATAAAGTTGCAGCAATGCAAATGCTGATCAATAGCTATGATATCTTTCGCGCCTCTAGAAGCAAATTCAAAAGCAATATTCCCTGTTCCGGTAAACAAATCCAATACCTTCTTCTGTTCTAAAAAATATCTATTTTCCAGAATATTAAAAATAGCTTCTTTTGCCATATCGGTAGTTGGACGTACGGGTAAACTATTCGGTGCCTTAATGACTCTTCCTTTATTTTTTCCTGAAATTATGCGCACAACAATTGAGAAAAAAGACCATAATACTGATGTTGTTTTAATTCGGTTAAATTATCAGCATAATTTAAATTATTTGGACGACTACCAAAAGAGATGTTTCGAACATAATCATATAAAAGTTGATATGTTTCGTCGGATTTCAATATATCATCAAACAAGATTAAGTCAGTTTTCTCAGGGGAAAATCCTAATTGCTCGAACACAAAAAGTAAATAATATAGTACATCTTCTTTTGTGTCATAAGCAAAACAATTATGAATTATTAATTTATTATCCTTAATTACAACAATTTCAATAATGTCGTTTTTGACAGATACACATACTTTCTCTTTACTTTCATTTTGTAATAAAAGGTGCTCAATCATAATGGTTGATCCGCACTTAATTTGAGTATTTGGAAATCTGTTTATTACTAAATTTAACAACTCTGAAGGAACAGAATACACAGTTACAGCATCCATTTGTTGCAAATTTTCAGCGCAAATTTCATCATAGATTTTATGATTAAATGACAGTACTTTTCTACCATCCTCTTGCCTATAAAAAGCTGTAGGAACTAAAGTTGAAGGGAAATGAACAAATGCCAAAGAACTGGAATAAAACTCTTTTCGAAAAAGAGGTTCCTCACTAATAATATCTTCAATTTTTTTTGTGCTTTCGCCAATATCTTTTGCGTCAAAATCGAAATCTCTTAGCAATACATAAGTTAATGTAAGGGTGTCAAATAAAGTGTATGTAAAATGATTTCTCCCAACTTCAACAGAGAGATGACATTTTTCAGTTAATAAATTATCAATATTGCTTGGGCTATAATTTACTTTTGGTGCTATGTTATTCGCCCCAGTTCCCATTTAATGAAGCTTCTGACATTGAGCCGACTCTTAAAGAGTTAGCCAAATCATATTTTTTATTTTCCGCATTTAATCCAATTAACACATCTTTGTAAGTCGCTGATACCTCAAAGACTTGTACTACTACTTCTCCTTTTTCAATACTTCCTGCATCAATTTCATAAGATCTGTTTGCTGTGTAAGGAATGTATCTGAGTTGCTTAATGTCAAGTGGATATTCATCATTTCTTGTTTCTATATAATCTTCATTAAAAATGTGAGAATTAGCATCAATATAAGCTGTATCTCTGCTGATAACCCCAGATTCTAATGCTTGTAATTCAGTTAATGAATCAGGGACTTCACCCTCTGATCTTATCACAGCAATCGAATCAGTATTCAAAAAAATCATTAAGCTGTCAAAATCATCTGAAAAGCTTTGATATTTGCTTTTGTATGCAATTTGAATTGCTCTAATATCTTTGAGTTGCTGTATATTCTCAGCAATTCTCACTTTGGCTAATTTTTGAAATTCTACTTCATTATTGATGCTATCATATACAAAATAAGCAAGGATAATATTAGGGATCATGATTATTACTATCATTTTTTTTGTACTTATTTTGAAAAAAGAACCTGTAATCCCTCCTATGAATAGTAAAATTCCTATCAGATTAGGGATGTTAAGATCAAAAAGTAGAATTACTAATCCAGAAATAGCTAGCCATAAACTAGATTTATTTTTTAAACGATTCATATTATTTTTTTGAAATTGAAATGCAAATCTACAATTTTTACTGAATAAATAATAATTTGTTTTTTCTTTGTAAAATATTTTTTAGGCATGAAAAAGATACTAAGTAAAATTGTTTTTAAACTAATAGGCTGGAAGGTTGTTGGTATTATACCAGAACTAAATAAATATCTAGCCATTTCTGCTCCACATACTTCTAATTGGGATTTTCTTATCGGCAGATGTTTTGCTTACATTGTAGGTTTAAAACCAAAATATCTGATAAAAAGTGAACTTTATTTCTGGCCGCTTAGTGTTTTGATAAATTTAAATGGAGGTATTCCAGTGTATAGAAAAACAGGAAAAAATACAGTTGATCAAGTAGTGGAAAGGATTAAACAAGAAGATAAATTTATTCTTGGTATTGCGCCTGAAGGAACTAGGAAAAGAGTGGAAAAATGGAAAACAGGCTTTTATTATATTGCTCAAAGATCAAATGTTCCAATCGTACTAATGTATATGGATTATCAGAAAAAGGAAGTTGGCTATTTTGATGTCTTGACTCCTACAGGAGACATACAAAAAGATTTAGCAATCATTCAAGACTATTATAAAGATGTAGTAGGTTGTAAGCCTGAGCAATACAATCCTAAAATATTTTAATCTGTATTTTGTTAAAAAAAATGAAAAAACAAATCAGCTGATTCGGCTTGCTTTGCTGTAATCTCTTATTTTTGCGCCTATAAAAATTATTTCTATGTCATCATCTCAGACAACACTTAGCTTAGCTACAGTTGAGCAAGCTCAAGAAATGGGTTTACTTCCAGAAGAATTTGAAAAAATAAAAGAGATTTTAGGAAGAACACCTAACTTTTGTGAATTGAGCGTATTTGGCGTAATGTGGTCAGAACATTGCTCGTATAAAAATTCTATAAAATGGCTGAAAACTTTACCAAAGACAGGTCCTCATATGCTGGTTGAAGCAGGAGAAGAAAATGCTGGCTTGGTTGATATTGGAAATGGATTGGCTTGTTGTTTTAAAATAGAATCACATAATCATCCTTCTGCTTTAGAGCCATATCAAGGAGCTGCAACAGGAGTTGGCGGTATCAATAGAGATATTTTTACAATGGGGGCTAGACCTGTTGCCCAACTTAATTCTTTGCGTTTTGGAAATATAGGATTAGATAGAACTAAGTGGCTGGTGAAGGGAGTAGTTAAAGGTATAGGTGATTATGGAAATGCTTTTGGGATCCCTATTGTTGGAGGTGAAGTTTTCTTTAATGATTGTTATAATACCAATCCGCTTGTGAATGCTTTTTCTGCAGGAATTATGAAAACAGGAGAAATGATTTCAGCTACTTCATCAGGAGTTGGAAACCCTGTATTTATTGTAGGTTCCAGAACAGGAAAGGACGGGATACATGGCGCTTCCTTTGCTTCTAAAGACATTACAGAAGATTCAGCAGAAGATTTGCCAGCAGTGCAGGTAGGAGATCCTTTCCAAGAAAAATTATTATTGGAGGCTACTTTGGAATTAGGAAAAACGGATGCTGTAGTTGGTATGCAAGATATGGGAGCGGCAGGAATTACTTGTTCTTCAAACGAAATGTCTGCAACTGGAGGTCATGGCATGATTATTCATTTAGATAAAGTGCCAACTCGCCAAAAGGATATGAAGGATTGGGAAATTCTGTTGTCAGAATCTCAAGAAAGAATGCTAGTTGTAGTAGAAAAAGGCAAGGAGTCAATTGTAAATAAAATATTCGATAAATGGGATCTGTCTTGCGAGCAAATTGGAGAAGTCACTGCAGGTGATAGGGTAAAATACTATATGTATGGGGAGTTGGTTGGAGATGTGCCTTGTGCCGATTTAGTTTTGGGTGGGGGCGCTCCCGTTTATGAAAGAGAATATACTGAGCCTGCATACTATCGAGAGTATAAAAAGTTTAATATTGAAGATATTGAGCAGCCTTCTGATTTAGTTGAGGTAGCAAAATACTTAACTGCTCATGAAAATATAGCATCTAAAAGATGGGTGTATGAGCAATATGATTCAATGGTGGGGACGATAAATATGAGTACTAACTTTCCAACAGATGCTGGCATTGTAAATTTGAAAAAAACCAATAAAGCGCTTGCCATGACGGTTGATTGTAATGCAAGAATGGTGAATGCTGATCCGGAAGAAGGATGTGCAATGGCTGTGGCTGAAGCTGCAAGAAATATTGTTTGTTCTGGTGGTGTTCCTTCTGCAATTACCAATTGTTTGAATTTTGGGAACCCTTACAATCCAGAGGTCTATTGGCAATTTGTAGGAGCAATTAAAGGAATGAGTAAATCTTGCAGAAAATTCAACACACCAGTTACAGGTGGCAATGTGAGTTTTTACAATCAGTCGGCAGTAGAAGGAACTGAAGTTCCAGTATTTCCAACTCCAACTATTGGAATGCTCGGAATTGTAGAGGATAAAAAACACATCACATCTTTGGCTTTTAAAGGAAAATCAGATTTGATCTATCTTATAGGAAAATGTGAAAATGATATCTCAAGTTCTGAGTACTTAGCTTCTTTTCATGGAGAGAAAGCATCTCCTGCTCCAAATTTTGATTTGGATGTGGAGTATGAAGTACAACAAAACATAACAAATCTGATAAGAGCAGAAGTATTGGAATCAGCACACGATATTGCTGATGGCGGGCTTTTTATCACATTATTAGAAAGTGCCATGTATAATAATTTAGGATTTGACATTACTTCTTGTAGTGAGATTAGAGAAGATGCATTTCTTTTTGGGGAATCTCCATCAAGAGTTGTGGTTAGCATTAGAGAATGCAATGAAGGAAAATTTTTAGATATGCTGATAAATACAAAAATTCCTTTTGCACTTATAGGCCATGTTACTAAAGGAGAAATTCGTGTAGACGATCAATCTTTTGGAGATGTTGCTGAGTTCAAAGAGATATATAATGACAGTTTAGGAGAGAGATTGAAATAATGTTCAGATTATAGCCTTGTATTTTTTCTATTATTAATAATAATATATATATATTTGTCGTTCAATACTAAAAATTTAACAATGAATACATTAAAGAAAATCACCATTTTTTGCTTTGTAGTTGTTTGTAGTTTGGCTTTTACTTCCTGCGAAAAAGCAGATCAGACTTCAGGCCTTAAGAGTGATAATGCAGATCAAGCACGTAAGGCATATATTGATAAAGGTTATACAGAAGTTGAGGTCACTCCAATTGTAAAAATAAACTGCCATTTTGCACAATGGGATAAAACAGTTTTAACTCCAGTTTCTGGATTGTTTGAGTATTATGATGCTGATGGTAATTGGGTAGCTTCCATTGATTTTGGAGACGGTAGTTGTGATGAGTGGGCTACTAAAAGTTGGGATATAAATGTTTTTCCAGATTATCCTGCTGGCAGTGAAGATTTCTCTGTATTTGATTACAAAGGAGATAAAGGAGATAAATAGTTAGTAGGATAAAATCTTCTCAATCTTTTTACTTACTTTCTTTGAGTTTGGGAGCATTGTAGTTTCTAAAATGGAATTTAGTGGAATTGCTGGTAAATTTTCAGATCCCATAACATATACAGGAGCGTCAAGTTTCTCAAAACAATTTTCCTGAATATTACCAACTAAACTCTGTGCAAATGAACTTTGGAATGGCTCTTCTGTTAACACCAAACATTTTCCATGTTTGTTGACTTTCTTAAATATAAGTTCTGTATCTAAAGGATAAATAGTTCTCAAGTCAATAATTTCTACTTTTCCTTTATGATCTTTAGCAGCATTAAGAGCCCAATGAACTCCCATTCCATAGGTGATGATACACAAAGAATTTATTTCATTTTCATCAGAATGCAGGACAACTCTCCCTTTTCCAAAAGGAATTACATAATCTTCTGATGGCTCAATTGTTTTGGCTTTTTCTGTTCCTTTAATCTTACTCCAATACAATCCCTTATGCTCTAAAATCACAACAGGGTTAGGGTCGTAATAAGCAGATTTCATCAATCCTTTCAAATCTGCGCCAGTAGATGGATAAGCAATTTTTATTCCTTTTATTTGAGTCAGTACTGTTTCTACAGAAGATGAATGATAAGGACCTCCACTTCCATAAGCTCCAATAGGGACACGAATAATACAACTTACAGGCCATTTTCCATTAGATAAATAATTAGATCGGCTTACTTCTGTAAAAAGTTGATTAAGCCCTGGCCAAATATAGTCCGCAAACTGAACTTCTACAATTGGTTTTAGCCCAACTGCCGACATACCTACTGTACTTCCAATTATGAAAGCTTCCTGAATAGGAGTGTTAAAAACTCTATTATCTCCATAGGTTTGAGCAAGAGTTGCTGCTTCACGAAAAACACCTCCTAATCTTCTTCCTACATCTTGCCCGTACAATAAACATTCAGGATGTTTTTCCATTAATTCTTTTATAGCAAAAAGCGCAGCATCTACCATTACTGTAGGATCTTTATCTTTTGGTTCTCTTTCTCCTTTCTCTTCTGAAATAAGAGTAGGAGCAAACTGATGAGTGAATAAATCTTCCGGGTTTGGATCTTCAGCCTTTAATGCTTTATCATAATCTGATTTAACATTTTCTATTGCCAATGTTTCTATATTTTTTAAATCATCTTCTATTAAACCATTTTCTAATAGCTCTGCTTTAAGTTTTGGGAACGGATCCCTGCTTATGGCTTCCTCCAAATCATCTCTATACCATTCCATTCTAACTCCTGAAGTATGGTGATTTAGAAGAGGCACTTTAGCATGCACTAAAATAGATGTTCTTTTCTCCCTTATTTCTTTAAATACTTTCTTAATACAATTGTAAGATTCTGTAAAATTAGAGCCATCAATGGTGTATGTTTTTAATCCAAATCCCTTTGCATAATGAGTAGCGTCAACTGCTCTTGTTTCAGAAGCATGAGCTGATATATCCCATTCGTTATCTTGTATTAAATACAAGATTGGAAGTTTTTTAAGTGCCGCCATTTGAAATGCTTCTGCTACTTCTCCCTCTGTAATTGCGGCATCTCCAAAGGAACAAACAGTTACTGGCTCTTCTCCTTTTTTTGGATTAGTTAACCCTTCTTTTTCTTGATATTGAATTCCCATTGCAACTCCTGTTGTAGGAATTCCTTGCATGCCAGTTGCTGATGATTGATGCGGTATTCTTGGGAACCCTTCTCTTTTTAAGGAAGGGTGGGAGTAATAGGTTCTTCCTCCAGAAAATGGATCATCTTTTTTGCATAAAAGTTGTAACATTAGTTCATAAGGAGTCATTCCGATCCCTAAAAGCATAGCATCATCCCTGTAGTAAGGAGCTACCCAATCATTTTTAGTAAGCTGTAATCCAACAGCTAATTGAATAGCTTCATGACCTTTAGAAGTTGCATGCACATATTTGGAAGTAACTTCTTTGTTCTTTTCATAAATATCACTCAATGCACGAGCTGTACACATTAAGGAATATGCTGTTTTGTATATATCTTTAGAGAGGGTTTTACTCATTATTTTCTTTGAACTTTTCTATTGCATTTTTAGTAAAATCAGAGAAAACTAATTTTCCGCTATTTTCAGCTCTCTCCATTAAAAGGGAATCCCAATGATCAGTTCCTTCCCACATTATTTTCTTTAACCCCTCCATTGCTTCAGGGTTTGATTGAGATAGGGTAGAAGCTAATTTTTCAATCTCGGCATCCATTTTTTCAGTTGTGTCAAACACCTCAGTATAGAGTCCTTTCTCTCTAGCCCAGGAAGCATCAAACCATTTAGTTGCATTTATGGTCATTGTCGAAAATGCAGATATTCCTATTTTACGTTCCACAGCAGGCCCAACTACAAAAGGACCAATACCAATGGCAAGTTCTGATAGTTTTGTAGAAGCAAATTTAGTTGCAAAACAATAGTCAGTTGCGGATGCTATTCCCACGCCACCACCAACTGCTTTTCCTTGTACACGCCCAATAATAAATTTAGGACATTTCCGAACTGCATTAATTACATGTGCAAAACCAGAGAAAAATTGCTTCCCAGTAGTTTCATTATCAATAGCAACCAATTCATCAAAAGAGGCGCCTGCACAAAAAGCTCTTTCTCCACCACTTTTTAGAATGATTACTTTTATATCATCATTTTCTCCTGCTTTTGTAATAGTATTAGCTAGTTCTGCTAAAATATTTGCTGGCAAGGAATTGGATTGAGGATGAAAGAACTCAATTATTCCTATTTCATTTTCTATATTTAATTTTACGTATTCTTCCATTTATTCAATAATTATATTTTTTTCTACTGTTCCATCATCATAGATGTAAAAGAGAGGTTGATTTGTTTGTTTTGTTTCTTTTCCTAATAGGTCTGTTACTTTAAGAAGTTCCTTGTTTGTAGCGTGTTCTTGTATTGAGGTTGTTCCACTAATATAAAATGAATAAATACATGCAGTATTAGGGTTTCCAGCAAACCAACCATCTACTAAGTGTATAAAACCATTAAATGGTAAAGTGAAATTTTGAATAACATCTAAAGACCTTGTTTCAATAGAATTAGGCATAAGAGTAAATACATTGCCTGCTGTATTAAAGTTTTCATAACCTATAGTATCACCTACGCTATTTAACAAGACAAAACCAGGGTATCCAACGCTAGGGCCATAACCAAATACTTGTACGTCAAAATATATTAAATCAGGTGTTGTAGTTGTATCCATTTGGTTGTAACTAATTACCACAGAATCACATAAAGATGGTGTAGAGTTGTATGTTAAAATACAGGTGTCTGAATTCATACCATAAACATAATAAACAGTTAAAGGATAATTAGGTAAAGAATTTAATGAATACGAATACAAAGACGTGTCTAATCCTAAATTACCAAATGAGTTTAAGCTCCCAGTGTGTATAGTATCTCCAAGATTATCAATAGTATAAGCTACATAAGGATAGGGTTGTCCTCCTATATTTCCATCATAAATTGTAATATCAATTGTCATATTAGCACTATTAACAGCTATATCAGTTACACCTAGTTGAGAACAGAGGAATTGCCCAAACCCAATCATAGGCAAGCAAAGTAATATAAGTAGTAGTTTTTTCATAATATAAATTTAAGATTGATCTAATTTACGTACCATAGTTAAAATAGTGGCAAGCATTACTGTTTCTCCTTCATCATCATATACATCTACTAAGAATTTTACAATTCCTTTTGCAATATCATCATCTTCTCTTTTTTCTTGGCTGATTTTCTCTTTAGCTGTAAAACGTACTCCAACAGTCATCCCTGGGTAAACAGGTTTTGTGAATCTACACTCATCAATTCCGTAGTTTAGAAGTACTGGCCCTTTTGCAGGGTCTACAAATAAACCAGCTGCCTTACTCATAATGAAATATCCGTGTGCAACTCTTTCTGTAAAGATAGTTCCATCTAAAGAATTCTCATCCATGTGAGCATAGAATTTATCCCCACTCAATTCTGCAAAATCCTCAATATTATCTAGAGTAACCAGATGTTTATCGGTAATTACTGTATCTCCGATTTCAATTTCTTCAAAGTGTTTTCTAAAGACATGAGGTCCTTCTGTATTTTGAGCTCCACCCACTTGATATTGTTTTGTAAGAGCTGTAATAGTTGTTGGGTGTCCTTGTATTGCAGTTCTCTGCAAATAGTGTTTTATACCTCTAATACCGCCCATTTCTTCACCGCCTCCAGCACGCCCAGGGCCTCCATGCGTGAGTAAGGGCATAGGAGAGCCATGACCTGTACTTTCTTTTGCACAAGCTTCATTAAGCACTAAAATTCTTCCATGCATTGAAGCAGCTCCCAACACGAACTGTTCTGCAATTTTCATATCGTTCGTAATGATAGAACAAACTAAAGAGCCTTTACCCATTTTAGCAAGCTCTATTGCCTGATCAATTGTTTTGTAAGGTAAGATTGTAGAAACTGGTCCGAAAGCTTCAATATTATGACAATCAGTGTTATTAAATGGATCATCATTTAAAAATAGGATAGGGGAGATAAAAGCTCCCTTATTTTTGTCTGCTCCTGTTACTTCAAATTCTTCTAAACTACCAAAAACAATTTCTTGTGATTTTGATAACTGTTTAACTTTTTCTGTTACTTCTATTTTTTGTTCATTACCAGCTAAAGATCCCATTCTTACCCCTTCAACTGCAGGATCTCCAATAGTAGTTTTAGATAGGCGTTTTCCAAGTGCAATTTGCACATCTTCTACTAATTTCTTTGGAACCATTATTCTTCTAACTGCGGTACATTTCTGACCTGCTTTTACGGTCATCTCTTTTTGAACTTCTTTTATGAAAATATCAAACTCTGCAGTTCCAGGTACTGCATCTTCACCCAAGACAGAGCAGTTTAAAGAATCTGCTTCCATATTAAATGGCACTGCCTCTTCTATTAATTTAGGATGTGCTTTTAACATTTTTCCAGTATCAGCACTTCCTGTAAAGGTTACTATATCTCCTGTTTGAACATGATCTATGATCCCTCTAGCGCTACCACAAATTAACTGGAGACTTCCTTCTGGTAAAATTTTAGAATCTACTATCTCACGCACCATCATTTCAGTAAGAAAACATGTAAGAGTTGCAGGTTTTACAATAGCAGGAACTCCTGCCATAAGATTTACTGCTATCTTTTCTAGCATTCCCCAAATTGGGAAGTTAAAGGCATTTATATGTATAGCAACCCCCTCTCTTGGCGTCATTATATGATGACCTATAAATGTTCCATTTTTAGATAGGGGAGCCATATCTCCATCAATATGATAAGGTAAATCTGGAAATTGTTTTCTAAGAGATGCATTAGTGAATATATTCCCAATACCACCTTCTATGTCAATCCAAGAATCAATCTTTGTAGCACCTGTTTGTGCGCTTAATGCATAGAACTTATTTTTTATTGAATGTAAGTGTAGTGCTAATGCTTTTAACATCAATCCTCTTTCTTGAAAGGTCATTTTTCTAAGAACAGGCCCTCCTACTTTTCTGGCATAATCCATCATCTGTGAGAAATCTAGCCCTCTAGATGTTGCCGAACCTATTTGTTCTCCATTTATAGCATTATAAAGAGGTGTGCCTTCTCCATCCCCTTTAATCCAACTTCCTAATGCGTAATTATCGTAATTTCTCATTTTATTCTATAACCATTCTTTTCTCTACTGTTTCATCATCATAGATGTAAAAGAGAGGATTGTTGGTTGTTTCTCTTCCCAAGAGATCTATTGTTCGCAAAAGTTCTTTACTAGTAGAGTGTTCATCTATTACTGAAGGCCATCCACAATTAGTTGAATAACTGTATTGATTATTTTGATTTCCCCAATTAAATTCATACCAGGTCCAATTAGCAGAAATTGATGAATAGTTTGGATCATCTACCTGAACACAAAATAAATTAGCGTTGTTCGAAATATTCACCGTACCCCAATTATAACAAAAACCATTCTTTATATTTAGTTGGGTTAAATTTATATTACCACTTACATCTAAATATGAATCATTGAAAACACCTGCAATATTTGATATATCAATAGTTAATAAGCTATTACACCCATGAATCTGTAGACCAAATAGACCAATATCATTACCTATAAATGTTAAGGGTTGAAAAACAATATTTGTTAGATATGTATTCGCATTTAAGACTAATTGTATAGTGTCAGGAGGTAAGATAATATCTGTAAGTAAAGGGCAAGAGCCAATATTAATTTCTGCTGCACAAAAATTATACAAAGCAGTTAACGTGGCCTGGCTCAAATCAATTGTTGTATTATTTAGATTTGAGATTGTAATGAGATGAAGATCAACAAAATCTTCTATCCCTGTGAAATCACTAATAATAGGAGAAGATAATGTTGTGGGATCTAACGTTATTCCAAGTGGCATGCTAGTCAGGACTAAACCTGCGGTTAATACATAATCATCATTTGCAATACCATTATCTGCAGCAGGAAATGTCGTCTCAATATAATCTTCAAAAACATCATCAGGCACATACGTTTGTTGCCCAAACCCAATCATAGGCAAGCAAAGTAGTATAATTAGTAGTTTTTTCACTGTGTATTTTTCCAAGTATCGAAAGTAATCTTTTGTTTTTCTTTTCTATTTTCTTCTATCTCAGTAAGTGGAGTACATTCTTTCATTAATGTTTTACATTCTTTAGGTAACTCTTGGTATAATTCTGTTCCTTTACTTTTCCAATTCAGCATTTCATCTGAAACATCTCCTTTAATTTGAGCAGGATTACCTACAACTATTTTTCTATTTGGTATTTGCATTTCTCCTTTTACAAAACAAAGTGCGCCAACAATACATTCATCTCCTACATTTGCATCATCCATTACCACTGCGTTCATCCCTACCATACTATTTTTCCCAATATTAGCACCATGAATAATAGCACCATGTCCAATATGAGCATTCTCTTGTAAAACAACATCCTTACCAGGGAAAATATGAATAATACAGTTATCCTGAATATTACATCCATCTTTAATAGTAATCTGCCCCCAATCTCCCCTAATTGAAGCCCCGGGACCTACATATACATCTTTACCGATAATTACATTACCAATGATAGTTGCTTCCTTATGCACAAAAGAACTTTGGTGTATTACTGGTATATATCCGTTAAATTTGTAAATCATTATACTTTTTCAATTATTGTTGCATAACCTTGCCCTACACCAATACACATAGTTACTAATGCATATTTTTTATTTTGTTTTTTTAATTCAATTGCAGCAGTTTGTAAAATTCTTGTTCCACTAGCTCCAAGTGGATGACCTATGGCAATAGCACCACCATTTGGATTGATTCTTGGGTCATCGTCTTCCAATCCCCATTCTCTTATGCAAGCTAATGCTTGAGCAGAGAAAGCTTCATTTAACTCAATAATATCAATGTCTTCCATTTTTAAACCTGCTTTTTTCAAAGCTTTTTTTGAGGCTTTTACTGGTCCTATACCCATAATTCTTGGCTCTACACCTACCACTGCTGAGCTTACAATTTTTGCAATAGGGGTAAGGTCATTTTCTTTTACCCCTGTTTCAGAAGCCAAAAGCATAGCGGCTGCACCATCATTTATTCCTGACGCATTTCCAGCAGTAACGCTACCTCCTTCTTTTTTAAATGCAGTGCGTAACTTTGCTAAAACTTCTAACGATGTATTTCCTTTGATAAATTCATCATGTTTAAAGATAATTGGATCCTTTTTTATTTGCGGGATCTCAACAGGAATAATTTCTTCAGCTAATCTTCCTGATTTTTTTGCTTTTGCTGCTTTCATTTGCGAATTATAGGCAAATTTATCTTGGTCTTCACGAGAAATATTATACTTTTCTGCCAGATTCTCAGCAGTAGTTCCCATACCATCAACACCATAGAGTTCCTTCATCTTTGGATTAATGAATCGCCAACCAAAGGAAGAGTCGTACATCTTAGCATCTCGGCCAAAAGACTTCGAAACTTTTGAAATAACCCAAGGACCTCTTGTCATATTTTCTACTCCTCCTGCAATAAATATATCCCCATCTCCAGTACTGATTGCTCTATGCGCATGAATAATAGCTGACATTCCTGAAGCACATAAACGATTTACTGTTTCTCCAGGTACGGAAAATGGCAAGTTAGCCAATAGCAGTGACATGCGTGATACATTTCTATTGTCTTCTCCGGCCTGATTGGCACAACCTAAAATTACATCATCAATCTTAGCTGGATTAATTCCTGTTCTTTTGATAAGTTCTTTTATTGGGATTGCTCCCAAATCATCAGTTCGTATGTCTTTTAGTGTTCCTCTAAAATTTCCTATTGGCGTTCTTATCGCGTCTATTATATATGTATTCATTCTAATATTATTTTCTTTTCAATTGTTCCATCATCATAGATATAGAAAAGCTGATGACTATTTTGGTTTGTTTCTTTTCCGAGAATATTAACTTTCTTTAATAATTTCCTATTTGAAGGCATGTTAAGTTCTCCATCAGATGATGTCGTACAATTCATTACAAATCCATAATGAATATTCATAAATTCAATTATTGAATTAGATAAATCATTTGAGTATTGATTTCTATTGCTTGTTTGCATAAAAACATAGTAATTTTCGACATGTGAGGCATCTATTACTCCAGAATATCTAGAACCATGTTTCCATGTGTTCCAGCCAGCATAAAAAAAACCGCCAGTATCTGGGGACGGATTGGAAGGTGATGGTACTGAATTCCAACCTTTACTGTCTAATAAACCGCCTAGACTAGTAGGACCTTTTATTATCTCTAAGAAGTCAGCACCTATATGAATACAAAGATTCTTGACAGTTGAATAATTAGTTCTTGATAATATTAAAGAATCAGATCCATTTAAGTAAGCCTTAGACACTCCAAGCCCAACCTCAGTCCACATTTCAGAATGTCCATTACCATGCATCTCAAAATAATGTCCAGCACCCCAACTATTAGTTATCTCAAATTTTGCTGTATCTATAAAATCATGAAATTCATGCCAGGCATTTCTAGCATCTATATTTGTGCCGGCTGCAGTGTCAATTTCTCGTACAGGATTCATTACAGAAGGATGAAGATGACTAATAATCATATGAGGGAAACATCCATTTGTATGTTGAAAAATAGAGTCATAAAGTATGTGGCTTGTTTCAAATGAGCCATTATCCACACCACGATTATGAATCACAGGTAAATCAGTTGGCATTAAAGTTCCTCCATGTGGAACACCAATAATTATTGGTAGATTGCCAGCAATATATTCTATATAATTATTTTGCCCAAAATAAGATTGGCCAGGAATAAAGGTTTGTTGTCCAAAGCTAATTATTGGCAAGCAAAGTAATATGAGTAGTAGTTTTTTCATTCTTTAGTAAACCATTCTTTTCCAGTATAGTAAACCGTACCTTTAAAGTGGGCAGTTTCTTTATTATCTTGATTAGTAATTGTAATGTAATACAAAGCTGTTTTACTATTTTTTGTTATTTCTTTTGCTCTGGCAGTTAAGATGTCTCCGCTTACTACTTTTTTAGTGTGAGAGATTGAAGTCTCTACTGAAACCGCTTGAATACCATAAGAGTTGGCTGCAAACGCTAAGCAACTATCAGCTAATGAATAAGCGATACCTCCATGAGATATAGCAAACCCATTAGTCATCTCTTTTCGAATGGTCATTTTTAGTTTGCAGTAGCCTTCCGATATTTCCAATACTTCAATGCCTAGCCACTTACTAAAAGCGTCTCCAGTAATCATTTTATCTACAACCTTTTTTGCTAATTTCATTGCTAGTAAAAAGTTTTATTTTCTTTTACCATTCTTTTTAATAGTGGTGAGGGTCTGTATCTATCTTCTCCATATTCACAATAAAGTTCTTCTAACTGATTTAATATATTAGCTAAGCCAATTTCATCTGCCCAAGCTAATAATCCTTTTGGGTAATTCACGCCTTTTGTCATAGCTAAATCAATATCTTCTTTTGTAGCAATATTTAAGAAAAAAGCATCTACCGCTTCATTGATAAGCATGGATAAAACCCTCCATAGAATTTGTTTTCCTAATACTCTATCTTTACTAGCTTTTGGCATCTCAGATGAATAGTCGTAATACCCCCTACCTGATTTTCTTCCTAGATAACCAGCTTCTATCATTCTCTTTTGTGTAAAAGATGGTTTGTATCTCGCATCAAAATAAAAGGCTGTAAATACAGTTTCAGTTACCGTATAGTTGATGTCGTTTCCAATGTAATCCATCAACTCAAATGGCCCCATACGAAACCCCCCCAGTTCTTTTAGTGACCAATCAATAGTTGCAAAATCGGCAATATCTTCTTCATAAATTCTTAAAGATTCCCCATAAAAAGGTCTGGCGATTCTGTTTACAATAAATCCTGGAGTATCTTTTGCAATAACCGTAACTTTTCCCCACTCATCAATAACCTCTTTTGCAGTTTTAAGGGTTTTATCAGTAGTTTGTACTGCAGGAACAATCTCCACAAGTGGCATTAGCGGAACTGGATTAAAGAAGTGAATTCCAACTACTCTTTCTGATTTTTTACACGCTCCAGCAATAGATGTAATAGATAGGGAGGAGGTGTTAGATGCGATTACACAATCTTCATCAACAATACTTTCAATATCAGCAAACACCTTTTGTTTTATCTCCAGATTTTCAATAATTGCTTCAATTACCAGTCCACTTCCCTTTATGTCATTCAACTCTTTTGAGAAAAGAATCCTTCCTAAAGTATTATCTTTTTCTTCAGCTGAGATTCTCTCTTTCTCTACTAATCGGTTGAGTATTTTCTCTAATTTTTTTTTTGCATTTTCAATTGAGCAATCAAAAGAGTCATAAAGACAAACTTCATGTCCTTTTGTAGCGGCTATCTGAGCAATACCTGCCCCCATAGTTCCTGCTCCTATTACGCTTACTTTTATCATCCTAATTTCCTTTAAAATTTGGCTTTCTTTTTTCTAAAAATGCTTGTACTCCTTCTTTGAAATCAGCAGTATTTCCTGCAATAGTTTGGCACTCATCTTCCATTGTAAGTTGCTGTTCCAAATCATTACCATAAGATGCATTGAGTAATCGTTTAGTTAAGCCCAATCCTTTGGTTGGCATTTTGGCTAAATTACTTACTAATTCCCAACTTTCAGCTTCAAAAGTTTCTCCAGGAAATGCTTTGTAGATCATTCCCATATTCACAGCATCTTTAGCAGTTACTGATTCAGCTGTCATCATTAAAGCTGCCGCTTTTTGAATACCAATCAATCTCGGTAAGAAGAAAGTTCCTCCGCTATCAGGAATTAATCCAATCTTACTAAATGCCTGAATAAAAGCAGCATCTTCAGTAGCCACTACAATGTCACATGCTAAAGCGATACTTGCTCCAGCTCCAGCTGCCACCCCATTTACAGCTGCTACAACAGGTTTTTCAATATTCCGAATCTTTCTAATGATTGGATTGTAATGTTCCTGAACAATCTGTGTTAATTTTGGTCCGTTTGAATCAGTTACTTCTCCTAAATCTTGCCCCGCACAAAAGGCTTTTCCTGTGGAAGTTATTAGTACTACTCTCACTTCATTGTTTTCTTTACACTCCTCTAAAGTATCTTGCAATTGCAATGCCATTTCTCTTACAAAAGAGTGGTATTTTTCAGGACGGTTTAAGGTGATTTTACCAACCCCATCAATTATTTTGAATTTTATCATTCCTTCTAAAATTAATCAGCAAAGTTACGAAAAATAAAATCTTAAATGCATTTGAAGAATTCAAAGGGCTCTAGGCAACCAGTACATTTATAAAGCGCTTTACAAGCAGTGGCTCCAAACTCAGAAATTAAAGCCGTATTTTTAGAATTGCATCTAGGGCAAATAACAGTCTTAGATGGAGGTGCAATACCATAGTTTCTTAGTTTTTCTTTAGTTTGCTTACTCATCCAATCGGTAGTCCAAGCAGGGGAGTAGACTTTTTTTATTTTAAAATTTTCTATTCCATTTTCTTGCAGACAATTTGTTATATCATCTGTAAATGTTTTAACAGCAGGGCAGCCCGAATAAGTAGGGGTTATGGAAATGATATAAGTGCTTTCTAAAAATGAAACATCACGAACAACGCCAAGTTCAACAACTGAAATAACAGGAATTTCAGGATCTGGAACAGTATTTAAGAGTTCCCAAATTTTATTTGTATTACCATTTTGCATCAGGATATGCTCTTTGTAAGAATTGCATTTCAGCTAGTAAAAAACCAAGATACTCTGTGTGCATACCTTTTTTTCCGCCAGTAGCCATATAGCCATCCTCAGGACGAGAAAGTTTTGCTTTTTTGAGCGTGTTGTTTACAATATCATCCCAGCCACTTTTAAGTGCAGTATTATCAACTCCAATTCCTGCATTTAAGAGTTTAGTGTCAATTTCATCCATTTCAAAAAGTTCTCCAATAAATTGCCAATTTTCCTCTAATGATGTTTGTACTTTTTCATTAGATTCTTCAGTTCCATCACCCAAGCGAATAAGCCAATTAGAGCTGTGACGTAAATGATATTTTACTTCTTTTAAGGATTTTCTAGCTAATGCAGCAAGGGTTTCATCTTTACTGTTTGCTAGCTGAGTATAAAATAAAAAGCTGAATGCATCATGTAAGAAGTTCCTAACAATAGTGTTTCCAAAATGACCATTCTCTAGTTCTACTATTTGATGATTGAAAAACTCTCTTTCATTGCGCAAAAAAGCTAATTCATCAGCCGATTTTTTACCATCCAAAAGTGCAGCATATTCGTAAAAACCATTGGCTTGTCCGAATAAGTCTAAAGCAATATTTGATAGCGCAATATCTTCTTCTAATGTTGGTCCTTTTGAACACCATTCTGACATTCTTTGTCCAAGAATTAACGAACTATCGGCAATGCGTAAAGTATAGTTAAATAAACTGCTCATTATTATATGTGTTTTGAACCATCAGGCATATTGTAGAAGGTTGGATGACGATACATTTTATCATTTGATGGATCAAAAAACACTTCACTGTCTTCTGATTCAGATGAAATAATATCAGTAGCTTTTACTACCCAAATACAACTCCCTTCATTTCTTCTGGTGTACAGATCTCTTGCATTTTCCAACGCCATTACTTTATCGGAACCGTGCACATTACCTACATGTTTGTGTGCTAATCCATTTTTACTTTGAATAAATACTTCCCATATTTCTGCATTCTCTGCCATAATTTTTAGGTTTAATTTGTTGCTAATAAGTTCTTTTTAGCGTATACTTTTGCTGCATCACGCACCCAAGCGCCATCATCATGTGCTTTTTTATGATGTGCTAATCTTTGTTTGTTACAAGGACCATTTCCATTTACGACATTCCAAAATTCATCCCAATCCATTTCGCCAAAATCATAATGTCCTCTTTTTTCATTCCATTTTAAATCAGGATCTGGAATAGTAAGCCCAATCACCTCTGCTTGACCCACTGTTTTATCGATAAAACTTTGCCGTAACTCATCATTTGTTTGTCTTTTAATTTTCCATTTCATGGCATTACCAGTTCTAGGAGAATCTGCATCATGAGGACCAAACATCATAATAGAAGGCCACCAGAATCGATTCAGCGCATCTTGTGCCATAGCTTTTTGTTCAGGCGTTCCGCTTGCCATTCGCGCCATTATTTCATAGCCTTGTCTTTGATGAAAACTTTCTTCTTTACAAATTTTTATCATTCCTCTAGAATAAGGACCATAAGAGGTTCTTTGTAATGAAACTTGATTGACAATTGCCGCTCCATCTACAAGCCATCCAATTGCACCCATATCCGCCCAACTAAGTGTCGGATAATTAAAGATTGAAGAATATTTTGCTTTCTCATCATGGAGTTGCTGTATTAATTCCTCACGGCTTACTCCCAATGTTTCACAAGATGAATACAAATACAAGCCGTGCCCAGCTTCATCTTGCACTTTTGCAAGTAGAATCATCTTTGCTCTCAGTGATGGCGCCCTACTTATCCAATTTCCTTCGGGCTGCATTCCTATTACTTCCGAATGTGCATGCTGAGAAATCTGTCGGATTAAATGTTTTCTATAATCATCTGGCATCCAATCTTTCGGCTCTATCTTTTTTTCTGCATCTATGCGTTCTTGAAATTTTTTCTCGTTCATAATAAAACTTTGTAGTGCAAATTTATAAATTTAAGTTGTGAAGAATATGATAATTGTAACAATATCATTTTGTTTTTTATCTAAAATGATACTTTTGCAGAAATTTTCTTAAAAGATGAGGCAACTATATCCTTTAACAATTAGTAAAATTAATAGGCTTACTTCAGATGCTGTAGAAATTGTTTTTGCTATTCCAGATGATTTGATACCAACCTTTAAATTTATTGCAGGGCAGTATATTACAATTTCGGCAAATATCAATGACGAAGTTGTAAAGAGAGCTTATTCTTTATGTAGTAATCCTAAAAGTGGTGAAGTTGCAGTGGGAGTAAAAAAAGTTTATAAAGGGAAAATGTCAACTTTTCTAACAGAACAAGTAAAGACAGGTGATGTGCTTGATGTGATGCCACCAAAAGGAAGATTTGTTTTAGAGAATCAAAAGAAAGTGGTTGGTATTTGTGCGGGAAGTGGTGTTACTCCTATTTTGAGCATGATGAAAGTCATGCAAAATCCTTCTGATTTTACTTTGGTATATGGAAACAAAACTCAGAATAACACAATGTTTTTTGAAGAAATCAATAAAATGAATTGCACTACTCATTTTGTGTATTCAAGAGAAAAAGTGGACAGATGTTTTCATTCAAGAATAAGTAATGAGGTACTCTCTAAACTTGCTCAAGATTTATCATTTTTAGCAGCTGATGCTTACTTTATTTGCGGGCCTGGTGAAATGATTGACATGGCTGTAGCATTTCTTTTGGAAAAAGGTGTAGAAAAATCGAAAATCCATTTTGAAAGATTTAATTCTGCTAAAAAACAAAAGAAAATCAAGTCAAAAACTGAAGTTGCAGAAATAATGAGTAATGTTACTGTAATTATTGATGGAGATGAGTTTGATTACAGACTCTCTTCTAAAGGAGAAAGTATTTTAGATTCTGCAATGCGGCAAGGTGTAGATGTACCATTTTCTTGTAAAGGGGCAGTTTGTTGTACCTGCAAAGCCAAGGTAATGGAAGGAAAAGCAATTATGGATCAGAACTATTCTTTATCAGAAGATGAGGTGACTGAAGGATACATCTTAACTTGTCAATCACATCCTATTTCCGAAAATATTATAGTTGATTTTGATGAGGTGTAACACTCTTTTTAATCTGTAAATTCAAAAGCGCCTAAATCTGCTGCACTTCTAATATTTCCTTCAATATCCTCTAAAAAAAAGGTAAATTTTCCAGCATCAACACAAGGAGATTCTGCTGTTAAATGAAAATCCCTCTCATCTGTATCCTTAAAATCAGGATCTTCATTTTTAATAATATTGATGTAGTTAGCAGTATTTGTGTTTGTTTTTGGATCAATTTTTATTAATGAGTGATCAAAAGTATAATTAAAAATTCCACTGCTATTTTCTTGAAATTCAATCTCAGTACTCAAACCTCCGTCAATAATGCAATTGGTGAAATTAGCACTATTTAAATCCCTTATATGCAAGTTACCATATGAATCTTCATAATAATTATTCAGCAAAATAGAAGGAGTATTCCTAGTTCCTAGGTTCCAAAAATTGGCAAAAGTGCAATGTGTAAAATTGTAATCACCACCAATATTGCAAACAACTGAATATTGTCCGCAATTACTAACAATCGTATTGCTTACTTCCAAATTCGCACCTTGCCCTAAAATACCAATTGCAGTCATATCTTCTATAATTGTATTATTGATAATTGCAGTTGGATTATTATTTCCAATAGTATCTGCATGTATACCAATGGATCCTTCTTTTACTATAGCATAATTAATGGTGTTGTCAATACTTCCAGGCATTAGCCAAATTCTATCCCATTGCCCAGGAGAGTTATCATACCATTCATCTAATCTATCCCCCTGAAACACCACTTCATTACCAAATGTGCCATTCACTTTTATTGTTCCTCCTGCAAATTCAGAAAATGGATTTCCTACTAAGATTCCTGAATTCTTATGTAAATAAACTTGCGTGCCTTCATTAATAGTAAACTGACAGCCAGGATCAATAATTACATAGCCATATATCACATGAGGTTTATCATTATTCCACACCTCATTACAATCCAAAGCATGATACCAAAAGCGCAATGTATCACTACCATCAATTATTTCTCCAAAAGTGTTGGCCGTATGAAAATAAGCATCTTGTCCGTATGCTACTAAATCTACACTCTGTTTTTTTCCTCCCGTATTAAAGGTGATTTCTGCATTTGTTATTAATGGAGTATTTACTCCATTAGGGTCAATCCTTACTTCTACAAAAATAAAAATGCTATCATTTGCAGGGATCTCTATATTGCTTAATTCGTCTGCTGTAATACCATCTACATTCATGGCATACAAGTCGGCATCATCTCCAGTAATTGAAATATTGGTTCGTACTCCAAAATCATTTCTGTTGTATATTTTTAGGTGATGGGTGATAGAACCAACAGTGGTAAAAATGGTGTCAAACAAAATAGTGTCATTCGAAAAATGTAAAGCGGCTTTTCTACTTGTAAGTTCCATTTCTTTTTTGCAAGAAAAGAAGCAGATTAGTAGCAAAACAGCTATACTAAATAGATGGGTTTTCTTCATCTTTGCAAATATAAATAGTTAAATCAAAATCCATTTACCTTATCAAACAAAAAAAAAGAAATTTAATTATGTAATTTACCAAAACTTTTTAATTTTGCAGCCCAGTTAAATTAAAGAAAATGAAAAAAGGTATACACCCAGAAGATTACAGATTTGTTGTGTTCAAAGATACTTCAAACGATTTTGCATTCTTAACGCGTTCTTGCGCTCCTGCAAAAGAAACCATAAAATGGGAGGATGGAAATGAATATCCGCTTGTTAAAATGGAAATTTCTTCCGCATCACACCCTTTTTATACTGGCAAAATGAAGCTGGTAGATACAGCTGGTAGAATTGATAAATTCAAAAACAGATATAAGCACTTAAAGAAATAAGTAGCTTTTTTCTAGAATAAAAAAACCCTGCACCAATAGTGTGGGGTTTTTCTTTACATTTGTATTTTATTTTTTAATATGAATATCATACTTTTTGACCATAATAGAGAATCCTTTTTTCCACTTACATTTACCCGTCCGATAGCCGATTTACGAATAGGAATAGTTACCATAAAAGAAAAGTGGGAACATTATTTTGATAGGATTAGTATAAAAACGGAAAGATATCTTAGTGAGAAATTCCCAATTAATCAAGAGGAAGAAAATTTGTGGATAAATGCACAAGCTCTTCCTAATCAAGATTTAGTATATGATATTAATAAATTAAAAGCTGGAGATGTTTTATTTCATGATAAGATCCCAATTGCTTTTATTGCAGCAGAATTTGATTTAGAGCATCTCAATAAAAAAGAAATAACAGCCAACTTTTCACTTATTGAAAATGTTTGGGATATTTTTTCATTAAATGGACGCGAAATCAAAACTGATTTTGAACGGATTACAAAAAGAAGAACTTCTTTAAAGTTAGATGAATCTAGTATAAAAGTTGGTGATTATCCATTATTTATTGAGGAAGGTGCAAAAGTAGAGTCTGCTTATCTTAATTGTACCCAAGGCCCTATTTATATTGGAAAAAATGCAGAAATGATGGAATGTTGTATAGTTAGAGGGCCATTTGCCATGGGAGAGGGCGCCTTGCTTAAATTGGGATCAAAAATTTATAGTAATACCACTTTAGGTCCATTTTGCAAAGTAGGTGGAGAGGTCAATAATGTTGTTTTTCAAGGCTATTCTAATAAAGCGCATGATGGATTTTTAGGTAATTCGTTGATAGGAGAGTGGTGTAATATTGGATCTGGAAGCAACAATTCTAATTTGAAAAATGATTATGCTGAAGTCAAATTGTGGGATTATGTAAGCGAAAAATTTCATAAAACTGGTTTGCAGTTTTGCGGACTAATTATGGGAGATCATAGTAAATGTGGCATTAACTCTATGTTTAATACCGGTACAGTAGTAGGAGTGAGCGCGAATATTTTTGGAGCTGGATTTCCAAGAAACTTTATTCCTTCCTTCAGTTGGGGTGGATCAGCAGGTTTTTCAACATACAAAACAGATAAAGCCTTTGAAGTTGCTGATAAAGTAATGCAAAGGAGAAATCAATCATTTAATGAGGTAGAGAAAAAGATCTTATCCCATGTATTTGAACTGACAAAATCCTACAGAAACGAAAAATAACTACCAAATTCTTCTTTGGCACACTCTTTGCATTAGTATATTATTAGAGAAAACAAAACAATATACTGACATATTGTCAAAACAAATATTATGAATAAAGACGAGTTAAGATTTAATACACTTTCCTTATCTGAACTTATTGAAGAAGAATCAGATTTTTTTCCATTATTAAGCCAGGAGGATGAGGATAAAATAGAGAAAGAGAAAACACCTAAAATACTTCCAATTCTACCACTTAGAAATACAGTTTTGTTTCCAGGAGTAATTATTCCTATTACAATTGGTAGAGATAGATCCATCAAACTTATAAAAGATACCTATAAAGGAAATAGAACTATTGGAGTTTTAGCGCAAAAAGACCCGAATATTGAAACGCCAAAAGAGAAGGACTTGAATAATATAGGTACGGTTGCTCATGTGCTGAAGATGCTTAGAATGCCTGACGGAAATATTACAGCTATTATTCAAGGAAGAAAAAGATTTGAGGTTGAAGAGTATGTGCAATTTGAACCCTACTTTAAGGCAAATGTAAATCGGTTAGATGAAAAAAGACCTGAAAAAAATGATAAAGAATTTGGTGCATTAGTAGATTCAGTAAAAGATTTAGCACTGCAAATCATTGAAGAATCTCCAAATATTCCATCTGAAGCGACTATGGCAATTAAAAATATCGAAAGCCCTTCATTTGTTATCAATTTTGTTGCTTCAAACATGAATATCAGTTTAAGTGAAAAACAAAGACTTTTAGAGGAAGTAGATTTAAAAGTAAGAGCTAGTAATGCACTTGGGTTTTTAACTAAAGAATTGCAAATGCTAGAAATGAAAAATGAGATTCAATCTAAAGTAAGAACAGATTTAGACAAGCAGCAAAGAGAGTATTTTTTACATCAACAGATGAAAGCAATTCAGGAAGAATTGGGTGGAGCTGGTTCCGGACAAGAAGTAGAAGAATTACGCACAAGAGCAAATGCAAAAAAATGGAGCAAAGAGGTGGCAACATCTTTTGATAAAGATTTAAAGAAACTACAAAGAATGAATCCTGGAATGGCCGATTATGCTGTACACAGAAGTTATTTGGAATTACTATTAGATTTGCCTTGGGATGAATTTTCAAAAGACAAGTTTGATCTTAAAAAGGCAAGGAAAATATTAGATCGAGATCATTTTGGGTTAGAAAAAGTAAAAGAAAGAATTATTGAGTTTTTGGCTGTATTGAAGCTAAAAGGAGATATGAAGTCTCCAATACTTTGCCTGAGTGGCCCTCCTGGAGTAGGAAAAACATCATTAGGGAAATCGGTAGCAGAGGCATTAGGCAGAAAATATGTCAGGGTTGCACTTGGCGGCTTGAGAGATGAAGCAGAAATTAGAGGGCATAGAAAAACATATATTGGAGCAATGCCTGGAAGAATTATTAAATCCATTAAAAAAGCTGCAACTTCTAATCCTGTTTTTGTGCTTGATGAGATTGACAAAGTTACAAGGGATATGCATGGTGATCCTTCTTCTGCTCTTTTAGAGGTGCTCGACCCTGAACAAAATGAGAGTTTTCATGATAATTATTTAGAATTAGGTTATGATTTATCCAAAGTGCTTTTTATAGCAACTGCCAATTCTTTAAACACCATTCAACCAGCTTTACTTGATAGAATGGAAATCATTGAGATGAGTGGTTATACTGTTGAGGAAAAAGTAGCAATTGCCAAAAAACACCTTCTTCCAAAACAACTAGATGAACACGGATTAACTAAGAAGGATATGCAATTAAGTGATAAAGTTTTAGAGAAAATGGTAGATGGTTATACAAGAGAATCTGGAGTTAGAGGATTGGAAAAAACAATCAGTAAAGTGATTCGTTATGCAGCAAAATGTATTGCTATGCAAGAAAAATACGAAACGAAAGTAAGCATGTCAGATTTAGAAACAATTTTAGGTCCAATTAAATTTGATAGAGACCGATTGTTGAGTAATAATGTTGCAGGAGTTGCAACAGGATTGGCCTGGACAAGAGTTGGAGGTGATATTCTTTTTATTGAATCGAGTTTAAGCAAAGGAAAAGGGAACTTAACCATTACTGGAAATTTAGGAAATGTGATGAAAGAATCCGCAACAATTGCTTTAGAGTATTTGAAAGCAAATGCTGACAAGTATAATCTTGATGCTGATATTTTTGCCAAGTGGAATGTGCATATACATGTTCCAGAGGGGGCTACTCCAAAAGATGGGCCTTCTGCAGGAATCACTATGTTTTCTGCTTTAGCATCAATTTTTACTGGCAAAAAAGTAAACAGTAAATTAGCAATGACTGGCGAGATAACGCTCAGAGGAAAAGTTCTCCCAGTTGGCGGAATAAAGGAGAAAATATTAGCTGCCAAACGCTCAGGAATAAAAGAGATTGTTCTTGCAAAGGAAAATAAAAAAGACATAGGAGAAATAAAAGAATCTTATTTGAAAGGACTAAAATTCCATTATGTGGGCAATATGAAAGAAGTGACAGATATTGCGCTTAATTAATTTTCTATCTTTGTAAAAAATGACAAATCCAGAAACAGTAATAATTAACCAATCTGTCGCCATTCTAATAGATGGTAATAACATTGAAATGAGTTTGCATTCACTTATGAATGATAACATGGCTATGATTAATTTTGATGTGCTTATTCCAAAACTGTTGGACAATAGAGGGCTTAATCGCCTCATCTATTTTAGAGAAGGAAAAAGCATTTCTTCTAAATTAGCAGATCGTTTGCACGAACATTATCATGGCTCTGTTGTGCCTTGTCACAAATCTGCTGATATTCCCCTTACAATTAAAGCCACACAACTTGCTCAAAAAGTAGACACTATTATTATTCTTTCTGGCGACTCTGATTATATTGAATTGATTCGCCATCTAAAAGGAGAAGGTGTAAGGGTAGAGGTAGCAGCAGTTGAGCAGACAACAGCACCTATAGTTAAAACTGAGGCTGATTATTTTGTTGCAATTGATAAGGATGATGTCTTTGTCTATAATAAGCCAACTGCAAAGCCGTTTAAAAAGCAACAAAAATCATAAGTTCTAGCAATTGAAACGATTATTCACTTTTTCAATACTTCTTATTTTTTATACTAATTTATTTGCTCAAATAGGGGGGGAGCACACTTTTGCTGTTTTAGATTTTAACCCTTCTGTGCGTGCAGCAGCAATGGGCGGAGAACTCATCTCTATACTCGATAATGATGTGGATATTGCGGCTGTTAATCCTGCTTTGTTAAATGGAAAGATGAATAAGCAAATTTCTTTTTCTTTTATTGATTACTTTGCTGATATCAGTGCTGTTGCAGTAAATTATGTAACTGAAATAGAAAAGTTAGGCATGTTGTTTTTTGGTGTGAAATCCCTTAGTTATGGGCAATTTATCCTAACGGATGAAACAGGATTAGAATTGGGTGAATTTTCTGCAAATGAACAAGTGTTAACTACTGGGATTAGTAAACAATTAAACGAGCAATTTACTCTAGGAGCTAATCTTAATTTTATCAACTCAAAGTTAGAAAAATATTCATCTTTTGGTGTAAGTAGTAACCTGGGTCTTTCATATTATAATATTGACCGAAATATTTGTGTTTCATTACTAGTAAAAGATTTTGGAAGACAACTCAAATCGTATACTGATGAAAAAGAGAATCTTCCTTTTCAAATGCAAATAGGTGTATCTAAGCAATTAGCTCATTTACCTTTTCGTTTTTCCATTGTTATACATCACTTAAACAAGTTTGATATTAGTAATAATTATTTGGAGCCTACAACAACCGACCCTATTAGTGGAGATAAAGTTGCAAATGAAGACTCATTTGGAAAGAAAGTACTTAGGCATTTTATGCTTGGGGGCGAACTTAATCCTGGGAGAAAGAATCTCTTTATCAGAGGTGGATTTAACTTTCAAAGAAGACAAGATATGCAGTTGAGCACACGCCCATTAATGGTAGGATTCTCTTGGGGTTTAGGATTTCGAATTTCCAAAGTCCAATTCAATTATAGCCGTACAACTTACCATTTAACTGGCGCTTCAAATAATTTTAGTTTTTCCACCAATTTATCTTCTTTCGGATTGTAATGACCAATAAAATTAATATCGCAATTGATGGATATTCCTCTTGTGGAAAAAGTACAATCGCTAAAGCTATCGCTAAAAGATTTGGCATGCGATATATTGATACTGGCGCTATGTATAGGGCAATAACACTTTATTGTCTTGAAAATGATGTAATTATTCAAAACAAAAAAGTAAACCAGCAAAAATTATTAATACATTTAAATAAGATCAGTGTATCTTTTCAGTTTAATGCAGCAAATGGAGAATCAGAAACAATTTTAAACGGGAAGAATGTAGAGTCTGTAATAAGAGAACACGAGGTCTCTTCTTTTGTAAGTATTGTCAGTCAAATAAAACAAGTAAGAGATAAATTGGTAGTTTTGCAAAGGAAAATAGGTGAGAGTAAAGAAGTGGTAATGGACGGAAGGGATATAGGAACAAAAGTTTTTCCTGATGCTGAATTGAAATTCTTCATCACTGCAAAAGCTGAAATAAGAGCACAAAGAAGGTTTGATGAAATGGAAAATTCTGAGATTAGTTTTCAGCAGGTTTTAGAAAACTTAAAGCAGAGAGATGAACAGGATAGTAAAAGAACTATTAATCCTTTAAAAATTGCAGCAGATGCCATTATTATTGATAATTCAGAACAAACTGAGCAAGAACAAAACCTACTCATTTTCGAAATTGTAAAAAAGAAATTAACAAGCAATTAATGAAAGTTACTATTGATAAATATTCAGGATTTTGTTTTGGAGTAGTTTACGCCATAGAGATGGCTGAAGATGAACTTGCAAAAAGTGGAAAATTGTATTGCTTAGGAGATATTGTACATAATAATATGGAAGTAGATAGGTTAAATAATCTTGGTTTGGAGATTATAGACCATGAGCAGTTAGCTAACTTAAAGGATTGTAAGGTGCTGATTCGTGCCCATGGAGAGCCACCGGAAACCTATAAAACAGCTATCAATAATAACATTCAATTGTTAGATGCATCTTGCCCAGTAGTCTTAAAACTACAGCACAACATTAAAGAGGGTTATGAGGAAATTACTAAAATAAATGGGCAGATTATTATTTTCGGAAAAGAAGGGCATGCTGAGGTGCAGGGGTTGTTAGGCCAAACAGATGGCAAGGCTATTATAGTTGCATCTACTAAAGATTTGGATAAAGTAGATTTCAATGCACCAATTTATATGTACTCTCAAACCACAAAAAGCCCAAAGGCATTTACTGATTTGCAAGATGAGATAAAGAAAAGAAAAGAACTTGTAGGGAATACTGAGTTAGTGAAATTTATTGTAAATGACACGCTTTGTAGACAGGTTTCCGGAAGAGAGCCGCAATTAAAAGAATTTGCAAAAGACAATGATGTGATTGTTTTTGTAAGCGGGAGAAAGAGTTCAAATGGCAAAATGCTTTTTCAATCTTGTCTTAAAGAAAATCCAAATTCTTATTTTGTTTCTCAGGAAAATGAAATAAAAGTAGAATGGTTTAATAAAAATTCACAAGTTGGGATTTGTGGAGCAACTTCAACTCCTAGATGGTTGATGGAAAATGTAGCTAAAAACATCCGTCAAATCAACCTCAATTAATCTTCCTGTAAGAATAATTTGCTTCTTGTAGTAAAAGCTGTATCTTTGCACGCCTTTTTAAGTGTGCTAGTAGGGGGTAAAAAGGCAAAAAAAATAAAATAACAACTCTCTTCAATCCGACACATCTTCCCTTATCAGATTGAGAGATACAAAAAAAGGTGTAAAATGTCAGAAGCTAAGACGCAAAAGACTACAGAAGATGTAGTTGAAAATACAGAATTACAGGAAGAAACTACTCCTGTAGCTGAAGATTCAAAAGAAGAAACTAAGGAATCAGAAGCAACCCCACAAGATGAAGAAGAAATTTCTCAAGAAGTAGATGAAGTAAAAGAGGAAAAGAAAAAACCTAAAAAGGAAAATACAGAAGATGAAGAAGAGTTTGATTGGGGTAAATTAGATTCTACTGATTATAGTGAGAAGGAGAGAGATGCATTAGAGCAAGAATATCTTCCAACTCTAAGCGCAGTAGAGGATAAAAAAGTTTTGGACGGCACTGTTGTGCGTGTAACGGATAGAGAAGTGATTGTAGATATCAACTTCAAATCGGATGGTGTAATTGGTAGAAATGAGTTCAGATACAATCCTGATTTAAAAGCAGGAGATACAGTTGAAGTTTTAGTTGAAAAACAAGAAGATAAGAATGGACAGTTAATTTTATCTCACAGAAGAGCAAGAGTCCTCAGAGCTTGGGAAAAAGTTAATGTTGCTCAAGATTCAGGTGAAATTGTTGAAGGGATAATAAAAAGCAGAACAAAAGGAGGGATGATTGTTGAAATATTCGGTATTGAAGCTTTCTTGCCAGGATCACAAATTGATGTAAAACCAATCAGAGATTATGATGAGTATGTAGGAAAGAAGATGGAATTCAAGGTATTAAAAGTGAATGAAGCATTTAGAAACGTAGTTGTATCTCACAAAGCACTAATTGAAGCTGACATTGAAGAGCAGAAGAAGGAAATCATGTCCAAACTTGAAAAAGGACAAGTATTAGAAGGAATTGTAAAAAATACAACTTCTTATGGTGTTTTTATTGATTTGGGAGGTGTAGATGGATTAATTCATATCACTGATTTATCTTGGGGAAGAATTTCTCATCCTGATGAGATTGTCACACTTGATGAAAAAATAAATGTTGTAATCTTAGATTTTGATGAAGGTAAAAAACGCATTCAACTAGGACTAAAACAATTAAGCAAACATCCTTGGGATTCTTTAGATGAAAATTTAAAGGTTGGTGATAAAGTTAAAGGGAAAGTAGTAGTGGTAGCTGATTATGGCGTTTTTGTAGAAATCCAACCTGGAATTGAAGCTTTATTGCATGTTTCGGAAATGTCATGGTCTACCCATCTTAGAAGTGCAAATGACTTCTTTAAGGTTGGAGATGAAGTTGATACACAAATACTTACATTAGATAAGGAGGAGAGGAAGATGTCATTAGGTATTAAGCAAATGCAAGAAGACCCTTGGTCAGTAATTACCAAAAAGTTCCCTGTAGATTCTAAGCATAAAGTGAAAGTAATCAACTTCACTAACTTTGGAATATTTGTAGAATTAGATGAAGGAATTGATGGATTAGTTCATATTTCTGATTTGTCTTGGACTAAAAAAATTAAGCATCCAGCAGAATTCACTTCTGTTGGTGAAATGCTTGATGTAGTTGTTTTAGAAATTGATATTGAGAATAGAAGAATCAGTTTAGGCCATAAGCAATTAGAGGACAATCCTTGGGATACTTATGAGACGTTATTTCTTGAAGGAAATGTATATAAAGGAAAAGTTACAGAGATGTTTGATAAAGGTGCATTGGTAGCTTTAGATCATGATGTTGAAGCATTTGTTCCTAAGCGTCACTTAGAGAAAGAAAATGGAAGTAATGCAGGTGTAGGTGAGGAACTTGACTTTAAAGTATTAGAATTCTCAAAAGAAAACAAGAGAATTTTGGTTTCTCATTCTTTAACATTTAAAGAAGAAGAGGAAAAAGCTAAAAAGAAAGCTGTTAAATCAACTAACAAGGAAGTAGGGAAAATTCAAGAATCGCAACAGAAATCTACTCTTGCAGATTTAGATGTTTTATCAGAATTGAAGGATGATATTGAAACAAAAGAAAAAACAAAAAAGAGTGATGAATAAATAATTTAAAGCCCCAAAATTTTGGGGCTTTTTTTTAATATTATATTTGCAGTAATAAATGAAAGAAAGAAAGATAATAATCAATAAAGATAAATTCAACATTATTGTTGAAAGATTATCACATCAACTTATTGAATATCATGGAGATTTTACTGATGCAGTGTTGATTGGTATTCAGCCCAGAGGAACACATCTGTGTAATAGAATCCATAAAAAACTTTTATCCTTATTACCAAATACAAACATTCAAGCAGGAAATTTAGATATTACTTTCTACAGAGATGATTTTAGAAGAAGAGAAGATCCTATTGAGCCACAAGCCATAGATATTAATTTCTCAATTGAAGGTAAGCATGTAATATTAATTGATGACGTGCTTTACACCGGGAGATCGGTTCGTTCAGCTCTCGATGCCCTTTTAGCTTTTGGAAGGCCAAATTCTGTAGAGCTAACAGTGTTTATTGATAGAAGATTCAGTAGACATTTACCGATTCAACCAAACTATGTTGGACAGAAAGTTGATGCGATTGCATCAGAAAAAGTGATTGTTGAATGGGAGGAAATTAATGGAAAAGATCAAGTTATTTTGATAAATACAGAGCAATGAAAACATTATCAGTAGATCATTTATTAGGAATTAAATACTTATCGGAAGAGGATATTTCCTTGATTTTCAAAACTGCAGATAATTTTAAACGAATAATTAATCAACCAATAAAGAAAGTTCCTTCATTAAGAGATATAACTGTTGCTAATTTATTCTTTGAGAATTCAACTAGAACAAAACTTTCTTTCGAACTTGCCGAAAAACGACTTTCAGCAGATGTTATTAACTTTTCGTCTGGGGCATCTTCTGTTAAAAAAGGAGAAACTTTAATTGATACTGTAAATAATATCCTAGCAATGAAAGTGGATATGGTTGTGATGCGTCATCCAAATCCTGGGGCATCTGTTTTTCTTTCCAGAAATATTGAGGCTAAAATTATCAATGCAGGAGATGGGACACATGAGCATCCTACTCAAGCGCTTTTGGATGCCTATTCTATAAGAGAAAAATATGGGGAAGTTAAGAGAAAGAAGATTGTAATTATTGGCGATATATTGCATTCAAGAGTTGCGCTTTCAAACATTTATTGTTTGCAAAAACTTGGTGCTGAAGTTCGGGTTTGCGGACCTTCTACTTTAATTCCTAAATTTATAAATGAATTAGGTGTAAAACATATTAGTAAATTAAAAGATGCACTTAATTGGTGTGACGTAGCCAATGTACTCCGCATTCAATTAGAAAGACAAGACGTAAAGTACTTCCCATCACTAAGAGAGTATGCAATGGTATTTGGAATTAGTAAAGATATTTTAATGAATCTGGATAAAGAAATTACAATAATGCATCCCGGCCCAATAAATAGAGGTGTAGAATTAACTTCTGATGTAGCAGATTCAGGTCAAGCAATTATCTTAGATCAAGTAGAAAATGGTGTTGCAATTCGAATGGCAGTTCTTTATCTTTTAGCTGGAAAAATTAAAAAGCATGCAAAATAAAATTATTAATGGACATACTTTGGTTTTTACTTTAAACGGAAATAACTCCTTTGATAATATTACCATTACAGATACAATATCTAATTTTATTGCTGATTTTACTGATGTTGAAATTGACACTTTGAATACAATTAAAAATAATTTATCTAAATTTAGCAATGCGGTTTCTAAGAATAAAGGTACATTTGTAGTGATAAGTAAATATTCATTTGATGAAACGCTTAATATTGCACCAACTTTGCAAGAAGCCCAGGATTTCATAGAAATGGAGGAAATAGAAAGACAACTTGATTCTTAATACTAACTAAAAATAACAAATTATGAAGAAATTTGTACTTATTTTAATACTAGCATTTAGCTATGTTTTAGCTCAGGCTCAATGCACACCGTTACCATATCAAGATTCATTATATAGTATTTGGCCTGATACAATTGACAACCTTCCTGTTGTATATCAAGGTGTCAATTATTCAACGACTATAACCATTAAGACCCCTACAACTGTTATTGAAGCAGCTGGGTATGACACATCACTAACTACGGTGCTCGGTCAGTATGTTGGACATTGGCCTGTAGATAGCATGGAACTCCTTTCAATTTCAGGCTTACCTAGTGGAATTACTCATAGTTGTTTAATACCTAGCTGTGTAATTCCTGGAAATACTTTAACGTGTGCTGCGTTGTCAGGTAATACAAGTGATCCAGTTGGTATTTATCCAATTGTAATGGATGTTAAGGTTTATACTCATGGAACAGTTACAATAATTGTTCAAATTCCTATAGACACTAGTGTGACGGAGCAAATTTTAGGATATAAATTAGAAATTAATTCTGGGACAGAGGTATTTGATATATATAGTCAGGATGATTTTGTGCTCTTGCAAAATGCACCGAATCCTTTTGATAATTACACCAATATCAAATTTAATACTCCAAGATCTACAAATGTAGAATTTACCGTAATCGATATGTTTGGTAGAAAAGTTTTTACTGATCAAATTTCAGCTAACAGAGGGGAAAATGCTTATCAATTTACTCATGATTTATCATCAGGAATTTATATGTACAATATCGATAATGGAGAAGCAAGTCTTTCAAAACGCATGATTATTGCTGAAAGATAATGTCATTTAATCTAACGATTTTAGGTAGTAATTCAGCAATTCCTACTATAAAGAAAAATCCTACCGCTCAGCTACTAAATGCAGATGAGCGGTTTTTTTTAATTGATTGCGGAGAAGGGACACAAATACAATTGCTGAAAAATAATATAAAAGCCCATAAAATCAATCACATATTCATTTCCCATTTGCATGGGGATCATTATTTTGGTTTAATAGGCTTAATAAATACCATGCATCTTTTAGGAAGAACAAAAGAATTAAATCTCTATGCACATCAACCCTTAAAAGAAATTATTGACTTACAATTTCAAGCCTCAAATACGGAACTAAGGTTTGCACTCTTTTTTCACCCTATTCCTACTGATAAGGAGAAAGTATTGTTTGAGGATGAGAGTATTATCGTTAGTAATCTCATTTTAAAGCATAGTATTGATTCAAGTGGATTTTTGTTTAGAGAAAAAAAGGCTAGCAAGAATATTATAAAAGAAAAGATTGAGATCTATGACATTCCTATTGAACAGATCGCTAATATTAAGAAAGGGGCAGATTACAAATTAAAAGATGGTAATATGATTTCAAATGATGAATTAACAATTGTTGCCAAAAAACCACATTCCTATGCTTTTTGTTCAGATACCACTTATGTAGCAGAAAATGCTGAAAAAATCAAAGATGTTACCATACTTTATCATGAAGCAACTTTTATGCAAGATTTAGAAGAGAAAGCTATACAAACAGGGCATTCTACTACTATTCATGCAGCAACTTTGGCAAAACAAGCTAATGTAAAGCAATTGCTTATTGGGCATTTCTCGTCTAGGTATAATGATTTGGATGGGTTATTAGCTGAAACAAAATCTGTATTTGAAAATACAATTCTTGCAAAAGACGGAACTACTTTCGATTTTGATTTAATCTAAAAAAGATATATTTGCAATTCCTATTTTTTAAAATTCAGATGAAAAGAGTTGCATTTTTATTGCTATTTACAATTTTGAATCTTCAGATGCATGCCCAATGTGTTAGAGACACTTTCACTATAACAAAAATAAGTTGCTATGATTCATTAGGTGTTATTGCTCCCGCATACAGTTTACCCAAAATTCAAAATCAAGGCCTTAGTTTTAGCATTGATACGCTTTATGTAAATGTAGGAGATAGTGTGAATTTTCAAATTGGAGCAACTCACAATGTTGTAGAAGTAAGTCAATCAACATGGCTGTCAAATGGAACAACTTCTAATGGTGGATTCTCTACTAATTTTGGAGGAGGAATGATTGCGATAAATAGTATTGGAATACATTATTATGTATGTCAGCCACATGCAGCCCTTGGAATGAAAGCCATAATAATTGCTACCAATAATCCTTTTTCTTACAATTGGTATAATGCTTCTAATACTTTAGTATCTACTAATGACTCTTTAATTTCGGATACTTGTGGCCCATTTTATGTAAAAGTATTTGATAATAATGGTGTATTATGTGATTCTGCAAATAGATTCTTAGGATGCCCTTTAGGTATTGTTGAAGGACAAAAGAATATTGAGTGTTTTGGTGATTCTTCAGGAGAATTAATTAGATATGGGTTTTCAGGATCCCCTTCTTATTTTTATAGCTGGTATAAAGATGATATACTTTTCTCAACTGGTATTGATGATACGATCCAAACCAACTTATCAGCAGGATTATACAAAGTTGTAGTAACAGACTCTATAGGCTGCTTAGATTCCATCATTACCAACTTTAACAATCCACCACAACTTCTTTTTCATTCTATAGCATTTGACAGTATACTTTGTAATGGTAATACTACACAAATAGAGGTCATGGTAAAAGGCGGAAGAAAATATACAAATGGAAAACAATATGCTTATTATTTTATCAGAAATACTGACACGATAGCTTATAGTAATTTAACTGGGCAAAGTCTTGGTTTTAGCGCTACATCTCCTGACACTTCTTATTTAGATACTGTTTATATTAGTAATATCAATGCAAGTGTAGATTCATTAATAATTATTGTAGTAGATAGTTTTGGTTGTGCTACTGATTCAACAATCTTTATATCTCAACCAGATTCTATTGTTGCTCAAATATATTTAAATACTTATCCTATTTGCTCATACGATAGTACTTGGATATATTTAGACTCTATTTCTGGAGGTGTTGGCCCTTACACGTTTCAATGGACAGATGGCTCCTCCTCAGACTCAATATATGTTGCTGGGGGATATAATAGGGTATTTGTTACAGATTTAAATGGTTGTTTGGATTCCACTAACGGTATTGATGTAATTACACCTCATGCAATTACAGTTTCTGACTCTATAATTCATGTTAAATGTAATGGGGATACTACAGGTCAAATTTATTTACAAACAAGTGGAGGGACCGGTACAATTACAACAGATTGGGGGTTAGGAATTAACCCTTTGGCGTTAAATGCAGGAACTTATCCTGTGTTGATAAATGACTCTTTAGGTTGTTTGTATCCAAATAGTGCTTATATCATCACTGAGAACCCTTTGATTAATACAAGCTTTAATAGTAAAAACCCAACCTGTCTTAATCATGCTAATGGTTCTATTCTAGCAAATGTTGTAGGCGGGGTTTTACCTTACTCTCTTTTATGGAGTAATGGAAGTACATTAGATAGCCTTTTAAATCTGCAAGTTGGTTGGTATAGTCTCTTTGTTACTGATTTAATCGGGTGTGAGAGAGTAGATTCTGTTTTGCTTCAAAGTACAGATTCCTTAATTATTTCATTCGCTAATTACACATCTTCTCTTTCTTGTTTTGGGGAACTAACTGCTATTACAGCAAACATTTCAGGAGGTACAACTTCAAGTGGTGATTACAATATCTTGTGGGGTAATGGCGATACAACTAATCAAACTATTTTAGGTGGTGGTACGCATCAAATTTTAGTAAGTGATGATGTTGGTTGTGAAGATTCGGCTACTGTTTTTATAGCAAGCCCTAATCCATTAACTGTAGATACGAATGCTACAAACCCATCTTGTTTAGGAAATGATGGAATTATTGATATCGTGATAAATGGAGGTACGCTTCCATATGAAATTCTATGGAGTACAGGAGAAAATAGCACCTCTATCGATAGTCTTGTAGATGGAACTTACTGGGTTATTGTTGTAGACTCTTGTGGGATAAAAGATTCATTAGCAGTTGAACTAGCACCTTATATTTCTAACTTAAATATTGATAATGTCAATTTAATACAACCTTCTTGTTCCGATACTGATGGAGTAATTGATATAACCGTAAGCGGTGGCTTTACACCTCTCACTTATGATTGGAATAATGGAGCAATAACTGAGGATCTTTCAGGAGTTGCTTATGGAAATTATACGGTTTTAATCACAGATAATTGTGGGCTAAAAACAACTGCAACTTATACGCTTAACCAAATGACCAATACGGTATCAGCAAATGGATTTTACGATTACTTATCGCTTTGGTCTGCTGTTACTGTAAATGGTGCTTACCCACCTTTTTCTGTTAATTGGACTTCTATTTCAATCACAGGAGATTCTATTCAAGGATTATGTGAAGGGAATTATCCTATTACTGTTATCGACAGTGAAAATTGTGAGGACACATTCTCAATTGATGTACTTTATAATGTAAATCAGCTAGTAGATGCCGCTATATCTACTGTAATTGACACGAGTTGGGGAATAGGGCCATTTTTGTATTTGTGGAATGACGGACAAACTACTCCTACTGCTGATAGTCTTTGTGAGGGACTACATTCCGTAACTGTAACAGATGGAAGTACTTTTGCTTGTGAGTTTTCTGAGAGTTTTACAATAGATCCGCTTTCAGTAATACTTCATCCAGATGTGAGTATAGTAGATTGTGAGGACGATTTTGATGGTACCATCATTGTTAATCCTAGTGGTGGAACTCCAAATTATAGATTTTTATGGTCTACAGGTGACACCTTAGACAGGTTAGATGACAATTTAAATCCAGGCACTTATTACGTAAGCATGTATGATAAAAATGGTTGTCAGATTGATACTTCAATTCAAATTTCTGCAATAGGTACAGATTGTATTCCAAATGTATTTTCTCCAAATGGAGATAATGTAAATGATGTTTGGGAATTGGAAGATTCTTTTTTATATGATGAGTCTACAATAACAATTTATGGAAGATTTGGCAAAAAGATGTATGAATCTGTCGGTTATAACACGCCTTGGAACGGCACAAACAAAAAAGGCAATGCAGTTCCTGATGGCGCCTATTTTTATGTAATTACCTTAAAGGGGAGTATAGATCCAATTAGAGGAACGATTACAATAATTCGTTAATTTTTTCAAAAGCAGTCTCTGCTTTTAGCTTAATAATAGACTCATCCCTCTTTAACCAAGATATTTGTCTTTTAGCAAACCTTCTGCTATTTCTTTTAATTTTTTCTATTGCCTCATCAAGACTGCTATTTCCATCAAAATATTCAAATAATTCTTTATAGCCGACTGTTTGTAGCGCATTCTTTCTTTTGTAAGGAATTAAACTCTCCACTTCTTTTAGTAAACCTGCTTGCATCATCTTATCTACCCTAAGATTAATTCTTTTGTATAGCCTTTCTCTTTCCATCTCTAAAGAATAGTGCTGTATCTCAAAATCCCGTACTATTTTTTCTCTTTTTCTGAAGGATGAGAATGGTTTTCCACTTTCTTTAATAACTGATAGTGCACGTATTAATCTTTGGGGGTTATTAATGTCAGCCATATCATAATAAAGAGGATCTTTTTGTCTTAAATCATCTTGCAAGATTGTAATACCTTCATTCCTATACCTAGCAATTAGTTCGTTTCTAGTATTCTTATTTACTTCTGGAAATTCATCTAAACCATTGCAAACTGCGTCAATATAAAGTCCTGAGCCACCAACCATTATTACATCTTTGCTTTGTATAAATAACATCTCCATCTTTTCAATTGCATCTTGCTCAAAGCAACCTACATTATAATCTTCCTTAACCGATAAATGTTGAATAAAATGGTGTTTGACTTTTTCTAATTCCTCTTTTGAAGGAGGGGCTGCTCCAATTTTTAACTCTTTATAGAATTGCCTAGAATCTGCAGAAATTATTGCTGTATTAAGATGTTGCGCAAGCCTTATACTCAATGCAGTTTTTCCAATTGCAGTTGCTCCAGAAATTACAATTAAGCGTTTTTGCTTATTTGCTTTCTCTGTCAATACCTTATTTCTTTTTTGTTTTTGCAACAAGTTTAATTTCTTTCCCTTTTTCAATCATAAATTGCCAAGCTTCTTTTTTATTATTTGCAATCTCTCCATCTAGAATAGCTTCTTTGATCGCATTTTTAATAATCCCAATTTTTCGTCCAGCATCTATGCCAAAAAAATCCATTATTTCCTTACCATCTAATGGAGGTTGAAAATTTCGAATATGATCTTTTTCTTCAATTTCTTTTAATTTCTTTCTAACCAATTGAAAGTTTTTTAAATATCGTGCAACTTTATTTGGATTTTTACTTGTAATGTCAGCATCACAAAGCATCATCAAATCATCAATATCATCTCCAGCATCAAAAAGTAGACGTCTAATTGCCGAATCCGTTACAATATCTTGTGCTAGTACAATCGGACGTAAATGTAGTAAAACCAACTTCTGTACATATTTCATCTTTTCATTTAAAGGTAGTTTTAACTTCTTAAAAATTTTGAGCACCATTTTTGAGCCAAAAAATTCATGTCCATGAAAAGTCCAACCTTGTTTTTCAAAATATTTTTTCGTTTTTGGTTTTGCAATATCGTGCAAAAGAGCGGACCATCTAAGCCATAAATCATCAGTTTTTTTCGCAATATTGTCCAGCACTTCTAGAGTGTGATAAAAATTATCTTTATGCACTCTTCCATTTTTAATTTCTACTCCTTGAAGTTTGCAGAGTTCAGGAAAGAATTGAGCTAATAGCCCTGTTTCAAATAGCAGATTTATACCAAAAGATGGTTTTTCGCATAGCATTATCTTATTAAATTCATCTGTAATTCTTTCAGTAGAAACAATTTTCAATCTTTCTGCATTTTGTTTAATTGATTTATAGGATTCCGTTTCAATTTCAAACTTCAATTCATTAGCAAATCGTATTGCACGCATCATTCTAAGTGGATCATCAGAATAAGTAATAGTTGGATTTAAAGGTGTTCGGATGATTTTGTTTTCCAAATCCTTTTTTCCATTAAATGGATCAAATAATTTACCGTAATCTGCTTTATTAAGTTGTATTAACATGGCATTAACAGTAAAATCTCTTCTGTTTTGATCATCTTCAAGCGTGCCATCTTCAACTATTGGTTTTCTGCTATTTTGCCTATAAGATTCTTTTCTTGCCCCAACAAACTCATAGTTCTCTCCATTGTAGTTGATTATTGCAGTGCCAAAATTCTTAAAAACCTTAAAAGTTGCATTATCGCCTAATTCTTCAGCTACTTTTTCAGCAAGTTTTATTCCGCTGCCAACACAAACAAAATCGATATCAGGTTTTTTTTGTTTTCTCTGCAATAATAAATCACGTACCCAACCACCCACAACATAAGTTGGGTATTTTAACTGATCAGCCACAGTTTGTATTTTTGAGAAAATAGGCTTTTTTAAATCTTTTTTGTAATTCACTATCTAATCTTCTTAATGCTACCATCTTCATTTATTAGAATAATTTTAGATGGGCTAGTCATGATTTCTTTTTTACGCAAATTTACGATATAATCAACATTGTTTTTTATTTCATCTGTGATTTCTGAGAATTGTTTAGGAATTTCTTCGTCACTAATATTAGCTGATGTTGAGACAATAGGAGCACCAAATTCTGTAACTAATTTTCGGCAGAAAGTATCGGTGCTAATTCTAAAAGCAGCAGTTTTGTCTTCTGCTATTAAATTAGTTGCAAGACCATTTACATTTTGGTAAATAACTGTGGTTGGTGTTGCTGAGATTGAAATTTGAAGATGATTTGCAGTTGTATACTCATCAATCATCTTTTTATTGCAAACTAATGAAATCAACGCCTTTCTTTCATCTCTTCTTTTTAGAGTAAAGATCTTACCAACTGCTTTTTCATTTTTAGCATCACATCCTATTCCCCATATTGTATCAGTGGGGTATAAAATGGTCCCCCCCCTTCTTAGAACCTCTATTGCTTTATTGATTTCTTTTTGCATCTCTATATTCTTTAAGGTATTTGTAGCGTAATTTTACGGATTTTGCTTGATATAGTGATATTATAAAACCAACATATCCATCTAATATACCTAATTGAAAGATATAGTGCTTCAAGAATCTTACAAATGGTTTAATAAGGGTATGAAATAGAGTGACTCGCTTTAATTTTTTGTCATAATCTTTTGCTTGCCATTTTGCATAGCGTTCCAACTTTCTCAAATAAGCCTCTTTACTTATAAATGTATTATGAATTAGCTTATTTTTCAGAATACTGATTTCCCCGTCACTGATTATTTCCGCATGAACATGTTTGTTTTCATATTTACATTCATCTCGTTTGAATAAACGAATCACTTTATCTTTCCGCCAACCACTAAATCTCACCTTTTTGCCCATAAAATAGTTCTCTCTCTTAATCCAAAAACCACTTATTCTAGAGTTAGAATTAATTATCTCAATTACTTCTTTTTTTAATTCAGGAGTGACTCTTTCATCTGCATCTAAAAGAAGAATCCATTTATATTTTGCTTGAGGTATGGCCCAGTTTTTTTGTGATGCAGAATTTTCATATTCTCTTTGTAAAATAGTATCAGCAAGTGGAGTGGCTAGCTCTACTGTTTTATCTTTACTAAATGAATCTACAACTATTATCTCATTAGCAAACTCAACTGATTTTATAGTAGCAACAATATTGTGCTCTTCATTCTCTGTAGGGATAATAGCAGTTAGTTTTTCCATTTATAAATTGGTGTAAACCTCCATTAAGTTTTTTGCAATTTTATCATCGGTAAATTTTTGTGCATATTCAAACCCTTTTTCTGTCATATTATGTTGTAGTTCAGACGAATCTTGTATTTCCATAATTGCCTCTTTCATAGCCGATACTGATAAAGGATTAATATACTTAGAATTTAGGCCTCCAACTTCTGAAAAGCATCCTTGTTCTGATGTAATAATGGGAGTTTTGGAAAATAACGCTTCTAAAATAGGAATGCCAAACCCTTCAAAGATTGAAGGATAGATCATGATGTTTGCAACTTGATAAATAACCGCTATTTCTTCAAGTGATAGGTCACTTAAAAATATTACTCTATCAGATAGTTTATGTTTAGTAATAAATCTCTGGCACTTTACTCTATAAGATTTTCCATTTCCAATAACAACTAGCTTTTGGCGTGGAAGTTCTTTAAGTGCTTGTAAGAGTGTGAGTAAGTTTTTGCGTTCTTCAATAGTACCGACATATAATAAATAATTTTTTGGAAGATCGTATTTTGAGATTGTAGACTGTTTTTCATCTTCATGAATCTTGCTTTGAAATACTTTATTACACCCTTGATATACAACTTCAATTTTTTCTTCTGGAATACAAAAGAAATCAATAATATCTTCTTTTGTCTGCTTACTTATTGCAATAATTTTATTAGCCCTCTGACAGGCTGACTTGAATTTTTTGTGATAGATTTTTCTATCAATAGCTTTAAAAAGATTAGGGTAACGCATAAAAATCAGATCATGAATGGTTACTACGGTTTTGATGGAAGTTGTTTCTATTCCAATAGGCAATTCATTACTTAATCCATGATATATGTCAATTTTATTAGCCAGCAAATCTTTAACAACACTTTTGCTTCTCCAATATGCTTTTAAAGTCCTATTCAGTAAAGATTCTGGTGTTTGAATAGCAATGTTTTCTCTATCATTAATGAAAGCTAATTTATGGTTGTTATTTTTTTTAGGTGTATAAAGAAAATATTTGTCATCAGGGAAATAATGCGATAAAACTTTAATAGCGTCACGAGAATAGTTTCCTAAACCAGTATTATTTGAGAAAGCTCTTTTTGCATCAAATCCTATTCTCATTAGACAGTTACATTATAATCCCTAAGGGCATCATTTAATGATGTCTTTTTATCTGTACTTTCTTTTCTTTTTCCAATAATAAGAGCGCATGATACTCCATAATTTCCTGCAGCAAACTTTTTGTCATAAGTTCCTGGAATAACTACTGAACGAGAAGGGACAATTCCTTTATGTTCAATAGGGCTTGTTCCACTAACATCAATGATTTTAGTAGAGGCTGTAAGCACTACATTCGCGCCAAGTACTGCTTCTTTTTCTATTACGACCCCTTCAACTACTATGGAACGTGATCCTATAAAAGCATTGTCTTCAATAATAACAGGAGATGCTTGTATAGGTTCTAAAACCCCACCAATGCCAACCCCTCCGGAAAGGTGTACATTTTTCCCTATTTGAGCGCATGATCCAACAGTTGTCCAAGTATCTACCATGGTTCCCCTATCCACATAAGCTCCTATATTTACATAGGAAGGCATTAGAATGACACCAGGAGCTAAGTAAGCTCCATATCGTGCTACTGCATGAGGTATGACACGAACACCAAGTTTGGCATAACCATTTTTTAACTTCATTTTATCATGAAATTCCAAAGGGCCTATTTCAATGGGTTCCATCTTACGAATAAGAAAGTAGAGGGTAATGGCTTTTTTTACCCAATCATTTACTTTCCAGCCATTTTTAGTTGGCTCTGCTGTACGCAATCTTCCTTTGTCAATTACTTCAATTACTTCATTAATACAATTAATGGTTTTACTATCTTTCAGAAGCAATCGGTCTTTCCATGCTGCTTCAATTATTTCTTGCATATTATTCATAAGGCAAAGATATAATTAATGTAATTCTTTAAAACAGTAAATACAAATTAAAATGTAGTGGTTTTTGGATAACTAAGATGTTAAAATTAAAAGAAAGCATTTGCTGTTTATTTTCGTAAATTTGTCGCAAAACAATAGGTATGAAAAAACATCTTCTACTTTTTACACTATTATTTAGTCTTTGTTTTTCCATTTTTGCTCAACAAATAAGGTTGAATGAGGAAAATAACTACTTTGAAATTACTAACAAATCCGCAACTGGATTTACATTTCTAAATAGTGTTTCAGAACTAAGCACAAAGCAGATTAAAACTAAAGAGGGTGTTTTTGAAAAACTCATTGTAAACGGATATGCCGCTAATATAGATTACGGAAAGGCAGAGTTACCTGTATTAAAAAAGCTTCTCAGGATTCCTTTTGGCGCTCAGGCGATTGTAAAAATCACCCAATTGCAAGAAGAAAGTGTCTCTTTATCGGATTATGGAATTGCACATGCTGTTTTTCCTAATCAACCATCCATTTCAAAAGCAGATGATGCAGAGAATGTTCCTTTTATTTACGATAGGGATTATTACAACAATAATCAGTTTAATGAAAGCCCTAAAGTAAAGATTGATGTGTTGGGAAAAATGAGAGGACAGCAAATTGCTCGATTAAACATCTCACCATTTAGCTACAATCCTGCCACAAATGAGCTGAAGATTATCACAAAAATTGAAGCAAAAGTGGTGTTCAAAGATGCTGATTTGAAAGCAGATTTATCCATCAGAAAAAAATATTTCAACCCAAATTTTGAACATCAATTTAAGGAATTTGTAAATTATTTACCACTTCCAGAAAAGGATGTAATCACCACTTATCCAGTAAAATATGTAATTATTTCTGACCCTATGTTTCAAAGCATTTTGCAGCCATTTGTAGAGTGGAAAACCAAAAAAGGATTTATAGTTGTTGAGGGCTACACAAACGATCCGCTTGTTGGTAATACAACATCATCTATTAAAGCATTTATCAAAAATATGTACGATAATGCAACTACAAACGATCCAGCACCAACTTATTTGCTTATTGTGGGAGATCAGGCGCAAGTACCTTCATTTAACGGTAGTGCAGGCTCCCATATTTCCGATATGTACTATTGTGAGTTTGATGGTGGAGGCGATTTTTATCCTGAAATGTATTTTGGCAGATTTTCAGCTACTATTCCAGAGCAACTAACACCTCAAATCCTAAAAACATTAGAGTATGAAAAATATACCATGCCAAATCCTGCATATTTGGATGAGGTATTGATGGTGGCAGGAGTTGATGCTGCAATGGCGCCAACTTATGGTAATGGGCATATCAATTATGCCACGGATAATTATTACAATAGCAATCATGGTTTAATATCTTATACTTATTTGTATGGTTCAGGAAGCCCAATTACAACCGATATGCCAGGGGCATCTGCTGCCATTATTGCTGATGTAAGTGGGGGAGTTGGTTTTGCAAATTATACGGCCCATTGCGGTTCTTCTGGTTGGTCCGATCCTAGTTTTTCTACTTCTGATGTTCCTTCTTTGCAGAATAATAACGAATACGGATTAATAATTGGAAACTGTTGTCAATCGAACAAGTTTGATGTGCCAGAGTGTTTTGGAGAATCCCTTTTAAGAGCTGATAATAAAGGAGCTGTAGGCTATATTGGGGGTAGTAATAACACCTATTGGGATGAAGATTATTGGTGGGGAGTAGGTAATGGCACCACACCTCCACCTATCAATCCTACTTATGCGCAAACTGGTTTAGGGGTTTTCGATTGTATTTGGCACGAAAATGGAGAACAGCAAGCAGATTGGTTTATTAGCCAAGGACAAATGATTCATGCAGGAAACCTAGCTGTAACCCAAGCAGGAGGTTCAGAGCAGTATTATTGGGAGATTTATCACCTGATGGGCGACCCTTCTGTGATGCCTTATTTTGGTCAGCCACAAGCCATGAATATTTCTCATTTATCGGCTGTTCCAATAGGCACTTCATCTTTAAACATTACTGTAGAAGAGCATGCTTATGCAGCAATAAGTATGAATGGAGTGTTGCTTGACGCTCAATTTGTAGGCCCTACTGGCATGGTTACATTAAACTTTCCGCCTTTTGCCAATTTGGGTACTGCTGATGTTGTGGTTACCAAGCAGTTCTGTCAGCCATATATAGGCACAGTTTCAGTAATTACTACTAATGCGCCATTTGTAATTTGTCCTACTTATACAATAGATGATAGTTTCGGAAATAATAATGGATTAGTAGATTATGCAGAAATCATTCAGTTGGATGTTGATTTACAAAACTTAGGGTCAGTGGATGCTAATAATGTAAGTGCTAAATTAAGTACAACTGACCAATACATTTTAGTTACAGACAGTTTGGATTACACTTCAATTGTTGGCGCAAACCAATCAACTAGTATAACAAATGCATTCACTTTTACTGTTGACAACACTATTCCAGATCAACACCAGATACAATTTCAGTTAGATGTAACGGATGCAAGTGGAAATAGTTGGGTATCCTACATTCAAATTGTGCTGAATGCACCACTATTAGGGCATATCAGTTTTACTATAGATGATGCTACAACAGGAAATGGAAACGGAAAATTAGATGCTGGAGAAACAGTAGATTTAATTGTAGAAGCGGTAAATTCCGGAAATGCTGATATAGGTAGCCTGATTGCAAATCTATCCAGCACATCTCCTTTTGTAAATGTTACTTCTTCTTCCATTAATATTAATAATTTAAATACAAATCAATCTGCTAATACTGTGTTTACTATTAGTATTGATGCGCTTACACCAATGGGTGCTTTAGCAGAATTTCCTTTTGATATAAGTGATGGGAATTACATATACAGCTATACTTTTTCGGATGTAATTGGTGTTATAGATGAAGATTATGAAGTTGGAAACTTCACTAATTACCCTTGGATTCAAGGTATTTTTCCTTGGAGTATTGATAGTATTTTTCCATATCAAGGAACTTATTGTAGTCGCTCTTTTGATGGCTTGCCAGATGGTGAGGAATCAGAGTTGTATATTGATGTAAATGTGCTTGCTGCTGGCGATATTTCTTTTTATTATTCTGTTTCATCTGAAGATGGTTATGACTTTTTGAGATTCAAAATAAATGGCGCTAAAATTGCGGAATGGTCAGGCAATATACCTTGGACTTTGGCTACATATCCGGTAGGAGTGGGGCAGAATACATTCAAATGGGAGTACGATAAAGATGGCAATTGGTCAAGCGGGCAAGATTGTGCCTTTATTGATTATATTGTATTTCCTCCTATTGCACTGAATACTTCTGCTATTCATGAAACTACTTCAAGCATAAAGTTGTATCCAAATCCTACTATGGGAAGTTTTAGTATTTCATTTGCTGATGAAAAACAGCATCAGATTCAAATTACTGATATCAATGGAAAATTTATACAATCAGCAATAATAAACGGAAAAGATTGGACATTTGATTTGTCTAACTTTAGTACTGGCACTTATTTTGTTGAGGCCGATTATATAACTTATCAAATAGTAAAGCAATAGTGGCAAAAGCCCTTGGTATTGATTATGGAAAAAAGCGTATTGGTATTGCTATTTCTGATGCTACACAAATAATCGCTTCCGCACTTTGTACGGTAAACACTTCTGAGATTTTCACATTTCTAAAAGAATTACTAGCAAAGGAAGAAATTAACTGCATAATAGTTGGAGAGCCTAAAAATTTAGATGGCAGCCCAACCGATAGCACGCAAATTACAGCAGGATTTGTAGCAAAACTTACTAAAAAGCACCCTGAAATTCCAATCAAAAGGATTGACGAACGCTTTACTTCTAAAATGGCTAAACAGATTATACTTGATGCTGGCACAAAAAAAATGAAAAGAAGGGACAAATATTTACTAGATAAAGTAAGTGCAGCAATTATTTTGCAAAGTTATTTGGATGGTCAAAAATGAAAGATTATGTAATTCATATCTACTTGCTAGAAATATAAATTAGCATTCCGAGATAAAATATTTTTTAAACTCTAATCAATATTTAACTATTGGTGTAGGATTAAATCTTTTTCCTTAAATACTTAGCCGTTAGAGATTTTTTATTTTTTACTAAATCTTCTGGAGAGCCTGCAACAACTACTTTACCTCCTTTATCGCCACCTTCAGGACCAAGGTCAATAATCCAATCGGCACATTTTATTACATCCATATTGTGCTCAATACAAATAATGGAGTGTCCTTTTTCAATTAATGCATAAAAGGAGTTAAGCAGTTTGTTGATATCATGAAAATGCAAGCCAGTTGTTGGCTCATCAAATATAAAAAGTACTTTTTCCTCATTTTCACCTTTCCCTAAAAAGGATGCCAATTTTATCCTTTGAGCTTCACCTCCGCTAAGGGTGTTAGAGGATTGTCCTAAAGCAACATAACCCAAGCCAACTTTTTGTAGAGATAGTAATTTTGAAGCAATCTTTTCAGCATCATGCTCACTGAAAAAGGCAATTGCTTCATCTACTGTTAAATTCAAGATGTCTGCAATATTCTTGTCATGGAACTTTATTTCCAGAATTTCCTCTTTGTACCTTTCCCCCTTACAATGTTCGCATAACAAATACACATCCGCCATAAATTGCATTTCAACTGTCACTTCCCCTTCGCCATGGCACTTCTCGCACCTTCCACCATCAACATTAAAAGAGAAAAACCCGCTTTTATAATTTCTACTTTTTGCGAGCGCTTGGCCTGCAAATAAATTTCTGATATCATCAAATGCTTTGATGTAGGTTACAGGATTAGAACGAGAGGATTTTCCTATAGGGTTCTGGTCAATAAATTCAACTGATTTTAACTGATCAGTGCTAATGGTTAACTCCTGAAAAATCCCAGATTTTTTTCCAAAGACGCCTAATTTATTTGCTATCGCAGGATAAAGCACTTGTTTTATTAATGAAGTTTTTCCTGAGCCACTCACACCTGTAATTAAAGTCAAACAATTAAGTGGAAAGTCAATATCAATATTTTGTAAATTGTTTTGATTTATTCCTTTAATGCTTACTTTTTCTTTCCATTCTCTTCTTTTTAATGGCAGTGGAATTTCAAGTTCCCTATTTAAATATTTTCCTGTCAAACTAGCTTTACTTTTTCCTATATTCTTCAAAGTTCCTTGAAAAACCAATTCCCCTCCATTTCTTCCTGCATCTGGTCCTAAGTCAATAATCTGGTCGGCACTTTCCATTATCTCTTCATCATGCTCAACAACAATTACAGTGTTTTTAATGTCCCTTAACTGATGCAATACTTTTATTAGCTTTTGGGTATCATTAGGATGTAACCCTATACTTGGCTCATCTAAAATATACATAGATCCTACCAAACTACTTCCTAATGAAGTAGCCAAACTAATCCTTTGTGATTCACCACCAGAAAGTGTATTTGAAGATCTTGCAAGTGTAAGGTAAGAAAGTCCAACATCAGATAGAAATGATAATCTACTTTTTATTTCTAAAATTAATCTGCTTGCAATTTTTTTGTCAAACTCATCAAGTTTTAACTTATTGAAGAAATGCAAAGCATTTTCAATGCTCATTGTAGTTATTTGAGAGAATGAAGTTTTATTTATTTTTACATATTCAGCATCTTCTCTTAAGCGTGAACCACTACACACTGTGCATTTTGTTTTTCCTCTATATCTAGCAATAAGCACTCTGTTCTGAATCTTATACTTATCACTTTCTAACTTTTTAAAAAACTGATTTACACCTTTACACTTTCCTTTACCATCCCATAAAACTTCTAATTCTTCCTTGTTCAGTTCATTATATGGTCTGTGTATTGGAAAATCAAATTGATTTGCTTTTAGAATAAATCTATCTTTCCATCTACCCAATTTTTCACCTTTCCAACAGTTTATCGCTCCTTGATAGACGGAAATTGTTTTGTTGGGAACTACCTTGTTTTCATCAATTCCTAATATACTTCCAAATCCTTCACATTCTTTGCAAGCGCCATAAGGATTGTTAAAAGAAAATAAATGAGTTGATGGATTCTCAAATTGAATATCATCTAACTCAAATCGATTGGAAAACCCGTAATCTTTTCCTTCAATTTCTATTTTACATTTTCCATCTCCTTCATAAAATGCTGTTTGAATAGAATCTGATATTCTGTTTATATTATCTTCACTTTTTTCATTAACTACTCTATCCACTACTACCCAAACATCCTCTTGTTTTACTTTAACTCCTTCAGATATTAATTCTTGTATTTTCTTGACTTCTCCTTCAATTCTAACTCTAGAAAAACCCTGCTGTTGCAATACAGATAGAATGCTATTTCCATCTCTATTTTTATAATTGGCTAAAATGATACAGTTGCTGTTTTTTTCTTGCTTTAAAATAAAATCACATACATCACTCACACTATCTTTTTTCACCTGTTTTCCTGAAATAGGAGAGTAGGTTTTACCAATTCTAGCAAACAAGAGTTTTAAGTAATCATTTATTTCTGTTGTAGTACTAATTGTTGACCTCGGATTTTTAGAAATCACTTTCTGCTCAATAGCAATTGCTGGGCAAATACCTTTTATTTCATCTACATCAGGTTTTTGTAATTTTCCTAAAAATTGCCGAGCATAAGAAGATAAACTTTCAATATATCTTCTTTGTCCTTCAGCAAATAGGGTGTCAAAGGCTAAAGTAGATTTTCCACTTCCTGAAACACCAGAAATTACCACCATGTTATTTTTTGGGATACTTAAAGAGATATTCTTTAGGTTATGTAGTTTTGCTCCCTTTACTACAATATTTTTATGTGTATTCTCCGTTTTTTTTACCATTAGGATTTTGAGGAATTTGCAAACTTATACAATTTGATTTGTATATTTTAAAAAGATGTACTATATTTGAACTTTAATTCAAACAGAAACTAACTAAAAGCGACTTTATAGCAACAGATTTACTTTATAAAATTTATTAACCAAAAATAAAGTAGATTATGTTATTAAGTAAGCTGTCAGACAGAGAGTTAGTTGCTCTTTACCTAGAAGGAAATCATAAAAGTTTTGAAGTCTTAATCAACAAGCATAAGCATAAAATTTATGCTTTTATATTGTCAAAAATTAAAAATAGAGATCTTACTGAAGATATTTTTCAAGATACTTTTATAAAAGTGATTAATTCCCTACAAAAAGGAAAATATAATGAAGAAGGAAAATTTTTGCCTTGGGTAATGCGAATCGCTCATAATTTGGTTATCGATCATTTCAGAAAAAGCAATAAAATGCGCACTATTGCCCCAAAAGATGAGTTTGACATATTTGATGTAATTCATGATGAATCAAAAAATGCTGAAGAAGATTTAGTAAACGGACAAATTCATACTGATATAAAAAAACTGATTGAGCAATTACCAGAGGATCAAAAAGAAGTATTAAAAATGCGTTATTATGCAGAACTTAGTTTTAAAGAAATATCTGAAAGCACGGGAGTGAGCATCAATACCGCATTAGGACGTATGCGATATGCACTTATAAATTTGAGAAAGATTATTGATAAGAATCAGTTGGATTTACAGTTGAGTTAAAAAAACGCAACTTTCATAAAATAATAAAAGTTGTTTTTCGTTAAAAGGAGTATGATAACCATACTTTACATATATGAGAAACAACTTTACTCTTTTAAAAGCATTAGACCAATTAGCTTTAAATCAATCGGTTGATAGAGAAAAATCAAAAGATACCTCAAGCAATTTCTTGCCAAAAAAAGAAACAATTGCAAATATTTTAGCGTATGCTAAATCGGTTAGATGCCATAAAACCAAATCAATAGATAAGGTTTTATTAGTGCTGAACTAAGTGGTTTTGGTTAGCAAAAAGAGTCGAGCAGATTTGTTCGGCTCTTTTATTTGATAGCTTAGCAAAATGAATAAACAAGAAATAACAAAGCGATTTATCTCATATTTTTCTAAAAATCTACCAGAGGCAAAAACCGAATTACATTATTCAAATGCATTTGAGTTAACTGTTGCGGTCATTCTTTCTGCACAATGCACTGACAAAAGAGTAAACATCATTACTCAAAAATTGTTTCAAGAAATGCCAAATGCACAAGTGATGGCAGAAGCATCAATAGATGCTATTTTTGATTTGATAAAATCTTGTTCTTATCCAAATAATAAAGCAAAACACCTATCCAAAATGGCAAAACAACTAATGGCTGATTTTAATGGGAAAATTCCAGATAATTTAGATGATTTACAACAATTAGCAGGAGTTGGTAGAAAAACGGCAAATGTAATTGGTTCAGTTTATTTTGATATTCCTGCAATGCCAGTAGATACGCATGTTTTTCGTGTATCAGCAAGAATTGGACTAACTGAAAACGCAAAGAATCCTTTGCAAGCCGAGTTGCAATTACTTAACTTGTTTCCAAAAAATAAATTAAACATAGCACATCATTGGCTAATATTACACGGAAGGTATGTGTGTAAGGCTAGAAAACCATTATGTAATGATTGTGGAATAACAAATATTTGCAAATATTTTAAACAAAAATCAGTCTGTTGAAAAATAGCAAGATGATTATTTTTTTATTGCAGTAATATTTCGCTAATTTGTATAAAATCAAAAAGCAATGGCAAACAAGGAAAAAGACGCAAAATTAAAAGCGCTTGAAATTACATTAGGGAAATTAGAAAAATCCTACGGAAAGGGAGTGGTGATGAAATTAGGAGACAAGGTAGAGGAAAAAATAGATGCTATCCCTTCTGGCTCAATTGGAGTAGATTTAGCATTGGGAATTGGTGGCTATCCAAGAGGTAGAGTAATTGAAATATATGGCCCAGAATCTTCTGGGAAAACAACATTGACTATTCACGCTATTGCTCAGGTTCAAAAGCAAGGTGGGATTGCCGCATTTATTGATGCCGAACATGCATTTGACTCAGCTTACGCTTCTACATTAGGGGTTGATATTGACAATCTGCTTATTTCACAACCTGATAATGGAGAGCAAGCTTTAGAAATTGCAGATCATCTAATCAGTTCAGGTGCTGTTGATTTGGTTGTTATTGATTCTGTTGCTGCCCTTACGCCAAAGTCTGAGATTGAAGGAGAGATGGGGGATTCTAAAATGGGACTTCATGCTCGTTTGATGTCTCAAGCTTTACGAAAACTTACTGCTACCATTAGTAAAACAGGATGTACTTGTATGTTCATCAATCAGTTGAGAATGAAGATTGGTGTAATGTTTGGTAGTCCTGAAACAACTACTGGTGGAAATGCGCTTAAATTCTATGCTTCTGTTCGTTTAGACATTAGAAGAATTGGTGCTATAAAAGATGCAGATGGTGTAATTGGAAACAGAACTCGAGTAAAAGTGGTAAAAAATAAAGTAGCACCACCTTTTAGAATGGCTGAGTTTGACATTATGTTTGGAAAAGGCTTTTCTCGTTCCGGAGAGATTTTAGATTTGGCAGTAGATTATGAGATCATCAACAAGAGTGGATCTTGGTTTTCCTATAATGATACAAAACTAGGTCAGGGGCGTGATGCTGTAAAGCAAATGTTAGAGGATAACCCTGAGCTTTCAGAAGAAATAGAAACAAAAATATTTGAAACGGTCGCCTAGTTTTCTTATTTCTTACGACATGAGATTATTTTTTATACTTTCAGTTCTCTTTTTTTCATGTGCTAATCTTGAAAAAACAGAAGAAGAAAAACCAAAATCTGAATTAACTATTTTATCAGAAGTAATCTCAAAAAATTCAAAGAACACTGAGCATTTAGAAAAACGAGCTACTTACTTTCTGAATAATAATAATTTGGAATCGGCTTTAATGGACTATAAAGAATGTGTAGCTTTAGCCCCTAATAATAGTGATTATCATTATCAAACTGCTTTTTTGTATTATGAAATTGCAAAGACTGATAGAACAAAACAAACTTATCCTGAAAAAGCAAAACTCCATCTAGAAGAAGCAATAAAAATCCAAACTGATTTCATACCTGCCTTGGTGCTAAAAGGCGAATTACATCTTGCTTTTAGTGAGGTAAAAGAAGCGATAGCATATCTCAATAGAGCTATTGAGTTAAATTATAATACAGCAAAAGCACATCTTCTAAAAGGGTACATCTATTCTTCATTGCAAGAGGAAGATAAAGCTATTCAGTTCTTTCATAATGCAGTTGATATTGATCCAACACAGGAAGATGCTTATGTGCAACTAGGGCTTATTTATCAGAAAAGAAAAGATTCCACAGCAGTACTTTATTATAGTAACACTCTAAAAATTAATCCAAAAAATAAATTGGCACTTTATAATTTAGGAAAATATTATCAAGATACAGAAAATTGGAATGAAGCAATAAAATCCTATACCAATTTAATGCAAGTATATCCAACATTTACTGATGGTTATTATAATTTAGGATTCGTGCATATCAAATTAGGATTGTATGATATAGCAATAAATGATTTTGCAAATGCGATTTCTTTTAATCCAAAGTTTTATGAGGCCTATTATTCAAGAGGGCACTGCTATGAAACACTTGGAGATGTGTATCGTGCAGAATTGGATTACAGAAAATCCTCAGAGATTAATCCAAATTATCAGAATGCTAAAGATGCTCTTAATGCATTATTGCTTAGAAATCAGCAATTAAAAAAATAAAAAAAGCGAACAATTTTTCGCCTTTTCATTTTAGTACCAATTTTTTATTTTACTTTATCTACTATCGCCTTAAATGCTTGTGGATTGTTCATGGCTAAATCGGCTAATACTTTTCTATTTAACTCAATTCCATTTGCATGCACTTTTCCCATAAACTGAGAATAAGACATTCCGTATTGTCTTGTCCCAGCATTTATTCTTTGAATCCAAAGTGAACGGAAAGTTCTTTTTTTGTTTTTTCTATCTCTATATGCATACTGCATTGCTTTTTCAACTGCATTTTTTGCAACAGTATGTACATTTTTTCTTCTTCCAAAGTAACCTTTTGCAGCTTTTAGCACCTTTTTTCTTCTAGCTTTTGCAGCTACTGAATTTACTGATCTTGGCATTTTCTTTTTATTTTTGGTGGTTAGCGGCCTTAACTATTAAAGCACTTTATTTAGCTAAATCCCTGGTTATTTACCTATCTGATTACATACAAAGTTGTTGCTTCACACTTTTTTCATCCGATTTGTGTACTAATCCCGACTTTGTAAGGTTTCTTTTTTGCTTTGTCTCTTTCTTTGTTAAGATATGAGATTTAAAAGCATGCTTTCTTTTCAATTTCCCAGAGCCGGTTACTTTAAACCTTTTTTTTGCTCCAGCTTTTGTTTTCATTTTTGGCATAATCCTATTTTTATTTCTTTTTTGGTGCTATTAGCATAATCATTCTTTTTCCTTCTAGCTTTGGCATACTCTCTACTACTCCAAATTCTTCTAAGGCTTGCGCCAATTTTAACAGTAAGATTTCTCCTTGTTCTTTAAAAATAATCGTTCTTCCTCTAAAAAATACAAATGCTTTTACTTTTGCTCCATCTTGTAAAAACTTTTCGGCATGTTTTAATTTAAAATTAAAATCATGCTCTCCTGTATTTGGCCCAAATCTTAACTCTTTTATTACAACCTTTTGTGCTTTCGACTTTATTACTTTTTGCTTCTTCTTTTGGTCGTAAATAAATTTTTTATAATCAATTACCTTACAAACTGGAGGCTCAGTATTTGCAGATATCTCAACCAAATCTAAGCCCAAACGATTTGCTGTTTTTAGTGCTTCATCTAAAGGAACAATTTTTGCTTCTACATCTTCACCTACCATTCTTACGAATGCTGCAGTTATTTCTCTACCAATTCTGTGTTGTGGTTTCCTTTCCCTTCTTCTAAAATTTCTTTTTGCGATTGTTTATCGTTTTTAGTTATTAAAAGTAATTAAACCGTCAATTTCTGTTTTTATCAAATTTTTAAACTCATCAATTGACATGCTTCCTAAATCTTCACCTCCATGTTTCCTAACTGCAATTATCTCTTCTTTTTCCTCTTTTTCTCCTACAATAATGATGTAAGGAATCTTTGACACCTCTGCATCTCTAATTTTTCTAGCGGTAGTTTCAGCCCTCTTGTCAATCGGGCCGCAAATATCGTAATTTTTTAATAATTGGGATACTTTTTCTGCATAATCGTGATATTTCTCACTGATAGGCAATATGATAAACTGATCAGGGGCTAGCCAAAGAGGGAAATTACCTCCACAATGCTCGATTAATACAGAAATAAAACGTTCCATAGATCCAAATGGCGCTCTGTGTATCATAACGGGCCTATGTTTTTTGTTATCCGTACCAGTGTACTCTAATTGAAATCTTTCAGGTAAGTTGTAATCTACTTGAATAGTTCCTAACTGCCACTGTCTACCCAGCGCATCTTTTACCATAAAGTCAAGTTTAGGACCATAGAAGGCTGCTTCACCATATTCTACTACTGTTTCTAATCCTTTCTCTTTAGCAGTATCAATAATTGCTTTTTCTGCTTTATCCCAATTTTCATCATTACCAATATATTTTTCTTTATTATTCGAATCTCTTAAAGATATTTGAGCAACATAATCCTTAAAATCAAATGTTTTAAAAACATATAATACCAGATTAATAACCTTTTTAAATTCCTCAACTATTTGGTCTGGTCGGCAAAATATATGAGCATCATCTACTGTGAAACACCTTGCTCTGGTTAATCCATGTAATTCTCCTGATTGTTCGTAACGATAAACTGTCCCAAATTCAGCATATCTGATCGGTAAATCTTTATATGATCTCGGAGAAGAATTATAAATTTCACAATGATGAGGACAGTTCATTGGTTTTAATAAGAATTCTTCATCTATATGGGGAGTTTTTATTGGCTGGAAGGAGTCTTCTCCATATTTCTCATAATGACCAGAAGTAATATATAAATCTTTATTGCCAATATGAGGTGTGATGACTGGTAAGTATCCTGCTTGTATCTGAGCCTTTTTTAGGAAGGTCTCTAATTTTTCTCTAAGCGAAGTTCCTTTTGGAAGCCATAAAGGTAAGCCTTGCCCAACCTTTTGTGAAAAAGTAAACAATTCCATCTCTTTTCCTAGTTTTCGGTGGTCTCGCTTTTTTGCTTCCTCCAATAATTCTAGGTATGCAGTTAGTTCTTTTTGCTTAGGGAAGGACACTCCATAAATGCGAGTAAGTTGTTTACGACTTTCATCTCCTCTCCAGTAAGCTCCTGCAATATTCAAAAGTTTAATTGCTTTTATTTTGCCAGATGATGGAATGTGTGGCCCTTTACATAAATCGGTAAAATTACCTTGGGTGTAAAAAGTGATATTTCCATCTTCAAGCCCTTCTAATAATTCTAATTTGTATTCATCTCCCTTTTTGTTAAAGTAGGCAATAGCTTCTTTTTTTGAGATTTCTTTTCTATCGAAAGTCATTTTCTGAGCAGCTAACTCCTTCATCTTCTGCTCAATTTTCGGTAATTCATCAGAAGACAATATACGATCTCCTAAATCGATATCATAATAAAAACCATTGTCAATTGCAGGACCAATACCTAGTTTAACACCAGGATAAAGAGTTTCTAATGCTTCTGCCATAATGTGAGCAGAAGAATGCCAAAAACTCATTTTCCCTTGCTTATCATTCCAAGTATGCAGGGTAAGGGTGGAATCAGAAGTGATAGGTCGATTGGCATCCCAAACCTCTCCATTAATACTAGCTGAAAGTACATTTCGTGCTAGCCCTTCAGAAATTCCCATAGCAATATCTATGGCAGTTGTTCCATTTTTTACTTGTTTGATACTTCCATCCGGAAGAGTAATATTAATCATTCTATCTTGTTTTACAACTTGCAAATATAAGAGATAGATGTTAAATTTTGTATATTTGAAATTTAAACTTCTTCTTTATGAAAAAGATATTAATTTGTTTGCTTTTCCCTTTTATTACACAAGCACAAGTTATTCTTCAATTAGATACTTTTATTCGCTCTGTTCCTGATGTAGGATTTAACGGTAATACTATAAGAGGACCTTCATGGGTTGATTATACTTTTAATGATTCTGTTGCAAGTATGTATCCAAAAACATTAAGATATCCTTCTGGTGGAATAGCTGATTATTGGGATTGGAGTACAGGATGGTTTTATCCACAATCCGTTTTAGATACGGCTATAATTGACACTATTTATGCTATGAATAGTGGTTGGTATACTATAGATACATTTGCTGTTACACCAGTCATTTTTCAACAAGCATTAAACCAAATAGGAGCAGAGGGTATTTTTAATATGAATATGATGAGTGCTAATGTTAGTATACAATCGGCTGCTTTACGGGATGCTATTGCGCAAGGTGTGTCAATAAATAAAGTGGAGTTAGGAAGTGAGATGAATCATGGTAATATTTTCAAAATAATGAAATATCCAACTGCAGGTGATTATGCTAGGGAGTGTAATGTATATATTGACTCTATTAAAGCAATAATACCAAATGCAGAGATAGCAGTTGTTGGAGGAAACAGAGGGCCTGATTCTACTCGCTCATGGAGATGGAATGATAGTATTTATTCTATTGTTGATTCTGTTGATGCTTTGGTTTGGCATACGTATTTATACTTGAAAGATGAGGATACAACTTTTAGTACAAAACAGTTATTAGCATTTCCTTTTTACAGAGTGCCATTGTATGAAAAATGGAGAGGGTTTAATGACACCATAGCTGAATTGCAAGATTATAAAGTTTGGGTTACAGAATATAATTTATTTGATAAAACCTCAGATAAAAGATATGCTAATACTTGGGCGCAAGTGCTGATGTTATCCGCTATGAATAATGAGTTCATGAATAATAGATTGGTAGAGATGCTTTTGCTGCATAATGTAGGAGGTATTTTCCCCAATTTTGATGCTTTGGATACCGAGCATGGTTTTAGAAAACGAGCGACAGGAGTGTTTGCTACTATTTGGAATAAGCCGATACGCAATATGACATCTTCTACTAAAATCCAGATTTCTTCTACTTTAACAGATTCAGTGGAATACGCTAATAGTAATGGAGTGATAAACAAAGTATATTTTCCTAAGATATTCGGCTGGAAATTTGAAAACACTACTGATGAGACGATTATTCTTACTAATTTATCTGCTGATACAGTTATTGTTTCCGTATCTAATCTATTTACTTCTTCAAATATTAGTTGGGAAAAGTGGTCTTCCGACTCACTTTTAGCACATATCGATAGTATTTCTTATATTAACAAGCAATCAACTGTTGGCGGAACAAATATTGTTTTATATCCTTATTCTATAAATGTTGCTCTTGGAAATACGGTCCCTTTAGATATTGATTTCCCAACACATAAGAATAAGAAAAATCTCCTAAAAATAGTAGATATATTAGGTAGAGAAACCCTTCCAATAAGTAATAGCCCTTTGTTTTATATATATGATGGAGGCGTTGTAGAGAAGAGAATAATTGTTGAGTAAATCTAACTCTGAATAATACCAGGATTATAAACTTCCTTAATTGGTGCATTGTTAGCAGCCTCAATTCCCATAGAAATTACTGTTCTGGTTTCCAAAGGATCAATAATAGCATCTACCCAAAGACGAGAGGCAGCATAGTAAGGAGAGGTTTGCGCATCATACCTATCGGTAATGCTTTTTAAAAGTTCCTTTTCTGCCTTTTCATCAATTTCTTCTCCTTTTGCTTTTAAAGATGCTTTTTCAATTTGGAGAAGTACTTTTGCTGCTTGTTCACCACCCATAACGGCCAGTTCTGCAGTTGGCCAAGCAACAATGAGCCTTGGGTCGTAAGCCTTACCACACATAGCGTAATTACCTGCACCATAGGAATTTCCAATAATAATAGTAAATTTCGGTACAACAGAATTTGCCATGGCATTTACCATTTTGGCGCCATCCTTAATAATACCTTCATGTTCGGAGCGAGAACCTACCATAAACCCAGTAACATCTTGTAAGAATACTAATGGTATTTTCTTTTGGTTGCAATTGGCAATAAATCGAGCTGCTTTATCAGCAGAATCAGAATAAATAACACCTCCTAATTGCATTTCTCCTTTAGCTGTTTTAATTGTTTCTCTCTGATTAGCCACAATACCTACTGCCCAACCATCAATACGGGCATATCCGCACACTAAGGACTTTCCGTACCCTTCTTTATACTCTTCAAATTCAGAATTGTCTATTAGGCGAGCAATGATATCCTTCATATT
>JAYZEM010000008.1:0-5729 GCA_036337275.1 Bacteroidota bacterium | reverse complement strand
TGTATTGCAGATGCAACTGTTCTTACTGAGGCCGGTTATGTTGGAGAAGACGTAGAAAGTATTTTGTCTCGTCTTTTACAAGTAGCAAATTATGATGTAAAAGCAGCTGAAAGAGGAATCGTTTTTATTGATGAAATTGATAAAATAGCTCGTAAAAATGATAATCCATCTATTACGCGTGATGTTAGTGGAGAAGGAGTGCAACAAGCTATGTTAAAATTGTTGGAAGGATCAGTTGTAAATGTGCCGCCACAAGGAGGTCGAAAGCATCCTGAACAAAAAATGGTTGCGGTGGATACGGCCAATATTTTATTTATTTGTGGGGGTGCTTTTGATGGAATTGATAATAGAATTGGAAGTCGGTTAAACACACAAGCTATTGGTTATAAAAAATCTGCAGATAAGAGTGTTGATAAAAAAGATATTTTACAATATGTTGCTCCTCAGGACTTGAAAAGCTTTGGCTTGATTCCAGAACTTATTGGAAGAATGCCAATCCTTACTTATTTGAAACCGCTAGATAAGAAAGCACTAAGAGCAATACTTACTGAGCCAAAAAATGCCATTATTAAGCAATACAAAAAATTGTTTGAAATGGATGAGATCACTTTATCTTTTGATGACAAAGCTCTAGATTTGATTGTAGAGAAAGCTATTGAATATAGATTGGGTGCAAGGGGTTTGCGTTCTATTTGTGAGGCAATAATGTTAGATGCTATGTTTGACATTCCTTCTCTTGAGAACAAGAAAGATAATTTGAATATAACACTTGCATATGCCCAAGAAAAGTTAAAAAGAGTATCAGTAAAAAAATTGAAAGCCGCTTAAGGAACTACTTGTTCCAAACTACTATCAAATAGGGTTTACCATTTATAATAACTGAAAAATTACAATTACATCCACCCATACCATAATCTATTTCCCTTGCAGGATATCCATCAGGAGTAACTTTTACTTTTCCACTAACAATTGCACATCTTTTATTGTAAGTGATATTCTCTGACAAACAGCCCAAATTTACCTCTAAGCTATCTGTAATATCCACAGTGAAATCTCTATTGTTTCGTCCATTTCCTGAGGCTGAACCCAATACTTTATAAATATCATCAAGATGACCTGAGGTATTTCTGCCATCTGTCCAGAATCTAGTTCTGTTTGCAATCCAATCAATTCTTCCTATTTCAGTTGTTATATTTGCATCCACAGCTATTTTGAAAACCATGTCTCCATCAACATTTCTTCCTAAATTAGTAACTGTTCTACTTCCTTTCACCCAATTTGTATTGTCCACATAATATTGGTCGAATGTAGTGATAATTTGAGATAGAGAATCTTGATAGGGAGCTGTATAAATAACAATGATTTTCCCCCTTCTGAGCCTACCATATTCATCTAAACAATTAACTTCTCCAAAATCAATTATTAAAGTATCAGCATTTGATGAGTCTGAGGCCATGGATTTATAATTTGCACAATCGGATTTACTCAATCCGTTGTCAGTAAATCCATCTTCCACGATCCTATTGATATCGTTAAATATATTTTCTGCTAACAAATGATCTTGTGATGCTTGTGTACTGGTTTGTTCAGGAATGTTTATAATATCCTTATCTTTACAAGCATAAAGCAAAATGATTAAAATGCTAAGTGTTAAAAGGGTTCTCTTCATTTTTAATTTTTTGTAAAGTTACTAATTTCTTTCTAAAATGATAAAATCATAATTGTACTTATGTTTCTCGTCAGCTCTGTTTTCTATTTTATTTACCTCTTTCCAATCAGAAGTGAGCTCAGGGAAAAAAGTGTCACCTTCAAAAGAGTGATGAACTTTTGTAAGGTAAATTTTAGCTACTAAATTTTCTTCAAGAGCAATTCTGTAGATTTCCCCTCCACCTATAATGAAAGGTTCAATATCTCCATTATTTTTGGCAATTTTCAAGGCAGTTTCAATTGAATTTACTACAATACACCCTTCTGCTTTATATTCTGATTGGCGTGTAATTACAATATTGATTCTGTCAGGAAGCGGACGATATTTATGAGGAATAGATTCAAAGTTTTTTCTTCCCATAATTACATGATGTCCCATAGTAGTTTCTTTGAAAAATCGAATATCTTTTGGTAAATGCCAAATCAGGTTATTATTTTTTCCAATAACTCCATTTTTAGCAACCGCTACTATTAATGATGCTTTCATTTTAACTTTTCTTTACTCTATAGAAAACCGATCTGTCTTCTAAATATTTCTTTACAAAGGTAAAATGTTCTCCCAAATATTCTGGAGGAGAGATTCCTTTTCTGTTATAATAACCATCTAACACTAAGTTTGCAACTGCTGTGCATGTAAATCCTGTTGTTCTAGCCATTGAGATTGTATCATCCTGGTATCTATCTAATAAATCATATCGATATGAAGTAGTTTCACCATTTTCAGTTCCTTTAATAATAATTCTCATCACAGTAAAATCTTTATCCCCTTCCTTCATTGCCCATTTAGGGAAAAGTAGTTTTGAGGTAACATCAATTGGTCTAATTTTTTTTCCGTTCACATCAATTTCATCATATGAAAAGAATCCACTTTCTCTAAGCACTTTCAAATATTCCACACAACCTGGATAACGTAAAGTTTTTTCAATCATATTTGGAATGTGTGGCATAGTATTAATCAAAGTCCTTAAACCATCTGAGTTCCAACTTTCTAAAGGACCAATTTCTTCAAATTCTATAATTTCAGTATCTGATAAAGCTTCTTTGGTAATCATCTTTGAGTTTTTTACAAAACGAGCTGGACGCACATACTCTTCAATTACATCAATAGGAGAAAAAACGGATTGATACTCATAAGGCCATTCTCTTCTTTCTGGCAATCCACCTACTAAACATTCATAATCAATAACCTTCATATTTAAATTATAATGACCTAGAATGATATTTCCCATACCAGGAGCAACTCCACAATCCATAACAGCTACAACTCCTTTCTTCTTTGCCAATTCATCTAAACTAAAAGGGTCTTCCGGATAGAAAGAAATGTCTACTATATTTTTTCCAGCTTCAATTACATCTTTCATCATTTTGTAACCCATAAATCCAGGAACTGCCCCTACTACTAGATCTGTGTTTGCAATGATTTGATGTAAAGTTTTTCTATCTGAGATATCGGCACAAATGGTTTTTATATCATTTAGTTTGTCTAAGTTTTTCTGAGAGATATCTACTGCAGTGACTTGGTGTTGTGTAGATAAATCAGACGCCATAACACTACCTACTAAACCTGCTCCAAGTACGACTATATTAGCCATTATATAGCTACTTCTCCTTTTATGTGAGGGTGATACTCATACCCTACCAACTCAAAATCTTCATATTTAAAATCAAAAATACTTTTTATATTAGGATTGATTTTCATAGTTGGTAATTTCTTGCAATCTCTACTGAGTTGTAATTTTACTTGTTCAAAATGATTAGTATATATATGTGCATCACCTAAAGTATGAATAAAATCACCAACTTCCAAATTGCAAACTTGTGCCATCATCATAGTAAGTAGCGCATAAGATGCAATATTGAAAGGAACACCCAGAAAGATATCGGCACTTCTTTGATAGAGCTGACAAGAAAGTTTCTTATCTGCTACATAGAACTGAAAAAAAGCATGACAAGGAGGAAGTGCCATTTGCTCTATTTCTCCTACATTCCAAGCACTTACAATAATTCTTCTACTATTTGGGTTATTTTTTAAAGCATTTACTACTTGTGTAATTTGATCAATATGTTTGCCGTCAGGTGCTGGCCAACTTCTCCATTGGTAGCCATAAACATGGCCTAAGTCTCCATTATCATCTGCCCATTCATCCCAAATACGCACCCCATTTTCTTTGAGATATCTGATATTAGTATCTCCTTTTAAAAACCAAAGCAATTCATGGATGATTGATTTTAGGTGCAACTTTTTAGTAGTTATACAAGGAAACCTTTTAGATAAATCGAAACGCATTTGATGACCAAAAACACTTTTAGTTCCTATTCCTGTTCTATCTGCTTTTAACGTGCCTTCTTCTATCACACGTGTCATTAAATCTAAATATTGTTGCATTTATTCAATAATTATTTTCTTATCTTGTTCCATCCTGTCGCACAAATAAGTTATGCTTGTTTTCTTATTTTAAACAAAATGAATATTGCTAATAATTTTTCATACATTATAAAATCATTCCTACAATTACAGCCGTAAAAAGAGAAGCTAATGTTCCTGCAATCAAGGCTAAAATTCCTAATCTAGATAACTCGCCTCTTCTTTTTGGAGCGAGTGCACCAATTCCTCCAATTTGTATACCAATGGAGGCGAAATTGGCAAATCCACATAATATATAAGTAGCAACAATAATAGACTTTTCTTCAAAGAACTTTCCCGCTTCCTTCATCTCTCCAAGCGATACATAGGCTACAAATTCATTCAATACTGTTTTTTCTCCTAATAACTGCCCAACCAAGAACATGTCTTCCTTACATACACCCATTAGCCAAGCAATAGGCGCGAAAATATATCCCAAAATCATATTAAAGGAAAGTTCAGGATATCTGGTGTTGGTAGCAATCCAAGCATTTAATGTTGTCCAATCACCAATTTTTAATAAAATATAATTAGCCATAGAAATCATGGCGATAAACACCAATAACATAGCGCCTACATTTACCGCTAATCTAAGTCCATCAGTTGTTCCTTTTGATATTGCTTCTAATGCATTACTACCAACTTCTGCACTTGTTATCTCTAACTTTTCTTCAAATTCTGCTGTTTCTGGCAATAGTATTTTTGCGGCAACTACAGCAGCTGGTGCTGACATAACAGATGCCGCTAGTAAATGCTTTGCAAACATTATTTGTTGTACCGGATCATCTCCACCCAAAAAGCCAATATATGCTGCCAATACTCCGCCAGCAATGGTTGCCATTCCTCCACTCATAAGGCACAACATTTCCGACATAGTCATTTTGTCTAAATAAGGTTTTACAAGTAGTGGAGATTCGGTTTGGCCTAAAAAGATATTGCCTGCAGCTGCTACACTTTCTGGCCCTGAAAGGAGCATGGTTCGTTTCATTAACCATGCAAATCCATAAACGATTTTAGGAATAATTCTCCAATAATAAAATAGGGAAGTTAGTGCTGAAAAGAAAATTACTGTAGGTAATATCATTACTACAAAATTCATGAGAGGAGATTCTATTAGACCTGTTTCAAACGATTTGAAAAGAAACATAGTACCGTCTTGGGTGAAGGAAATAATTTTGGTAAAGATTTTTCCAACAAATTCAAAGCCAGAAGACACAAGGGATACTTTTAGTATTAATAATGCAAACAGGATTTGCATACTTAATCCTTTTATAACCAATGCCCAATTGATTCCTTTGCGGTTTCTACTGAATAAAAATGCAATTAACAAAAGAGAGATTATTCCCAAGATTCCTCTAAAGATTGAAGTGAATGTGACTTCTGAAGGAGCAATTATTGTAGGTGCAATTTCAGATCTCACAAAAGCATAATTGATCCCATTCTCATTTAAGACTAAAGAATTGTCATCAGAAATGATCTGATAAGTTCTTGTCATTTCTTTAGGTAATATGTAATAAAAGGATAAATTAGTTTCATTCAATTCCCAACTTCCATCAGCAATTAATTCTGCTTTAGAAATTTTATAATGAAAACTTCCGTCAGCATTAATTTGCATGGC
>JAYZEM010000007.1:0-29716 GCA_036337275.1 Bacteroidota bacterium | reverse complement strand
GTTCCTGTTATTTTGGACATTACACATTCCTTGCAAACACCAAACCAAAATAGTGGTGTAACAGGTGGCAAACCAGAAATGATTGAAACAATTGCTAAAGCAGGAATTGCAGCAGGAGTTGACGGTATTTTCTTAGAAACTCATACCGATCCTAAAAATGCAAAATCAGATGGAGAGAATATGCTAGCACTAAATAAATTAGAGGATTTATTAATCAAATTAGTAAAAATTAAGAACTCTCTTACTTAATTTATATATTAGCATCTGTATATTGCATGGAGCCAGCATTTCTGGAATGGTGTCCAGTACAATTCAATCCATCTTATTAAGGACAACCCCCTACCATGTTAGGGCTGTTAGGGCTTTTTAACTAATTGAGAAGATTTATACACCAGCCTTCTTTTATTGGTTTTAACCAATTAGAAAGTTCATCCTTTTTCTGTATTGTAAGATCATAGAATAAAGTATCTTTATTTACATTCTCTGCTAATTTGGTGGTAGGTATGCATTTTATAGTATCATCTACCCTACAAAATACATTAAGTCTATTCAGTAAAGAAACAGAAAGTTCTTTTTCTATTTCTTGGATTGTGTTTTGAAGTGTGTCAATAGAGCAGCCACTTGCTCCATTTTTACTTTCATCCAAAGCAATAATAATAAAATGGTTTTCTAAAATGGTAACCCCAGCGGTTAAAGGCACCTTATGAGCTTCCCAACTTTGAAGATGGTCAGAGATAGATTTTATAATATACTCCTCTTGCTTATCTGTTAATTTCTGTTCTGATGCATAAATCCAAATTCTGGATTGATCACTAGTAGTATTAAAATTAGTTAGCATTATTAGTTTACTTGATTCCAGGCATTCCGCCTTTACCTTGCATCATTTGCATCATTTGTTTTCCACCATCTCCTTGCATCATTTTCATCATCTTACCCATTTGGGAAAATTGTTTTATCAATTGATTTACTTCCTGAACAGAAGTACCAGAACCTGAGGCTATTCTTTTTCTTCTACTACCATTTAAAATTTTAGGATTTATTCTTTCTTGTGGAGTCATGGAGTCAATAATCGCCTCAATTCCTTTAAATGGATCCTCATCAATATCTACTCCTTTCATAGCCTTGCCCATACCAGGAATCATACCCACTAAATCCTTCATATTACCCATCTTCTTAACTTGATTGATTTGCTTTAAGAAATCATCAAAACCAAACTGGTTTTTGGCAATTTTCTTCTGAACTTTCCTTGCCTCTTCCTCGTCAAACTGTTGTTGGGCGCGTTCCACTAAGGAAATGACATCCCCCATTCCCAGAATCCTACTCGCCATTCTTTCAGGATGAAAAACATCTAAACCATCCATCTTTTCAGAAGTTCCAATAAACTTTATGGGTTTATCGACAACTGAGCGAATAGTAAGTGCAGCCCCACCTCTTGTATCTCCATCTAATTTTGTAAGTACAACTCCATCAAAATTCAAGCGTTCGTTAAACGCTTTTGCAGTATTCACAGCATCTTGCCCAGTCATTGAATCTACTACAAACAATATCTCATTAGGACTAATTACATTTTTTATTGCTGCAATTTCAGTCATCATCTCTTCATCAACAGCTAAACGGCCAGCAGTATCTACTATTACTGTATTATATCCATTTTTCTTTGCATGTTTTATTGCGTTTTTCGCAATTTCTACTGGATTCTTGTTTTCAACTTCTTTATAAAGCTCAACTCCAACTTGTTCTGCCAAAACACCTATCTGATTTATTGCTGCTGGACGATATACATCACAAGCTACTAATAATGGGCGTTTATTCTTTTTACTTTTTAAGTATAAAGCTAGCTTTCCAGAAAATGTAGTTTTACCACTTCCTTGCAACCCCGCTACAAGAATAACATTTGGCACGCCATCCAAAGAAATTTCTGATTGCTCACTCCCCATAAGAGCAGCTAACTCATCTTTCATAATCTTAGTAAGGAGTTGGCCTGGCTCAACAGCAGTTAGTACCTTTTGCCCTAGTGCTTTTTCTTTTACAGTGTCTGTAAAAGTCTTGGCAGTTTTGAAATCCACATCAGCAGTTAAAAGTGCCTTTCGAATTTCCTTTATGGTTTGGGCCACATTAATTTCGGAAATACTTCCTTGTCCTTTTAGTATCTTAAACGCTTTATCTATTTTTTCTGATAAATTCTCAAACATTTACTTTCTTTTTTTCAGTAATGCAAAGATAGTATTTAGATCTTAGAAGTTCTAAAATTAATAAGAGAAAGGGATTACTCTTTAGAAAAATAAGATCTATGTAGCGTTAAATCCTTTAATAACAAAAGGATTATGGCTATTATTGAAAGATGCATTAAAATTCCAGAAATCATAATGATGTATTTCATCCAAGAAATGCCGAACCACAACATCCATAAGCCTCCAAAAGTTACCACTAATGAGATGGTTGGCTCTAACATTAAGAAGTTCTTTAGCGCTTCATTATAAGAGGAGAAATAAAGCATTACTGATAGTAATAAGAACAAAATTGCTAAACTAATTACATGATCATGAATGATTCCTTGCAGTTCTCTTTCCGACATTTTAAAGTGCAGTTCTTCTGCTGTTTCATCGATTTCGCTTCCTAACACATTTTGCTCTACTCCTTTTGCTTTAAAATCTGTAGCCTGTTTTAACATGTCTAACCCTGAAAAATAACCAAATGAAAGGGCTAATAAGAAAACTGTTAGCGCTCTCCTTAAGGATTTTGGTAAAGCATGAAGTTGAAAATTCATTTTTTGAAGTATTATTTTAAAATATTGTCTCGCATTTTTTTATTCAGCCGATCAACAGCATACTTTAAGGAGTTGACAGATATAGTAGCTCCTGATATGGCTTGTACTTTACTTATTTTACGACTCGTGAATTGCTTTAGCCATCTTTTACTTTTAATCTCAAAACCATAATCTTCACGATATATGAGCACTTTAACTTGAATAATATTGAGTGATTTATCATAAAGAATTACAAACTCAAATTTATCATGTTTACTTGGCGCCTCTTCAATACAAGAATAGCCTAGAATTTCGCCATTTCTTTTAATTGATTGATAATTTGAATTTATTTGCAATGAGGCTAATTCTACATCATCTCCATACAATTGATTAATTAATGTATTTGTTTTTTCAATAGAGCGATTTGATGGAATAAACTGAGCACTAACGATTAAGGAAATAAAAAAACAAAAAACCATAGCGCTCATCTTTTTTAATGGTGCTATGGTTTTGAAAAAGAATTTAAGCATCGTATTAACCTAATTCGTTTTAATGATTAAAACCAAACAGCAACTCCTAAATTAAACTGTTTCTTTTCTTCATCAGTTGCCTCATTACTTAAAAATTGGTAATCTGCTTTAAATGCAGCACCACTTGCTATTTTGTAAGTAAGACCGATAGTGTTCTCTGTACGATTGTATGCTAAATTTGCATCTATACCTTCTTCAACTTCATCATGTGTGTTGTAGTTTTCATGACGAGCAAAAACAATCAATTCATTATCTGTATCTTTATTATTTAGTAGGTTGTATCCTCCTTCTAAATAATACCCAGTCATTACTGATCCTAAATCTGAACCGGTAAAATTGTTATAAGCTGTGGTATTTTCTAAATTCGCAACTATATATTGTGCACGAGCTTGAATAGGACCATCTGCATATCTTGCATCTAAACCAATCATTTGAATATCAATCTTAGATGAATCTGCAGTTGTAACTGCTGCCTCATCATCTAAATTTAACTCATTATACAATAACGTTTCCGATTCTCCTTTATAAAGTGATGCACCTAGATTCCATCCTGGCATTCCATAGTAAGAAACTCTTGCTGCTAAATCAGGCTTTGTCATATATGACTCAGCTCCTTTTTGACGGCCGCTTCTTAATCCTTTTTTACCGCTAAATACACCACCATCAGTATCATAACCATTAAAGCCATTTACAAGCATTATTTGGTAGTTTAATGAATAGCCTTCTGCGTTTCCTGAAACACCCAGACCCATCTCTCTCCAAGTAGTTGGAACTATGTATTTATCCACATTAGTTCTTTCTACTCCATTAAATGTTGGAGGCTCGTGGTATAAATTTTGAATTCCCATAGGAATCAACATCAAACCTGCCTGAACACTCATATTGTCTTTCAGTCTGTAGCTCAAGAATGCCTGCTCTACATAAACTTCCACTACATGCTCATACTCAATCTCAGAAACAAAAGAAACTTTCTCATTAAAGTTATAACCTAAGAAAGTTACTAATCTATGCACATCAAGCTTTCCATTGTAATGCACATTTTCATCACTTAATGGTAGATTCATATCAATCTGACCATAACCGCCAATATGAAGCCCTTTATTATTAGCAATAATTCTATCTGCAGTATTTTGCGCACTTAACCCAAGTGCAAGAAAGATAACTGAAACTGACAAAATAGTTCTTTTCATTGTTTTCATTGTTTTCATTATTATTTTTTGGTTATTTATTTCAAAACAGCAGTAAAGATATTAAACTATTTATAATAAGTCTAAATAAATTTAGCTTATTTAAAAAAAATATAAATTAGAGTACTCTAATCTAGTGATAAAGTTTTGAAAAGATATAAAATTGAGTTGTATTTAGAGACTATTACATACGTTCAGGCACCTTAACACCTAATAATTGCATCGCTGTTTTTATCACTTCCCCTACTTTCAAAGAAAGAGCTAAACGAAATTGTATAAGTTGATCTGTTTCTGCTTTAAGTATTGAAGTACTTTGGTAATAGTTATTGTATTCTTTTACCAAATCATAAGTATAGTTAGCCACCGATGCAGGGCTATAATTAGCTGCTGCTTCTTGTATCAAATCTGGAAATTCAGTAATTATTTTTATTATTTCTTGCTCCTTGTCACTTATCGCAACACCATCTGATAACTGAACCTCAGCAGTAAATTTTCTTCTTAAGGATTGGATTCTAGCATAAGTATATTGAATGAACGGCCCTGTGTTTCCATTAAAATCAACGGACTCTTCCGGATTAAAAAGCATTCTCTTTTTTGAATCAACCTTTAACATAAAATACTTAAGTGCTCCCATTCCAACTGTTTCATAAAGACTATTAGCGTCTTCATCACTCATGCCTTCAAGCTTTCCTAGTTCTTGAGCAATACTTTTAGCAGTACTCACCATTTCCTCGATTAAATCATCAGCATCTACAACAGCGCCTTCACGAGATTTCATTTTTCCACTTGGTAAATCCACCATGCCATACGATAAATGAAAGCAGTTCTTTGCCCAATCATATCCTAATTTATCTAAGATCAGAAACAGTACCTTAAAGTGGTAATCTTGCTCATTTCCTACCGTATAAGCCATATTAGAGAAATTAAAATCTTCATGTCTTTTAATGGCCGTTCCGATATCTTGCGTCATATAGACAGCAGTTCCATCAGCTCGCAAAATGATTTTCTCATCCAAACCTTCATCGGATAAATCTATCCAAACTGAGCCATCATCCTTTTTATAAAACACACTCTTTTCTAAACCAATATCAACAACTTTTTTACCGAGCAGATAAGTATCACTTTCGTAATAATTTTTGTCAAAACTTACTCCTAGTCGATTATATGTACGTGCAAAGCCATCATACACCCATCCATTCATTTTCTCCCAAATAGCCATTACAATTGGATCTTTTGCTTCCCATTGTATAAGCATCTTTTTTGCTTGCTTAAATATAGGCGCTTCTTGTTCTGCCTGTTCTTTACCCATGCCTTTCTCAATCAACTCATCTATCTGATTCTTGTAATACTTATCAAACTCTACATAATATTTTCCAACCAAATGATCTCCTTTTATTCCAGAAGAATCGGGTGTTTCTCCATCACCATAATCTTGCCACGCCACCATAGATTTACAGATGTGAATTCCCCTATCATTAATAATTTGAACTTTTTTCACATTTTTCCCACTAGCTTTAATAATCTCAGCAACTGAATAGCCCAAAAGAATGTTTCGAATGTGTCCTAAATGCAAAGGTTTGTTTGTGTTTGGAGAAGAATATTCAATTAAATAAGTAGGTGCATTGTCCGCTACTTCAACTACTCCATAATTTGAAGTGCTATAGACTTGCTTGAATTGACTGTACCAATAAGTTTTGGATATACAAAGGTTCAAAAACCCTTTTACCACATTAAAATCTGCTACCTCTGCTACGTTTTCCTTTAAGTAGTTTCCGATTTCTTCAGCTGTTCTTTCAGGAGATTTTTTACTGACACGTAAAAACGGGAAAACAACCACAGTAATATCTCCATCAAATTCCTTTCTAGTTTTTTGAAATTGAATATTTTGTTCAGCAGATAAATATAATTCAGCTAAACATTTCTCTGTTGCTACTTTTAAAACCTGTTCTATCATTGCTTTTGTTTGGGTAAAAATACTTCAGCCATCATACATCTTGCACTGCCCCCTCCACATGCCTCAATAGTATCTAAAGAGCTATATAGTATAGGACAATTCTTTTCTATCGCTGCTTTCTGCTGAGCTGTTAAACTACTATAAGCTGAATTAGACATCACTAAATAAGGTTGATCTCCCATGAGCTGCAACATATTGCCTGCAAATCTATGTTTTTGTTCATTAGTAATATCAATAATTTCCTTTCCGCTTTCTTTAAGCGAATCAATCACATGTGCTCTTTCAGTCTCATTATCTATAGCGTCCAAACAGATAACCGCAAATTTATCAGCGACACACATCATCACATTAGTATGGTAAATTGGCATGCGCTTACCACCTACATCCTGATTCGCTGTAAAACAAACTGGACTATAGCTAAACTCATCACAAAACTGCCTTACAGCTACCTCATCTGTACGGAAAGAAATTGCTGAATAACAAATCTTGTTTTCTCTATCAAGCACCATACTTCCTGTTCCTTCTAAAAACTTATCATGCTCTTCAAATTCAGTAAAATCTTTTATCTCCTCTATATGAAAATGATATTCATCAACTAATATATCAAAAATATCTTCCCTTCTTTCATTTCTTCTATTTTCAGCAAACATAGGATATAACCCAATGGTTCCGTCAGCATGAAAGCTGACCCAATTGTTTGGGAAAATAGAATCTGGTGTGTCTGGCGTTTTGCTATCCTCAATCACTATAACGTGTACGTCAACACTTCTTAATTTCTCTACAAATGTATTAAATTCCTGTAGCGCATTTTCTTGGGTTTTCACTTGCGTTAAATTATCTAACACCTGCTGATAATAATTATTGACAGCTGTTTGCTCATTATATCGGAAACTAACCGGCTTTATCATCATTATGGTATTTGCAATCTGTTTCATTATTCTCTAATTAATGGCATTGTGGAACATCTTAGTAAGCCCTCCATTTTGGCTGTTTCAGCATAAGGAATTTCCTCCACTATAAAACCTCTTTTTCTCAACTCAATATTCAATCTTGTAAATCTTTTTTCCGATACTATTATATTTTCAGTAATTGAAAACACATTGGAATACATATGATACATCTCCTCTTTTGTAATTTTAATGATATTTTCAGGTCCAAAATAGTTTGTTAAAAAATCAACATCTTCCTGATTTTTAAAACCTCCTTGATAAAGCAGAGCCATACTCTTCCCAATCGGCTGAAAACAACAATCCAAATGTAAGGCATTCTGTTTCGCATCAACATCCGATTTGTTCAATTCAAAACCTTTTACAATTTTATCTGTAAAAGTAGCTGTTAAAAAATCAAGTCCTGCTTTATTTGTTCTAGCAACTGTATATTGCTCAAAATCTTCTTTTTCAGAATAACCCACAAATATATATTCATTCCATGGCATCACATCTCCGCCTTCTGTTCTAGTATTTTCCGGCATCTTTATTATATTCTCCTCCCCTATTAGATTCAGTGTATTCGTAATAGCTTCAGCCTCTTGACTTCTATCAATAATAATGTTTGGAAGCACTAATTTATTCTCAATTACAAAAGCAATGTCTCTAGTAAAAATTTGATTTAACCCTTTGATGTTTTCGGGCCTATATATCTTTACGTCATATTCTTCCAAGACACTACATAAGCCCTCAATTTCTTTAACCAAATCTTGTTCAACAGGATAAGTCCCTGCAATTACGTGTTCTTTAGATTTTGGATCATAACAGTTTTTTAATCTTGGTGTTCCTCCAAAATCATCAGCTACACCAACCAATACAGCTTTTAATTGGGCGGTTTCGTTATGAACATTTATTCTTATCATTTCTTGTCTGCAAATTTAATTTTTTAATTCCTCTTTCACTCTTTTTTTTCAGAAGGATATTAAGGTAAAATTATTAACAATTTGTTGCTAATATTATAGTTATACAATAAGTCCAATCCCCCTTAGTATTTGTATTTTTGAAAAACCATGAATATTCGACTAAAGAAATCTAAAAAGAAAAAAGGCTTTCGTTTTTCGAACTTATCTGCACCTTTTAAAAATGAGAAAAGTCACAAGAAGGTAGGCTATTTAGTTCTGCTGTGCGCTTCTTACTTATTTATTGCGTTTGTGTCCTTTCTTTTTAATTGGCAAAAGGACATGGACAAAGTCTCTTTAGGTTGGACTGAAACTCTGAGGAATACTCAAGTTTTGGTAGAAAATAGTTTAGGAAAAGTAGGAGCGCTCATCTCGCATTGGTTTATTTTTCAAGGATTTGGACTTCCTTCCTTTATAGTAGTTGCACTGCTTTTTATTATAGGCTTAAAATTGATAAAGATCAATACACTCATAGTTGGAAAGTCAATAATAAATGGGCTAACGGCAATGATTTGGCTTTCACTTTTTTTTGGACATTTCTTTTATGATTTATATCCTATATTGGGAGGTGGAGTTGGCTATCAAACTAATATATATCTTTTTGCAATGATTGGAAGTATTGGCACAAAACTATTGCTTTTTGCATCATTAATTGTACTCTGGTTCCCAACTATAAAAGTAAATTTTTCATTACTTAAAAACATACTTCTCAAACTCAAGCCAAAGGCTAAAATAGTAGATCTTGTAGAAAAAAATACTAGACAAGAGGAAGGTGAAGAAGATATTGTCAACACTCCACCTAAAGTCAATATGGTAGAGGTAGAGGTTGATGATCCGTCAGCAACAGAAGAAAATCAAGAAAAACAACATAAGAAAGAAGATGGAATTGACATTGAAGTAACAAAAAATGAACAAGAAGAAACTTTAAGTGAGAAAGAAATTAAACAAAAGCTAGAAGAATTAGGCGATTATGATCCTACTTTGGAACTTTCTCAGTTTAAAATGCCTGGAATTGATCTCCTGAAAGATTATGGGGATAGCGAAATTAAGATTGACAAAGATGAGTTAGAAGCAAATAAGGAAAGAATTGTGGAAACACTAGGTAATTACAGTATAGGAATTGAATCCATAAAAGCAACAATAGGTCCAACCATCACACTTTACGAAATTGTACCAGAAGCTGGGGTTCGTATCTCTAAAATTAAAAACCTTGAGGATGATATTGCGCTTAGTTTAGCTGCAGAAGGTATTCGAATTATTGCCCCAATTCCTGGAAGAGGAACTATTGGTATTGAAGTACCAAATAAAAAGAAGAATATTGTTTCCATGCATGATGTAATTTCTTCTGAGAAGTTTCAGAATAATGATATGGCACTGCCCATTGCATTTGGGAAAACAATATCGAACGAAACCTATGTAGTGGATTTAACAAAAATGCCACATTTGCTAATGGCTGGTGCAACAGGTCAAGGAAAATCAGTTGGGCTTAATGCTATATTGACTTCCTTACTATACAAAAAACACCCCTCCCAAGTCAAATTTGTACTAGTAGACCCTAAAAAAGTAGAGCTTACCCTTTTTAATAAAATTGAAAGACATTATTTAGCCAAACTACCTGGAGAAGGAGACGCTATTATAACAGATACTAAAAAAGTTGTAAACACGATCAATTCCCTTTGTATTGAAATGGATAAACGCTATGAATTGTGCAAACAAGCTCATTGCCGAAACATAAAAGAATACAATACAAAATTTATTAGTCGGAAGTTAAACCCAAATGATGGGCACAGGTATTTACCTTATATTGTTTTGGTAATTGATGAATTTGCAGATTTGATAATGACAGCAGGAAAAGAGATTGAGACCCCTATTGCCCGTCTTGCACAATTAGCGAGAGCTATTGGAATTCATTTAATTGTAGCTACCCAAAGACCTTCTGTAAATGTAATAACAGGATTAATAAAAGCCAATTTCCCAGCAAGAGTGGCATTTAGAGTCACTTCCTCTACTGATAGTAGAACTATTATGGATGGTAAAGGAGCGGAACAACTCATTGGTATGGGCGATATGCTGATATCAACTGGAAGTGACTTAACAAGATTACAATGCGCTTTTATTGATACTCTTGAAGTAGAAAGTATTTGCGATTACATTGGTTCGCAAAGAGCTTATCCTGATGCGCATATGCTGCCCGAATATGTTGGAGATACGGAATCTGCTGCAGGAGAAATAAATTTGGACGAAAGAGATGCTATGTTTGAAGATGCTGCAAGGGTAGTTGTAAAACATCAATCGGGATCGACTTCAATGATTCAAAGAAGATTGAAATTAGGTTACAATAGGGCTGGTAGAATAATTGATGAATTGGAAGCAGCAGGTGTTGTTGGGCCCTTTGAGGGTAGTAAAGCAAGACAAGTATTAGTAAAAGATGAACTAACCTTGAAAGAATTGTTAAATGCATTAAATAATTAAATGAAAAACATAATCACTTTATTTTTAATGTTTTGTCTTTGCTTGACTAATGTAATAGCGCAAGATGAAGTAGCTATTGATATACTGAATAAATTAAGTAAAAAAACAAAAAGCTATACATCCATAAAAATAGAATTTGATCATGTTTTCAGCAACAAAAGTGCTGGGATTAATGAGCGAAGCAGTGGTAGGCTAGAAATTCAGGGAGTTAATTTCCGAATCGACATGCCAGAACAACTCATTATCAATAATGGTGCAACACATTGGGTTTATTTAAAAGAAATGAAAGAAGTACAAATAATGGAGTATGATACGGAAGATGAAGATATGTTTAGTCCTAATAAACTATTCACAATATATAATGAGAATTATAAAAATGCTTATGTAGAAGAAATAGTAATGGCAGGAGAAAGAATGCATGTTATTGATTTGTTTCCTAAGGAAAGTGGTCCAATCATGAAAGTTCGCCTCACGATAAATGCTCTGAAAAACCAAATCCATATTTTGGCTTTTTACGATAAAAACGGAGGTTCCTTTACTTACAATATCAAAAGTTTAAAAAGTAATCTAGAACTCGCTCCTTTTACTTTTAATGCTGCTAATTATCCAGATGTTGAGGTGATTGATTTGAGATAGTTACTTAATTAAAGTAACCTCCCCTACTTTTTTACGAATTGCCCCCATTTCATCCTTTATAATAATTACCCATGTAAAAACATCTGCCTTAGCATCAACACCATCCCATCCTTCTGTAATTTTATCGGTAGAAAAAACTTCTTCTCCCCATTTGTTATAAATAATAAACTGGTAGCTTTGGTAATTGTTCATTCTATAACCTTTTGGCAGCAAAACATCATTATACCCATCTCTATTTGGTGTAAATGAATTTGGCATATAGAGTAAGAATTCGTAAAAGATATTAATAGTGTGATCGGTAGAATCCACACAATTATTACTATCGACGGCAACAAGCATCACATCAAAGCTGCCAGGATATAGGAATTCATGAGTTGGATTTTCTATGTAGCTAAAAGTAGCATCTTCAAAATCCCAAATAACAGGTATTGCATCTATACTTTGGTTTGTGAAATCAATTATTGGGTTTATAATCGTTGCTGAAAGCGGATTGTATATAAAGTCAACAATGGGTTTTGGTAAAACTTGTACATTCTTCACAACAGAATCTCTGCATCCAAAACTGGATGTCACTATTAGTTTTACTGCATAATTTCCTAATATTTGATAATAATGGGAAGTGCTATCTCCTGTACCAGTTCCCCCATCACCAAATTTCCAAATAAAATTTTCCAAGCTATCAGAATCTATGGTAGAGTAGTCTGAAAAAACTGTAGGATTCTCCAAGCAATTACCACTAAAAATAAAATCAACCTGTGGTAAAGAATGGATAATCACCTGCATACTATCAGTATCCTTACAGCCATTGCTATCGGTCTGTTCAACCGATAAGAAAAAATTCCCAGCCGACAGAATGTTAACTAGAATTTGTGATGTGCCGTCTCCGCCTACTATACTAGCAATTCCTGGCGGACCATTTATTTGCCATTGGTAAATTGAACCTTGCAAATAAGGAACCCTAAAATTTTCTAATCCAACACCTTCACACAAATGTAAGGTGTTTTGACAATAGGAATTGCTAAAAACTACTGATAGACACACAAAGAAAATGTGTCTGAATTTTAGCATATATCCCTAAAAGTGTTGAATAGGTCCTGTTGTTGGCCCTAGATTTACTACTACACTAATAGTTGTAGTACATCCTGCTAAATCATATGTAATGGTGTGTGTTCCCGTTCCCGATACTGTTGGATCAAAATTTCCACCTACCACACCTGTTCCTGTAAGCGTTCCTCCTGTTGGGGTTGGACTCAATGCTTGTGCAGGATCTCCAGCACAAAATGGACCTAGTGCAGATAGTGTCACTTCAATAATGCGTACATCCAAATAAATTGGTGTACCAATACAACCGTTTACATCTGTTTCAGCTAGAGAAACTGCATTAGTATAAAGTCCTGGAACTGAACCCCAATCTACTGTAATAGAACTAGTCGTTCCTCCACTTACTTGGGAGCCTCCACCACCAAAAATAGTCCAGTTATAGGTGGAGCCAGTTGTATTTGCTACCAAATACGCTTCTCCTGTTGCACCTGCACATACTGTGTCAGGATTTGCTGTTGTTTGAGCCAAGATTTGACCCCCTGCTAAAAACAAAACTCCAAAAAGTAATGCTTTTAATGTGTTGCGTGTTGTTTTCATGATTTTCATGTTTTTGATTAATAAAAAGGTTAATAATGATTTATCGGCTGTGTTACCACATTAGAGATAGGCACAGTTATTCCTTGATTGTTTGGTTGCCAAGAGCTCGTATTACAACCTAAAGCTTCTCTTACTCTAGCCCTGAATTGTGTGGTTGTATTAATATTTGAATATATAATAGGATTTGTATTCCCCATTTGAGGGTTTGTCATGTTTGTCCATCCCCCTCCATTATTATACTGAAACCTATACAGATTAGAAGGTATTGAAGGAGTTGCTGTTAGCGTAATATCATCCCCAATACAAGCAGGTGAAGGGATAGCAGAAAGTATTGCAGTTGGGACTGGGTTAACAATAATCTCTGCACATACTGAAGTATCAGCACTACAACCAATAAGTTGGGGAATAGTAACTATACAATAGTAATAGGTTGTTCCTGGTGATGAAGTTTGTGGTGTGTATACTCTTGTGTTATTTCCCGGACCGGTTGCAGTTACAGTTCCACCAGATGCACTAGTGTCACAAATGGCGTTTTCATACCATTGATAAATAGGGGTAATTGTATTGGTAGCAACATTAACAAAAAAAGTATCTTCAATACTAATATTCAAGAGTGCATTTATACAAATAGCAGAATCTTGAGGTTGAATTGTAATTAATGGGGACGCAACTGTTTCAACTGTTATTATAGTGGTTGTATCTGTGCAACCAACTCCACTACTTACAACACAATAAAAATAGGCTTCCCCAACATTTGCTGTTGACGGAATTAAAAAGGAATCTGTCTGATTTGGAATCACTACCGCTTGATTAGATTGAGTTCCAGGATGATAAGTCCACCACTCATACTGATATGCGCTTGCTACTCCAGAAGTTGTGACCATTAATGTATCAGGGTTATTATTTTTACATACCGCTTGCAGCGATGGAGAAAGTGCTGATCCAATTGCTACAGGTTGCGAGATCATTATTGAGGTTTGCACATTACAGCCTGACATAGAATCGGATACTATTATTTGATAAGTATTTGCTGGCAACATAGTGAAGACTGCCGTGTCATATGTAGTTTGTTGGCTAAAAGGAAACCAGTTACCTAAAGTAAAATAATTTAATTGATACAAATACCAACCTGCACCACCATTAGTAACTACATTTATAGTAGCTAAATCTCCAAAACATTGAATTGTATCTTTCAGATTAACAGTGATATTTAAACTACTATTATCTAATATCTCAAAAGTATCTGAGTACATTGGGCTTGGGCATAACCCAAAAGGAATTGTTCCAGTTACAACATAAAACCCTTCATCTAAATTATTAACAGAGGTAACATTAACTCCATTTCCATAATTTTGTCCATTTGTAATATTGCTCCAAGAGTAATAAAGAAAAGTAGAGGAAGATAATAAGTTTGCGCTACCATCAGAATTTCCAGCACATGTTATGTGACTAATACTTGAAGTATCTACAAAAACTCCACATTGCGCAAATGTCTTTTGAGAGAAAAAGAATATACTACAATAGATTAATAGCAAGCGAAAATACATACAGTCTTTACTTGTTTCTACAAATTTAGTAAATAATAGATATGAAAAAACAACTTCTATAAAGAGTTGTTAGTCAACTTGCTGAATTTCAAAATCTGTATACCTTACGATGGGAAAATCTGTGTTCACAAAACCCCCTTTCGTATAATGTTTCTTGAAACTATACTCGCCCTTATTAGTGCAAAAGTGAATACATTGCCTGAATGCAATATAGGCATATTTGCTAGGTAAAGTGTTGAATTTGTTTGCAAAAACCGTCTTAAACCTTTGATTCTCTTTTTGTGAATTATCAAAAAAATAAGGATGAGGAAAATGAACGTTAAGTTTCATTAGTGTAGCAATATCTAAATTTTCATAAGACGCCCAATTATGTAATCCAAAAACTGTCATAGTCGTATCAATTGTACCTAATATTGGAATTAGTTTTGAAACAAATGATCTGTCAGCAGAAGGGACTAATACCACATATTTATGATTACTTAAAAACTTACAAACCGTATCTCTTGTAATGGTGTGCAAACCATCAAACAAACATAATTTTGATTTTCTTTTTTTAGTACGAAAGTAATTTTTATAATTCTTGGCACGGTCTTTTTCTTTTTGTTGTGCAAGAATGAGAATCTTTTCTTTTTTGTGTTTTCTTGAAACATAAGCAGATATTTTACCCATTTGTATTGAGAAGGGTGGAATAATTTGAAATATATTTACTCCGTCTTTAAGGATACTGCTATTTCTTGAAAGAGGTGATACTATTGTTTTTTCTTTGTTTTTCCCATAAACCCTTGTAATCATTCTCAGGTTTTTTGTAAAAACAGGCCCAAAAATTAAATCGGCATCTTTCAATGCTCCAGACTCAATTATTTGTTGAACTTTAACCGTATCATTCTCTGTATCATAAACGAACAAATTAATATTCATCCCTGCTCTGGTTAAGGAGTCTGTAGCAACAATAACACCTTCCAAATAATCTAAGGCCATATAAGAATCCTTATGTATACCCTCTTTGTCTTGGTCGGATTCTGATAAAAAAGACAATAATGAATCGTTTTTTGTAGAATAAAAAGGTAAAAGCAAAGCAATATTTAAAGTATCTCTTTTCCCGAATTGTGATGAGGAATTTACTTTTTTAGGATTTGATAAAAATGACTGATTCGATTTTTTATCTTTATAAAGCAGGCGTTCTGCTAATGTAGATCTGATTGGTATAAGTAAAGATTGTTTGTAATAAAGTTTTGAGTTTCTGTTATGTAATTTCAACTCCTCTACGTTTATTTTATAGTGTACTGCAATTGATTTGTAAGTTTCTGATGGCTTTACAATATGTTTAATGTACATCTGTCCTTTTACAAGAAGCGTGTCTGTAGTGGTTTGTGCCCAAATTGGGCAAAAGAAAACTAATAAGAAAAAAAACGCTATTTTTTTAACTATTCCCATTCAATTGTTGCTGGTGGTTTTGACGATATGTCATAGACAACTCGGTTTATTCCTTTTACTTTGTTGATAATATCATTCGACACTTTTGCTAAAAATTCATAAGGTAAATGCACCCAATCTGCAGTCATACCATCAGTTGATTCTACAGCCCTTAAAGTAACTGCATTTTCGTAAGTTCTTTCATCACCCATTACACCAACTGATTGCACAGATAAAAGTATTGATCCTGCTTGCCAAACTTTATCGTATAATCCTGCTGATTTTAATGATGTAATAAAGATGGAATCGACTTCCTGTAAAATACTTACTTTTTCTTTTGTAACATCCCCTAGAATACGGATTGCTAATCCTGGACCTGGAAAAGGATGTCTTCCTAATATATCTTCATCTATACTCATAGAACGACCTATTCGCCTTACTTCATCTTTAAATAATGTGTTTAGCGGCTCAACTATTTTAAGTTTCATATAATCTGGTAAACCGCCAACATTATGGTGTGATTTAATGGTTTGTGAAGGCCCTCCATTTGCAGAAACTGATTCGATAACATCAGGATAAATAGTACCTTGAGCCAACCATTTCACACCATCTATTTTATGTGCTTCATCATCAAAAACATCTATAAACTTAGCGCCAATTGCTTTTCGTTTTTTCTCAGGATCAGAAACGCCCGCTAACACTTCATAAAACCTATCTTTAGCATCAACTCCCTTTACATTCAAGCCCATTCCTTTGTATTGTGCCAAAACACTTTCAAATTCATTTTTTCTTAAAAGCCCGTTATCAACAAAAATGCAATACAAATTTTTAGCAATTGCCTTGTGTAGTAAAATTGCAGCAACTGTAGAATCAACTCCTCCAGAGAGTCCAAGAACTACTTTATCGTCTCCTAACTTGTCTTTTAAGCCACTAACTTTTTCTTCAACAAAAGTAGTTGGCGTCCAGTCTTGTGCAAAGCCACAGATCTCAACCAAAAAGTTTTTCAGGATTTTACTTCCATCTTTAGAATGATACACCTCAGGATGAAACTGCAGAGCATATGTTTGCTCTGCTTTAATTTCGTATGCCGCAACTTTTACATCATTTGTTGATGCTACAACTTTGTAATTATCAGGAATAGTTGCAATCGTATCTCCATGACTCATCCACACTTGTGAATTTTCAGTAACATTTTTCATCAATTTAGATGAAAGATCTACAAAAGATAAGTTTGCACGACCATACTCTCTAGTATTTGAAGGTAATACTTCTCCACCAAATTCATGGGCCAAGTGCTGAGCACCATAACAAACCCCTAGCAAAGGTAATTTTCCTTTTATCTCAGACAAATCAGGAATTGGAGCATTTTCTTCACGAACAGAATGAGGAGAGCCAGATAATATTACAGCTTTCCAACTTCCATCAATTTCGGGTATATTATTGTAAGGATGTATTTCGGAATAGATATTTAACTCCCTTACTCTTCTAGCAATAAGTTGTGTGTATTGGGATCCAAAATCTAAAATAAGTACTTTTTCGTGTTGCATCTAACGTGTTAATTTAATTGGACAAAACTACAAAATTAGCATCAAGAGGATTTAAACTCTTTTTTAATATTTCAATAAAGTTATCCCCATCTTTCAAATAGAAGGGAATAAAATTATCGTGGCGTTCTTGTAAGCTATTCTCAGGGAATAATTGCTGTTTTATTTTTGAAATTGCATTCATTGCATTTTCATGCTTTTGCTTTTCCATCCTTATTAACTTTTGCTCCAACTTTTCAAATGATCTTAATTGCTTTTGATGATTAGCTTTTATGCTTTCCTGTAAACCAATACCATTAGTTTTTAAAAGCAACTTATTGTACAATTTCTCTAATTCGTTTTTCTCAGTATTTAAAGAGATGGCCATATTAGAATTAGACAAAGCATATCGTTTCTTTAGTTTATCAGTAGTAGTAAATAAATCATTTACTTCAAAACCTAAATTTTCTAATTTTGTTTTTTGTTTATCACCTATTATCAAGGCAGAATTTCTTAAAACAAGTATGGGAAAAGGAATATTCTCTTGCATAAAAGCAGTTTTTAATTGCATGCAATAAGCCACCTCAGCACCTCCACCAATATAAGCAATGTTAGGTAGAATAGTCTCCTGATACAAAGGTCGTAATAACACATTGGGGCTAAAACTCTCAGGATTATTCTCAATTTCTTGTTCAATAATCTCTCCCTTTATCAACTCTCTTTTCCCTTCATATAATCTAAAAAAATTAATATCTCTTACAAAAGCCTGTGCTTTATAAATTTTTGCTAAATCATCACTGCATTCTTTAATGGTATTAACAAACCTATTTTCAAGAAGGTCTTTTTTAATTATTGGAACAAACTCCTGTTTTAATCTTTTATCATCTCCATCTATAATTACAAGTCCATACTTACCAAAAAGCTCATTCACTAGATAACGTGTAGCGTCTGCTAGATTATCATGATGTAGAAAAGTTTGCTCAAAAAGTTTAACAAGTTTATTAGCATTTTCAGCTTCTCCTAAAATAGATTTTAATTCCTCTATAACATTTTTTAAACCATCTAAATTCATTCTTCCAACAGGACCGCTTTGCTTACTTTCCCATTCTATTCTTTTACCAAATAATTTAATGTGGTTTATCTCATGAAAATCATGATCTTCAGATGCCATCCAGAAAACAGGTACAAATTTATTTTGAGGAAATGTCTCTTTTAGTTGCTCTGCAAGATTTATAGTTGATAGAATCTTATAAATAAAATACAAAGGACCGGTAAACAAACACAATTGATGCCCAGTTGTAACCGTAAAAGTTTCCTTAGATTGCAATGCGTAAATATTGTTTTGAGAATTATCAGATAGAGATAAATTATGCTTTTGCTCTTTTAAAACCTCAACCAAAACGCTTCTATTGATAGCATGTTTTTGCTTTTCTGCTATTTGTTTTGCAAATGCATTAAAAGATGGAAAATGATTGATAAATGGTGCTAACTTCTTGTCATTTGCTAAATAATCAATAATAAGTTTTGAGAATTGATTCGTCTGAGAATATGGAATTTTTATCACTTTCATCACACCACTATTCCATATAAATCAAAATGATCTGCTTTGTCAATTCTAACCTCGGAAAAATCCCCTAACCTAATGTAAGCATCAGTGGCCTTTACTAACACCTCATTATCAACGTCAGGACTATCAAATTCAGTACGGCCAATAAAATAGTCTCCTTCTTTTCTGTCAAACACCACCTTAAATATTTTGCCAACTTTTTGCTGATTTAAATCAAATGAAATCTGGCTTTGTATTTCCATAATCTCTGCTGCTCTCTGCTTTTTAGTGTTCTCTGGCACATCATCAATCAAATCATAAGCTGTGGTGTTTTCTTCATGAGAATAAGCAAATACTCCTAATCTATCAAACTTTGTATGCTGCACCCAGTTTTTTAACTCTTGGAACTTCTCTTCTGTTTCGCCTGGATAACCAACAATAAGCGTAGTTCTAATGGCTATATTTGGCACTCTTATTCTAAAATCTTTTAATAATGAATCTGTTTTTTTATGAGAGGTTCCTCTTTTCATAGACAACAAAATTTCATCATTAATATGCTGCAAAGGAATGTCGATATAATTACAGACTTTTTTGTTTTCTCGAATAACATCTAACACGTCTTGAGGGAAGCCTGTTGGGAAAGCATAATGAATGCGGATCCATTCAATTCCTTCCACATTAGAAAGTTCTGTAAGTAAATCTGCCAACCTTCTTTTTTTATAAATATCTAAACCGTAAAAAGTTAAATCTTGAGCAATTAATATCAATTCTTTTACCCCGTTCTTTGCCAAAATTTTAGCCTGAATTACCAATTGCTCTATAGGAGTAGATTTATGTTTACCTCTCATTAAGGGGATGGCACAAAAAGAACAGGGTCTATCACATCCTTCTGCAATTTTAAGGTAAGCATAATGTTTTGGAGTAGTAGTTAATCTTTCTCCTATTAATTCATGCTTATAATCTGCTCCTAAAACTTTGAGTAATTTGGGTAAATCGTTAGTTCCAAAATACTGATCTACATTTGTAATGTCTTTTTCCAAATCTGGTTTATAACGCTCAGAAAGGCACCCCGTTACATAGAGTTTATCAATGGCTCCTTCTTCTTTTTTTCTAGCTTGTTCTAAGATAGTGTTTATGGATTCTTCTTTTGCATTATCGATAAATCCACAGGTATTTATAACTACAATGTTAGCGTCGTCTTTATTTGATTCGTGCTCAAAATCAATTTTATTAGCAGACAATTGACCCATCAGCACTTCAGAATCATACACATTCTTAGAGCATCCTAATGTGATAATATTTATCTTATTTTTTTTTAGCGTTTTTGTGCGCATTAATTGAATAAAGAATTGACAAAATCTTCTTTGTTAAAAGCTTGTAAATCATCCATTGCTTCTCCTACACCAATATATCTGACAGGAATTTGAAATTGATCAGATATACCAATCACCACACCTCCTTTTGCTGTGCCGTCTAATTTTGTTAATGTAATGGAATCTACATTAGTGGCAGCCGTAAATTGAGTGGCTTGCTCAATAGCGTTTTGCCCTGTTGAAGCATCTAATATAAGCATGACATCATGAGGAGCTTCAGGAATAACTTTAGCCATTACATTTCTAATTTTTCCCAATTCCCTCATCAAATTTACATTATTATGTAATCTTCCTGCAGTATCAATAATAACCACATCAGCATTATTTGCTTTGGCTGATTGTATGGTGTCAAAGCAAACGGATGCAGGATCGGAACCCATATCTTGCTTCACAATATCCACCCCAACTCTTTCTGCCCAAATAGTTAGTTGATCAACTGCTGCTGCACGAAAAGTATCAGCTGCACCCAGCACCACTTTTTTACCCTCGAGTTTAAATTTATGGGCCAACTTTCCAATAGTTGTGGTCTTACCCACCCCATTTACACCAACTATCATAATAACATGAGGACATGTTCTTTTATCAATTTTATCATCACTATCTTGCATTAAAGATGAAATTTCTTCTTTTAAGAATTGATTTAATTCTGAAATGTTGATATATTTATCTCTTACTACTCTTTCTTCTAGTTTCTCAATAATCTTTAAGGAAGTATCTACACCTATATCTGAAGTAATTAATGTTTCTTCAATATCGTCAAGTGCTAATTCATCAATAGTTGATTTTCCTGCAACCGATCTTGCTAATTTTCCAAAGAAGCTTTCTTTGGTTTTTCTCAAGCTTGTATCCAGTTTCTTTTTTCTAGATTTAAGTTCTGTCTCAGGTTCAGGTTCTGGCTCAGGCTCTGGTTCTGGCTCAGGTTCTGGTTCTGGTTCTGGCTCAGGTTCTGGTTCAGGCTCTGGTTCAGGTTCTGGTTCTGGCTCAGGTTCTGGTTCTGGTTCTGGTTCTGGCTCAGGTTCTGGTTCTGGTTCTGGCTCAGGTTCTGGTTCAGGCTCTGGTTCTGGTTCTGGCTCAGGTTCTGGTTCTGGTTCTGGTTCTGGCTCAGGTTCTGGTTCTGGTTCTGGTTCTGGCTCTGGTTCTGGCTCAGGCTCAGGCTCTGGTTCTGGTTCTGGCTCAGGTTCTGGTTCTGGTTCTGGTTCTGGCTCTGGTTCTGGCTCTGGTTCTGGCTCAGGCTCAGGCTCTGGTTCTGGTTCTGGCTCAACTCCTATTGACATCTCTTTATCAACTAACTCATTATTATCAACTTGTTTTTTAGATTCTTTCTTTTTGAATAAATCTGTTATTTTTTTAAATATCCCCATAATTTTGTGTGTTTCTAAATAAAAAAGCTTCTTTCAAAAATAGAAAGAAGCTTTTACAATAGCCTAAAATATTGTTATTTTTTAGCTAAATAGTCGTTTACCTTGTCTTTGGGTAGTATTTCTGATTTAAAAGAATATGTACCTCTTTCATTTTTTACCATTTTTACAGCTTTTGTGAATGCTTTTGCCCCTTTTTTTTGTAGAGATGCTACTGTTTTCTTTGCCATTTTATTTTATTTCTTTATGAACAGTCATTTTCTTCAAGATAGGATTGAATTTTTTCAACTCCATTCTATCAGGTGTGTTCTTTTTATTTTTTGTAGTAATGTAACGAGAAGTCCCTGGTCTCCCACTTGCTTTATGCTCTGTACATTCTAAAATTACTTGGACTCTATTTCCTTTCTTTGCCATTTCTTAAAAATTTATTGGACTGCGAAAATAAGTAAAATATCTGAACAACAAATACTATTTTATCTTTTTAACATCAATTAAAAACAACTCTTCTACAATCGAGAAATCATCTATGTCAATTTTCCCTAAACTTTGTTCTTTCCAATCAGTGTTAGGGTAAATCCAAAAATCATCTTTTCCCGCATTCACTAGAATAGGTATATCAAAATCTGCTATAGCTTCCCATTTGTATAACAATGTAATAGATCTACCTTCTTTCATCAGTTTATATTGAAATTCGGGTAAATCTTTATTTTTTAGATATTGATTAAAAAAAGTAGAAAAATCTTTTCCACTTTTTTCATTTATATAATCAATCACATCTTGCCCATCGATGGTTTGGTATTCGAAATTTTTTGCAAGGCCAAATAGGATGTCAAACCATAATTTATCGTCTTCAATGAGCGATCTGAGCGTATGCAACATCAGAGATGCTTTCTGATACATATCTCCACTTCCTTCTTTATTTACATGAAAGGGGCCAATAATTGGCTTATCATTTCTAATTCTTCTTTTTTGATTATTTACATATTCCAACATTTTTTGATAGCCATGCAAACATTCTACATAAAGCACTTCTGAATAAGTGCAAAAACCCTCTTGTACCCACATATCTGCAATATCATTAGTTGTTATAGAATTGCCCCACCATTCATGTCCGCTTTCATGAATGATAATATAATCAAAATCAAGCCCCGCAATAAAAGCTGTATTGCCATGGTATCCTTCAAGATAGTCGTTTCCATAAGCAATTCCTGATTGATGTTCCATGCCTAAGTAAGGGGTTTCTACAAGCGAAAACCCATCATTCCAAAATGGATATCTTCCAAAATAGTTCTCAAAACATTGCATCATAGGCTTTACTTGTAAAAAGTGTTTTCTTGCTTTTTCTTCATTGTAGGAGAGCACATAATAACTCAAATCTAAACTGTCTTTTCCGCTAATATAAAAATCTGAAAAATGAATATAGTCGCCAACATTAATGCTCACATTATAGTTGTTAATAGGATAGGAAACAAACCACTCACTTTGATTGAGCCAGCAATTCAAATAATCACTCCATATTGTAGTGTCTTTTCTTAAATTGCCATTAGCGATTATTTTGTTAGGATATTTTGCTGCACATACAATGCGCATACTATCTGGTTCATCTGATTGATGGTCTTTACAAGGCCACCAACTACTTGCACCTAATCCTTGACAAGAAACACCAATCCAAGGTTTTCCATTTTTATCTTTCTCCCATGAAAAACCACCATCCCAAGGTGGATGAATGGCAACTCTTGGGCTGCCTTTGTACCATACTTTTATTTTTGATTGCTCCCCTTGCTTTATCGTTCTTGAAAAATAAACAAAAACTGCATCAAACTCCCTTTCAAATGCTAATTCATCGTTTTCAAATTCAATTCTTATAATCTCCAAATTTTCAGCCAAATCAATTTGCATTTTATCAAAATCTGAGATAGCAGTAAAATGAATTTCATTAAAAGAATTTTCTATAACCTTTGCATCAATATCAATAATTAAAGAAAAGTTGTAAAAAGTAACATCATAGCAAGTTCTTATAGGGGTTAGTTCTCCCCTTAAAGAATCTTTTCGGTTAAATGATTGTTGTCCTATACACGAAAGAGCGCTAGAAATGATAATGATAAATACAATGAACTTCCTCATTAAGATAGTATGAATCCTATCTGACAAGTATAATATTGCAAGAGGTAGATTGAGAGCCAAGAATTAGAATATCAAACGAATAAGTAAGGTCCATATGTCCTGCATTTTCAGATAGTATTTTTCCATTCCCTGAAACTTGCACATCAGTTGGAATTCCTAACCCAACATCAATTTGAACTGTTTGTTCATTAGCGATAATATTTCCATAATTGTCAATATTTCCTGTTACTTGTGTACCATCAATATCAATGAATAAAGTATTATTCCCAGCCCCTTGCAATTCTATAGATTCAGGTAACACATCATTTAACGATACCCCTGGTATAGGTAAATCATCACAATTTGGAGTAATATTCCAGACCCCTTGCGCAATATTATAAGCATACTTACAACTACCATCATTAGATGTTGCATTAGAATTATAGTTCATAGCAGTAGAATCAGTACATCCTTCAATTATTTCCTCCTCTTTTTTACAAGAAGAAATGATGAATAATAACGAGATGATCATCATTATTAAGATTCTTGTATAATTTCTCATGATTTTATATTTAAGTTACTGAAAAAAGTTGTCACCAAAGATAACAACTTTTTATGATAAATCTATTTTGTAAAAAACTATATAAGTGTATTATCGTTTGTTTTAGCTTGCTTTAATACAACTGAGATACCTTTCTTGTTGATAGTTCTAAGTGCATTAGCAGAAACTTTAAGCGTAATCCATTTATCCTCTTCTGGGATGTAAAACTTTTTTGTTTGAAGATTTGGATAGAATTTTCTTTTAGTTCTATTCTTAGCATGGGAAACATTGTTTCCGCTCATTACTTTCTTTCCTGTTATTTGACAAACTCTTGACATTTCTATTAATTTTTGAGCTGCAAATATAGTTAGTTTTCAATTGATGAGGAAGCTTTTTTATTTTTTTATCTCTGAAAGCAAAATACTTAGAGCTTTAATGCTTGCTTGGCTGACAATTTCTCTTCTATCGCCTTCAAAAAATTGAGAAAAAACTTGGCTTTTTGCTTTTGAAGAAAAGGCGAAAAACACTTGCCCTACATTATCGCCAGTTGGACCAGCAAAACCTGTAGTTGCAATAGTATAATCGGATTGCATTTGACTTCTAATTCCATCAGCCATTTGATTTGCAACTTGCTCACTTACTGCTGAATATTTTTCTAGATCTTCTTTCTTTACTTGCAAAAGGTTCATTTTTACTTGCTTGGAATAAGCAATAATTCCTCCTTTAAAAAAGTTGGAACTTCCTGATATTGAAGTAAGCATTGCGGAAATGTTGCCACCTGTACAACTTTCTGCTACCGAAACAGTTTTATTTTGAGTAGTCAGCAAAGCAGCAATTTCTTTTACTAAAGATTGCCATTTATCAGTTACTGGCATAAATATATTTTAGTAAGTAAATGGAGAAGGAACATCTTCCCTTTCATGAGGCTTTATACTCATTACAGGAATGTCAGAATGGTAAATAATCTCTCTGGCAGCAGCACCTAATTTATTGGAAAACATATCTTCTTCCTTTGTCATAATCAAGATTAAATCTGACTCAAACTTTTTCTCATAATCTAAAATAGAAGCTGCTAATCCTTTTCCTTTTTGACCCTCTAAAAGCTCAGCAGTACAAGATAAATTGGCGTCTGTAATAAATTTTTCAACCTGATTCAAATTTCTAAGAAGCTTGTCTTTTATCTCTTGTCTATCTTTAAGTAATACCGAAACAATACGAATAGTAGCATTCCAATAGCGGGCATATTCAATAGCTAGAGTAACTTTCTCTTTGGTTTGTTTTTCCAAATCAAGCGGAAGAATGATGTTTTTGCAAGCATTTTTGTGGTCCTTTCCTTTTATGGTAATTACAGGGCAATGTGCAAAACGAACTACCCTTTCAGCATTCGATCCAATCACTCTTTTCATCACTTCTTGTGGAGTCCCATTTGTACCCATCACAATTAAATCTGCACTTAGCATCTCAGCAACATCAATAATTTTCTCATACACCCTTCCCTTAGCCACCATTGTATCCGTCTCAATATTATATTTTTCTGCATAATCTTTTCCAACTTCCACTAGTTTTTTATTCACCTTCTGTTGCAACTCATGTGTTTTGTCATCCAAAAAAAGAGATTCTATCTTGCTTGGGTCTTCAATTACCGATAGTAAAATAATTTTAGATCTTTTAATCTTAGCTAAATTAAAGGCTTGTTCTAGGGCAATCATGGACTGATCAGAAAATCCGATAGGAACTAAAATTCTACTGCTTTCTATTGACATAATTTCTTATTTTTGAATTTGCAAATTTAATACAATATTTATGAAAGTTATCAAAGATACTGAATTAATACTTACCCCTAAAAACAAGGTGTATCACCTTAAGATTTCAGCAGATGAGATTGCCGATACTATTTTAATTGTTGGGGATAGAGAAAGAGTTAATCAAGTATCTCGGTATTTTGACAAAATTGATTTTAAAATTGAAAACAGAGAATTTCTGACCCATACTGGAATGTGTAATGGTAAAAAACTTTCTGTGCTTGCTACTGGTATTGGTACTGATAATATTGATATTGTACTGAATGAATTAGATGCTGCAGTAAATATTGATCTGAAGACAAGAATGATAAAACAGCAGCAAAAATCATTGAACATTATCAGATTAGGCACTTCTGGCGCTTTGCAAAAGGATGTGGAAGTAGACAGTTTTTTAATGGCAACTCACGGCCTTGGCTTTGATGGATTGGCTCATTTTTATCAATCAGAAAATATAATAGATGAAAAGATGAGTACTGCGTTTGCCACTCAGAGCAATTGGCCTGTTAATTTAGCTAAGCCATATATAGTTAAAGCAAGTGAAAATCTATTAAAAAAATTTGATGGTTTTGCTAAAGGGATTACCGCCACTGCCTCTGGTTTTTACGGTCCACAGGGTAGGCAACTGAGGGTAAGTCCTGCAATTAAAGGTTTACATAAAAAGATGAATACTTTTAGGTTTAAGGGAAATAGAATCACAAATTTTGAGATGGAAACCTCTGCGCTTTATTTTTTAGGGAAAGTACTTGGGCACAATACACTTACCATTTGTGCAATTATTGGAAATAGAATCTCCAAAACACAAAGCCAAGACTATAAAAAAACTGTAGACAAGATGATAGTTGCAGTTTTAGACAGGTTATGATCTATATGCTATTTTGCATAAGAGATGGCTCTTGTCTCCCTAATAACCGTTACCTTTACTTGCCCAGGATAGGTCATCTCATTTTGAATTTTCTCAGAAATCTCAAAAGATAATTTATTCGCTTCATTATCGCTTACCTTTTCACTTTCTACCACAACCCTTAACTCCCTTCCTGCCTGTATGGCGTATGATTTTAACACACCTGGATAACCTAAAGCTGTATCTTCTAATTCCTTTATTCTACTTATGTAGGAGTCTAGTTGTTGTCTTCTAGCTCCTGGCCTTGCCCCTGAAACAGCATCACATACTTGAATGATTGGAGAAATAAGTGAAGTCATTTCAATTTCATCATGATGGGCTCCAATTGCATTACAAACTTCTGCTTTTTCTCCATATTTTTCGGCTAGTTGCATACCTAAAATGGCGTGTGGAGTTTCTGCATTATCTTCAGGAACTTTTCCTATATCATGCAAAAGTCCAGCCCTTTTTGCTATTTTTACATTCAGACCCAATTCGGCAGCCATAGTAGCGCAAAGGTTGGCTGTTTCTCTAGAATGTTGTAATAAGTTTTGTCCGTAAGAAGAACGATATCGCATTCTTCCTACCATTCTAATAAGTTCAGGGTGTAGGCCGTGAATACCCAAATCAATAGTTGTTTTTTTACCAATCTCAATAATCTCTTGGGAAATTTCTTTTGTTGTTTTCTTTACAACCTCCTCAATTCTTGCAGGATGAATTCTTCCATCAGTTACTAATTTATGAAGCGAAAGGCGAGCAATTTCTCTTCTTACCGGATCAAAGCATGAAATGATGATTGCCTCTGGCGTGTCATCTACTACAATATCAACTCCTGTAGCTGCTTCAATAGCACGAATGTTTCTTCCCTCTCTACCAATTATGCGCCCCTTTATTTCATCGCCTTCAATATTAAAGATAGAAACCGCATTCTCAATGGCTTGCTCGGCTGCTGTTCTTTGAATGGTTTGGATTACAATCTTTTTGGCTTCTTGATTAGCCGTTAACTTTGCCTCTTCAATAGTTTCCTGAACAATTCCTAACGCTTTGGTTTTGGCTTCATCTTTCAAGGCTTCTACCAATTGCTCTTTTGCTTCCTCTGCTGAAAGTTTTGAAATAGCCTCTAATTGCTCTACTTGTTTTTTGTGTGATTTAGCCACTTCATCTTGCCGTTTTTGTAATACTTCCTTCTGCTGATTTAAGTTGTTTTTTTGATCTTCTAATTGCTTTTCTTTTTTGTTATTCTCTGACAATTTCTTAGACAAAGTACTTTCTTTATCTTTTACCCTATTTTCAGCTTTTGAAAGTTCATTGTTCTTATTACTAATTATCTTCTCATGCTCGGATTTTAATTCTAAGAACTTTTCTTTTGCTTGTAAAAGCTTTTCCTTTTTGATTTGCTCGGCTTCTTTTTTTGCTTCATTTATAATAGCACTCCCTTTTGTTTGTGCTAAATTGTTAAAGGCAAAATAAGAAATGCCAGCCCCTGTAATGAGTGCTACAATTGCTATTATTATTTCCATTTTTAATCAATTATTAGTTAATAAAAAACCCACACTAACTATTTTGTTAAACTCCATTTAAGCATGGGTGGAGCCGCCATTTAGTATCGAATGTCCTCCGTCCTCTAAAATAAGAGAAGCCAATTCTAGCTGAGGCCTATTCTGAACTAAACGAGTCAAACTCCAATATTTTATCTGTTGAGTTTAACAGTTTTAATTAATGCGGGTAATTTAATTTTTTATGTAAAAGAACTTAGATATTGTCTGCTAAAAGGGAATCGAGCGCCTTTAATTTTTCTTCAATGCCATCATCTTCCAAGACCTTCTTATCTTTAACAGTTTCATATTTTGCTGCAAATTCAATAAGGCACATTGCTAGTAAATCTTGCTTGTCCTTTATTGCATAATTTTGCTGATAAAATTTTAACCTCTGCTCTATTATCTTTACCGATTTTCTTATCCCCTCTTCATTTTCTCTTTCAATCTTCATAGGGTAAATTCTACCTGCAATATTTATCTTTATTGATAATTTACTCATCAAAAAACTGCTTCTATTTATTTAACAATGCAATACATTTATCAATCTCCCGCACATATTCATTTATCTTTTGTTTTGTCTTTTTATTGTCTTCATTTGATGAAGAAACAACTTTAGACATCTTTATAAGCTTTATTTTTTCTTCCAAACTATTAATAACTTCTTGCTTTTCGGCTAAAGTTTTTTTGAGCTTTTCTCCTTCATTTACGGCTTGTTGCTTTTCTTGTTGCGTTTTGCCATACAAAGATATTAACTGCTTAATCTTAACTTCCAAGCTATCAACAATTGCTTTCATTTGTTGTTTAAAATTATTGTTACAAATTTAATTTTTTCTTTATACTTTCTGCAGTTTTTTGCTGTTATATTTGTCAACTTTTACATAATTAGCATTTTTTAAGATCTTCTGCTTCATTTATGGCTTGTTGTTTTTCTTGTTTCGTTTTGCTGTACAAAGATATTAACTGTTTAATCTTGACTTCCAAGCTATCAACAATTGCTTTCATTTGTTGTTTAAAATTATTGTTACAAATTTAATTTTTTCTTTA
>JAYZEM010000006.1:0-125492 GCA_036337275.1 Bacteroidota bacterium | reverse complement strand
GGCTAAATATAGCTTTGAGCGGGAGACGGGATTCGAACCCGCGACCCTCAGCTTGGAAGGCTGATGCTCTACCAACTGAGCTACTTCCGCTAGTATTCGTGGGGAGAACAGGATTCGAACCTGTGAAGGCTATGCCAACAGATTTACAGTCTGTCCTCGTTGACCGCTTGAGTATCTCCCCCGGCTTTATTAAGAGCCGATAGAGGGACTCGAACCCACGACCTGCTGATTACAAATCAGCTGCTCTAGCCAACTGAGCTATATCGGCAATCACTCTTCCTACTAAACAACAAAGAACTTAATCCCCTTAAAAAGGGGTTGCAAATGTATTAAAGTTTTTTAATTTCACCCAAACAATAAAACAGATTTTTTTGAAAATAGTTTTAACCTAGTGATTACTTACTTTTTTTGCTTTATTTTTCAGGATTTGTTTACGTAAGGCTTGAAAAACTTGTGTGGTAGACTCCTCAAATGTGTCAGTTTGTCTCTTTGCAAAAAATTCGGAACTAGGATATCTTAGCTTTATTTTAGCTATTTTATTTGAGTAAGAGGCCGCTTTGCTTAATTTTAGAAAAACATCTGTAGCAATTATTTTTTTATCTAATCTGAAGATTTTCTTCATTTTTTTCTCTATAAACTCTTGGAGTTTGTCGTCTATATGAAAATGAATAGAGTGGATGTTGATAGTCATAATTTGAATTTATGCTCTAGGGTGAGCTTGTTTATAAACTGTTTTTAATTTTTCAATTGTGTTGTGTGTGTAAACTTCAGTTGCACTTAAATTTGCATGCCCTAAAAGTTCCTTTACCGCATTGATGTCAGCTCCATTATTAAGCATATGAGTAGCAAATGTATGTCGTAAAATATGAGGGCTTTTTTTGTCTAAAGAAGTGACCATTGCTAAATATTTGTTAACCAAACGATAAACTTGTTTAGTAGAAATTTGCTCTCCTTTTTTGGAAACAAATAAAAATGCGCTTTTATTTGAAGAATTGAGTGCTTGAATTTTGTCTAATATGTATGCAGTTATTGGAATTAATCTCTCCTTATTTCTTTTACCCAAAACACGAATGGTGCTATTTGAAAAATCTACATCTGACTTTTTAAGATTGACAAGTTCTGATAAGCGAATACCTGAAAAATAAAAAAGCTCTAAGATAAGACGATCTCTTTCTGCTTTCTCTCCTTTTCCAAAATCTACTTCATTTAATAGTTCATCCATTTTTATTTCTTCCACAAAAACAGCTAACTTCTTTGAAGTTTTTGGGGCAATAATTTTTTGCATTGGACTTGACTTTATAACAGCTTCTTTCATTAGAAAACGAAAATATGTTTTTAGGGTAGTTATCTTCCTATTAACTGAACGAGCAGAAATACCATTATTTAGTAACCTAGTAATCCAACTTCTTACCAATTGAAAATTTACTTTTTTAACAGATGATATATGAAATTCTTCATTTAAAAAAGAGATAAACTGTTGCAAGTCAGTCTCATAAGATTTAATAGTGTGCCGAGAATAGCGTTTTTCGTGAAGAAGATAATGAAGAAATCTTTCCTTGTACATAAGTTTGCTTTTGAGCGTATACGAATATACACAAAAAAAGTAAGGGTTCTACAAAGAAAAAATGAAGTTTTTCGAACTACTCTTCTTCTTGAAGCAGTTTTTGAGAGTAAGCAGCTTTTAGTTTTTGTTCTCTTAGAATTACCGATTTCTTGGTAAACTGCTTTCTAGAGCGTAATTGCTTCATAGTGCCTGTTTTTAAGAATTTTTTCTTAAATCTTTTGAGGGCTCTATCAATTTGCTCACCTTCTTTTACTGGGATTATAATCATACTACTGTTTTATTTGGCCTGCAAAACTACAAATTTATCAATACAAACAAACATTATTTTAATATTTGTGTAGAGATTACCAACTTCTGTATTTCAGAGGTTCCTTCTCCTATTGTACATAGCTTTGCATCTCTGTAAAATCGTTCTACCGGAAAGTCTTTGGTATAGCCATATCCTCCAAGTACTTGCACGGCATCATTAGCTACTTTTACAGCAGTTTCTGAAGCATAATATTTTGCCATAGCCCCTTCTTTTGTCATTTTTTCACCTTTATTCTTTTTATCAGCTGCATTATAAATAAGTAGTTCTGCCGCTTCAATTTCGGTAGCCATATCAGCTAATTTGAAAGCGATAGCTTGAAAACTCGAAATAGGTTTACCAAACTGATGCCTTTCTTTAGAATATTGTAGGGCAACTTGATAGGCACCTTTTGCAATACCTAAGCCTAATGCCGCAATAGAGATTCTTCCACCATCAAGCACCTTCATAGATTGAACAAATCCTTCTCCTACTTCTCCTAAAACATTAGCCTGTGGAACTCTGCAGTTATCAAAAATAAGTTCAGCTGTTTCTGAAGCGCGCATTCCTAATTTATCTTCCTTTTTTCCTGCGCTAAAACCAGTCATTCCTTTTTCAACTACAAAAGCAGTTATTCCATGAGTATTTCCTTTTTCTCCCGTACGTGCAATGACTACTGCAATATCTCCAGAAATGCCATGTGTAATAAAATTCTTGGCACCATTCAATACCCAAAACTCTCCTTCTTTTACAGCAGTTGTTGCCATGCCAGCAGCATCTGATCCTGTATTATGCTCAGTGAGACCCCAAGCACCAATCCATTCTGCAGTAGCCAATTTTGGCAACCACTTTTGTTTTTGCTCCTGATCTCCAAATTGCAAAATATGCCCAATACAAAGAGAATTATGAGCAGCCATAGAAAGTCCAATGGAAGGATCAAGAATAGAAAGTTGTTCAATAGCCGTAACATATTCATTATAAGTAAAGCCTGATCCAGCATACTCAGTTGGCACTAAAACGCCCATCAAACCAAGTTCTCCTAATTTTTTAAATACTTTAACAGGAAAAATCTGATTATCGTCCCATTCGCGAACAAAAGGTGTAATGTGTTGCTTGCCAAATTGCTGAATCATATCAGCAATCATTCTTTGATTTTCGTTTATATTAAAATTCATACTCTTAATAATCTTTCAGGCTGATTATACAATCTGAATATTGTGTTAATTTTTCTTTTCCATTTAAAAAGTCGAGCGATACTACAAATGCAAATCCAGCCACTTTTGCTCCTAATTGCTGAATAAGTGCTGCAGCTGCACAAGCAGTTCCTCCTGTGGCTAACAAATCATCATGCACCAATACATTCCATCCATTATTGATATCAGTTTTATGCACCTCCACTTCTGCTGAACCATACTCTAAATCGTATTTATATTTAAGGGTTTCCCCTGGCAATTTCCCCGCTTTTCTTATCGGAACAAAAGGAATGCCCAATTTATTAGCCAGCAGAAAACCAAATAAAAAACCCCTACTCTCTATACCAACAATTGCATCTAACTGAAGTTTTGCTAATCCTTCAACAAAAGCATCTGTGATAGCTGAGGATAAATCAGTGTCCAACAATAAGGGTGTGATATCCTTAAAATTAATACCCTCTTTGGGAAAGTTTGGTACTTCCCGAATTGCTTTATCTAATTGATCACTTATCATCTATTGTTAAATAGGGTGCAATTTTACGAAATAATTCTGGGCTTATGGGTTTAATCTTTTGAATCTCAACAATGAAATTAAAAGATCCATCCTGTTGCCTAAAATTAACAATTCTTTATACTGTCTTTCATATTTATTTTCTAATGGCTTTTAAGTACTTTAAAAGTTCTTCTTTCACTTTTGGATAAAGGAAAAATAAACCAATCATATTTGGGAATATTAGGGCAAGAATCATGGCGTCAGAAAAGCCCCAGACAGCATCCATATTAGCGGCTGCTCCTATAACAATAAAAATTAAAAACAGAACCTTATAAGCTAAGTCTGAAATCTTACTTCTTCCAAACAAATACATCCAAGATTGTAAGCCGTAATATGACCAAGAAATCATAGTCGAAATAGCAAACAAAATTATCGCAATTGTAAGCACAAAAGGAAACCAAGGAATGGCGTCTGCAAAGGCCATAGAAGTAAGTACTGCCCCTTCCACTTTCTCTCCATTGATAATTACATCTCCACCATATTCAAAAACTCCACCACTATTATACATAATAATAACAAGAGACGTCATGGTACAAATAACAATCGTGTCAATAAAAGGTTCCAAAAGCGCAACAACACCTTCAGAAGCTGGATATTTTGTTTTAACTGCTGAATGCGCAATAGAAGCTGAACCTGCCCCAGCTTCATTGGAAAAAGCAGCCCTTTGGAAACCCACAATCATTACTCCCACTAATCCTCCAAAACCAGCTTGCATGCTAAATGCATTGGAAAATATTAAGCCAAATGCTTCATCAATATAACTGAAGTTGGAAAGAATAATAAACAAGCACGCTATTACATAAATTATAGCCATAAAAGGCACTACTTTCTCGGTAACGGAAGCAATTCTTTTTATGCCTCCAATGATTACAATACCTACCAAAACGGCTAAGGCAATTCCTATAACAGTACCTGCGCTACCTCCTTGCATTCCAAGCATAGAAGCTAATTGCATGGCAGCCTGATTAGATTGAGCAGCATTCCCACCTCCAAAAGAAGCTCCAACACAAAGAATAGCAAATAGCACAGCCAATGCTTTTCCTAATCTTTCATAGCCTCCTTCTTTAAGGCCTTTGCTCAGATAGTACATAGGACCTCCATAAACTGTTCCGTCTGCTCCTACATCTCTATAACGAACACCTAATGTGCACTCTACAAATTTGGTGGACATACCGATTAATCCGCAAATTATCATCCAGAAAGTTGCGCCAGGACCACCCAATGCAATTGCTAATGCAACCCCAGCAATATTACCTAAACCAACAGTACCTGAAACAGCAGTTGCCAAAGCTTGAAAATGAGAAACCTCTCCTTCTTTGCTTTCATCTTTTATAGTGTCTGGAATATCTCCATCTACTTCCAATTCAGTTTTTTCTGTACCATTATCTAAATCGTCATATTTTCCTCTTAGTGTATTAACTGCGGTAGGAAAATGCACAATGTTTACAAATGAAAAACGAATGGTAAAAAATAGTGCTCCAGAAACCAATAGTAAAAGCACAATAGGAATACTGATTTCATCTGAAAATTGTATAGGATATAATACAATGCCTCCCCAAACTTCCGCAATGGGTTTGAACCATTCATTAATTTTTTCATCTAATCCTTCTGCCTTTACCAAAGCAGGAGATAAAAGTGTAAGTGTAAAAAGTAATTTTTTCATGTCTATTGTTTTAATTGTTCATCTATTATGGTTAAGCACTCTTCAAAGCTATGTGGATTATAACCCAAAACTGCTTTAGACTTATCCAAAATAAAGCCCGTTTTTCGTGGCCTTCTTGCTTTTTGGTTAAGTGTTGCTGTGCTAATTTTATTTAAGTTTTCTGTTGTGTTGCTATAGTATTTTGCAATACGTTCTACAATTTCATAAATACTCATAATATCTTTTCCTGATGCGTTAAAAATGCCATATGTCTTTTTCTTCGCGGCTAATATACAAGCATCTGCCAAATCTTCTGCAAGTGTTGGTGCACGGAATTGATCGTCTATAATGTTGAGTGGCTCTGCTTTTGCTAAAGCGTCTTTTGCCCAAAGCACAATATTACCTTTAGATAAATTTTCTCCAACTCCAAACACAATAATAGTTCTAAGAATAGTCCATTTTACTTTATGCGCATATAACAATTGTTCAGATTTTAATTTAGACAAGCCATAATAAGAAAGCGGATTAGGCTTGTCTTCCTCTTTATATGGCCCATCTTCTCCATCAAAAATAAAATCGGTTGAAATGTGAATAAAGTGTGCATCTATTAGAGCGCATGCATCTGCCAAATACGCAACAGCATCTACATTTAAAGCATCACAAACGGCTTTCTCATCCTCACAAAAATCAACATTTGTCATTGCAGCTGTGTTGATAACAACATCCGGCTTTTGTGTTGAGATAAGTTCGTCAACTTCTTCTTTATTAGTAATATCTAATGAATAATAAGTGTAGCTATCTTTAGCTGACACCCTATTTTCTCCTTTGGAAGTAGCTATTAACTCTACATCATCATCTAACCTTAACTTGTGTAAAAGTTTCTGCCCCAACAATCCGTTACTTCCTGTAGTCAGTATCTTCATTAATAGTTGTGAGGCTTTATTAAATACAGAATAAAATAAATAATAACTGGTGAACCAAGTCCAAAAATGGCTGCAGCAACAAATAAAAGTCTAACCCCTACTACATCCAATCCGAATTTATCGGCAAGCCAAGCGCAGACACCTAAAATTTTTCTTTCAGTCATTCTTTTGCATTTTAATTAGCATGTCAATCTTCTCTATTATATTTTTTTCAAGTTCTATGATAGAGTTTTCCACTTGTAATATCTGATGTTCTAGCTAAATAATTTTATCTTGCTTCTTTTTTGATTTCTGAATATCAATTATCAACCAAGCAAAAGCTGCCACTTCAATAATTAATAATATAATAGTGAGTGTAATTTGTAATTTATCCATAAATCTTATAAATCAAAAACACTTTTTCGTTTTCTGTATTTTAAATGCTGGCTTATCCTTAGCAAGAATATCATGAACAAATATATTAAAATAGTGAGCGCATTACTGAAGGTAGCATAAATAAAAAATAATCGAATAAATGAGGCTTTTATTCCTAGCCTTTCAGCCCACCATGAACAAACACCAAAAATCTGTTTGTTAAAGAAATTTCTTAGTAAATCAACCATTATTTATTGCAAATTATATGCCTGCAATTTAGCCAATTTTTTACTGAACGAATATTCTTCTTGTAAAGATTTTCCATTACTTTTGAACGATACTTATGTTTTTCATTCTTTCAAAAATTTTAGCCTTTTTACTCCGTCCAATAATTTGGGTGTGCTTACTGCTGCTATTTGCCCTAATTTTTAAAAACAAAAGAAAGAAATTTTTGCTTTATTCCCTTTTTATATTTTGGCTTCTTAGTAATGGGTTTCTCCATTATGAAGTTGCAAAAAATTGGGAAATAAGCCCAACACCTTATGCTAATTTTGAAAGAAATTATGATGTGGCAATTGTATTGGGTGGTGTCTCAGGTTTTGATAGTAACTATAATATGTTGGAATTTAATGCAAGTTCGGACAGGATATTACATGCTATAAAACTCTATCAGCAAGGTGTTGTAAAGAAGATTTTAATAAGTGGGGGTACAGGTCTAATTTCAGGCTTAGACGTAAGAGAGTCACCAAATTTGAGGAGATATTTGATCGATATTGGGATAAATAAAGATGATATTATTATAGAAAAAGAATCTAGAAATACCATAGAGAACGCCAAATATTCAGCTGTAATTCTGAATAGAGATTTTGAAAATGGTAAATTCTTATTAGTTACTTCTGCTTTACATATGAAGCGTGCTTTGCTTTGTTTTGAAAAACAAGATATTAACGTTATCCCTTTTTCTTGTGATTTTTCTATGAGTGAAAGAAAATTTGATTTTGAGCATTTATTTCTTCCAGATGCGGAAATTTTGGAAAGATGGGAAACCCTAATCCATGAATGGGTTGGTTATGTGGTTTATAAAATAGTGTTTTAAATCCCTTTTTCAGCAAGTAAAATGTCCATATACTGTTGCAATTGCTGAGCTGCTTTTCTTGATGCTACTGCAAAATCATCTCCATCTCCTGCATAAATTATTCCTCTGGAAGAATTTACTAAAAGTCCGCAATCATCATTCATTCCATATTTTGCAACTTCTTCTAAACTTCCACCCTGAGCGCCAACTCCAGGAACTAATAGAAAGTGATTTGGTATAATGCGTCTGATTTCTGAAAGTTGCTCTGCTCGTGTTGCGCCAACAACATACATCATGTTTTTATCTGTACCCCATTTTTTTGAAGTTTCCAAAACTTGTTCGAATAACTGCTTTCCGCTTTCAGTTTCAATTTTCTGAAAATCTAAACCACCTTTATTTGACGTAAGCACTAAAACAATAGTCCATTTATTTTCAAATACTAAAAATGGAGTTACTGAATCCTCTCCCATATAAGGAGCAACAGTTACGGCATTAAAGTTATGATTTTCAAAAAAGGCATGCGCATACATATTAGAAGTATTCCCTATATCTCCCCTTTTAGCATCCGCAATAGTGAATATATTTTTAGGAATATAATCTAATGTTTTTTCAAGAGAATTCCAGCCACTTAGTCCCATACTCTCATAAAAAGCAATGTTAGGTTTGTAGGCAACACACAAATCCTGAGTAGCGTCAATTATCTGTTTGTTAAATTCAAAAATTGGGTCATCACAATCTAGCAAATGAGATGGTATTTTTTTAATATCAGTATCTAAACCAACACACAAAAATGAGCGTTTCGCTTTAATTTGATTTATGATTTGCTCTCTATTCATCTGAAGAAGTTCCTTCTTTTAATTTTTCTGCATTTTCAGCCATTTGTAACTCATCAATCAATTCTTGAATATCGCCTCCCATTGTAGTTTGTAAATTATATTTTGTCAATCCTATTCTATGCTCTGTAACCCTACCTTGAGGATAATTATAGGTTCTAATCTTTGCTGATCTATCACCAGAAGAAACCATGGTTTTTCTGTTTTTAGCATCTTCTTCTAACTTTTTCTGAAGTTCCATTTCATAAATACGAGAGCGCAATACTTTTAATGCTTTATCGTAATTTTTATGTTGAGATTTTTGATCTTGACATTGCGCCACCACTCCTGTTGGAATATGGGTTAATCGCACAGCAGAATAGGTTGTGTTTACCGATTGCCCTCCAGGGCCTGAAGAACAATAAGTGTCTTTTCTAATATCAGCTGGCTTTAATTCTATATCAAATTCTTCTGCTTCTGGTAACACAATAACTGTTGCTGCAGAAGTATGGACTCTTCCTTGCGTTTCTGTTTCTGGAACCCTTTGCACCCTATGCACACCGCTTTCAAATTTGAGTTGACCATAAACATCTTCACCATTTATATTAAAGATGATTTCTTTATAGCCTCCAACTGTACCATCTGCCACATCAACCAATTCCGTTTTCCATCCTTTTGTTGAAGCGTAAGTCGTGTACATTCTATACAAATCACCTGCAAAAATACTCGCCTCATCTCCTCCAGTTCCAGCTCTAATTTCCATTACGGCATTCTTGGCATCAGCAGGGTCTTTCGGAATAAGCAAAACTTTGATTTCTTCATCCATTTGCTCCTTTTTTGGCAAGTTCTCTTCCAACTCCATCTTCGCCATCTCCCTCATTTCAACATCATCTGAGTTGTTGATTATATCTTTTGCCTCAGTAATATTTCCTACTAAGTCTTTGTATTCTTTATAGGCTTTTATAATGGGATCTAAATCTTTATATTCCTTACTCAACTGAACATAAACCTTCATGTCATTCATGGCGTCAGGAGAAGAAATTAGTTTTTCTACTTCTTTATAACGATCATTTATTGCACTTAATTTATCTAACATATTAATATTTAAATGTGCCTAATTCGGAACTAATAGTTAATTTTTTTCCTTCTAATTCTTCAACTCTACCTATTATTTTCGCCTCTACATCAAAATGTTTTGAAATAGCAATAATATCCTCAGCAATTTCAGTTGGAACATAGATTTCCATCCTATGTCCCATATTAAATACTTTATACATTTCCTTCCAATCTGTAGCAGATTCCTCTTGAATCATTTTAAATAAAGGTGGGAGATCAAACATATTATCTTTTATGATATGAACATCCTCTACAAAATGCAGAACCTTAGTTTGTGCTCCACCACTACAATGCACCATTCCACAAATTTGACTCCTGTGCTTTTCTAAAATCTTGCTGATAATTGGAGCGTAAGTCCTTGTTGGAGAAAGCACTAATTTTCCAGCATCTAAAGATGTTCCTTCTATTTTATCTGTTAGCTTTTTAGTTCCTGAATAGATTAACTCTTCTGGAACTGAAGGATCAAAACTTTCTGGGTATTTTTCTGCTAATATTTTTGAAAAAACATCATGACGAGCAGATGTAAGTCCATTACTTCCCATTCCTCCATTATATGCTGTTTCATAAGTTGCTTGACCTGAAGAAGACAGGCCTACAATTATGTTTCCAGCTTTTATGTTTGCATTATCAATTACATCCTTTCTCTTTATTCTGGAAACAACTGTAGAGTCTACAATAATTGTTCTGACTAAATCTCCAACGTCAGCAGTTTCTCCACCTGTAGAAATAATATTTACGCCATACTTTTTGTATTCAGAAAGTAATTCTTCTGTACCATTTATAAGTGCAGCAATCACATCTCGTCCTATTAGATTTTTATTTCTACCAATAGTAGAGGACAGCATAATATTATCAGTTGCACCTACACATAACAAATCATCAATATTCATAATAAGTGCATCCTGAGCAATACCTTTCCATACAGATAAATCTCCGGTTTCTTTCCAGTACATATAAGCTAATGAGGATTTTGTCCCTGCTCCATCTGCATGCATGATTAAGCAATAATCCTCATCTCCACTAAGAAAATCTGGAACTATTTTGCAAAAAGCTCTTGGGAAAAGGCCTTTATCTACATTTTTTATAGCATTATGTACATCTTCCTTATCAGATGAAACTCCTCTTTGATTATATCTATCTGTTTTCATTTTTTGTAAATAAAAAAGCATCCCTAAAAAAGGACGCTTTTTTGTATATTGTATATGGTCTATTTATCTTTATCAGTTGGCTTTTCTTGTTCATTTTTGAAATCTTTCAACTCAATGGTTGGGCCTTCAATATTTTTTTTCTCTTCTATTGGTTTTGGTGGCACATAGTCCTGGCGTACTACCTTAAAAGCTGTTCTTCTGTTGTATTGATGTGCTTGTTCTCTGTGCTTGCTTCTTCTTAGCCCGTCAATAAATGCTTTTGAAAGCACATCACCTTCTTTTAGTTTCCCGTCTTTATGTTCCATTACATATGGTTCAGTTTCACCCATCCCAGATGCAGTTAAACGATCTGCAGCAATACCGTTTTCTATTAGGTAATTGATACAAGCATCAGCTCTTCTTTGAGATAAAACCTGATTTTGCGCATCAGTACCTCTATAATCGGTATGCGAACGCAATTCAATAGTGATGTTAGAATTCTCGCTCAAGGTAAGAATGAGTGAGTTGAGATCCTCAATTGATTTTTCCCTTAAATCCCACTTCGCATAATCATATTCAATTTTAGGTAATATGATTTCCTTTATAATAGGGTCTAGCTCAAAATCAATTACAAAGTCTGTATTTTTTTCAATCCCTACAGTTGTCATGGTTTTCTTCTTCTTTAAATAACCTTCCGAAGAAGACACTAACTCGTAAGAAGTAATTGGCTTTATTTTATGATTATACGAGCCTGTATTATCTGTTTTTTTATCATCAGAGATTCCGTCAGAAGCGATAAGTTGAACATTAGCATCTGTAAGAATTGCACCTGTTTTTGAATCGGTAACTACACCTTGAAGGGTAAATTTGAGAGGTGGTAATTCAAATTGATAAATATCATCTCCTCCTTTTCCTCCTGCTCTATTTGAAGTAAAATAGCCTCTTTCGTCTTTTCTTTCAATAATCATTCCAAAATCATCTCCAGAAGAATTAACTGGGGATTTTAAATTAACAACAGAAGTAAAGCTCAAATTGCTATCTGGAACAGATTTGTAGATATCCAATCCGCCCATTCCAATATGTCCGTCTGAGGCAAAATATAGTGTTCCATCTACATGAATGAATGGAAACATTTCGTCTCCTGAAGTATTGATGGCTGGGCCTAAATTCATTGGATCACTCCACTGATTTCTTTTGATTTTTTGCACTACCCATATATCTTTCCCTCCATATCCGCCTTTTTGATCGGAAGAGAAGAAAATGGTATTTTCATCATCAGTTACTGCGGGATGACCAACTGTTGCACCACTATCTACTTTTATTTGCAATTTTTGTGCTTCTGCCCATAACTTACCTTTTCTTTGTGATACGAGAATATCACATCCCAGTTGTTTTTTCTTTTCTACTTTACATTTGGTAAAGTACATCATACTCCCTCTTTGATTCAGATACATTGGCCCTTCATTTGCTTCAGTATTGATGGTTTCCATTTCTGGAACAGGAGATCTCCATTTTGCTTTTTTATCAATTCTAGTTTTGTAAATATCCATAAAACTCTCTCCAGTCCTTTCATCTACTTCAGTTCCTGTTGATCCTTTTCTAGATGAAGCAAAATAAATTTCAGTATATTCTTTATTTCCAAATGCAGGAGAGAAATCAGCATATCTTGAATTCACAATTGGCATTATTGCTACTTTGTAACGTGTAGGACTTGCTTCCCAATCTACAGCTAGTTTGCAAGATTTTACTCCCTTTTCTCCTCTTATATCTGTAGGGTTAAGTTTTACATATTTTTTATATTGTTCTAATGCTTGTGAGTATTTCGCATTTTTCTTCAATATATCTGCGTATCTTAAATACACAACAACATCCGGGTATTTAGCTTTTATTGCTCTTTTGTAATAACTTTCAGCTCTTTTTGCATCTCTATCTAACCCTGTTAAGCGATAACATTCTGCTTGTTTGAAAGTGATTTCTGCCTTTAAAGCTCTGTTTTTTGTTTTTTTGTATGCCTTCTTATAAAGGTCAGCAGCTTTGTAGTACTGTTCTACTGCAAATGCTTTATCTGCCTTTTTAGTTTTGGAATAATTGCCACTTTGAGCACAAAGTTGTAATGCAAAAAGCAAACATAAATTCACCAAGAGGATTTTTACAAAATTATTCATCTTTTTCATTTTTAAAAACTTTGCTAAAATAAAGAATAATTTACAAATACAATAAAATGCCTTGTTTTAATAAAACAATCATTTGTTAATAAAGTTTTGATAAGTCAGCCAAAAACGAAGTATTCAATTAATTAAGTGAGAAATAAAAAATTGTTTTTTTGTGTTTGATAAAATAAAATACTAACGAAAAATTAAAGAAATGACAAAATCCAAACTTGAATATATTTGGCTTGATGGTTATGCTCCTACACAAAATATGAGAAGTAAAACAAAAGTGGTAAATGATTTTAGTGGTAAGTTAGAGGATTGTCCTATTTGGTCTTTTGATGGTAGTTCGACACAACAAGCAGAAGGAAATTCATCTGATTGTTTATTAAAACCTGTATCAATCTTCCCTGATCCGGAAAGAGTAAATGGTTTTTTAGTGATGACAGAGGTGCTAAATGCAGATGGAACGCCTCATGAATCCAATGCAAGGGCACAAATAGATGATGATAATGATGACTTCTGGTTCGGATTTGAGCAAGAATATTTTATAATGGATGTAGAAACCCAATTACCATTAGGCTTTCCTTTGGGTGGCTATCCTGGACCACAAGGACTGTACTATTGTTCGGTTGGAGGAAAAAACACCCATGGCAGAAACTTAGTAGAAGAGCATGCAGACATTTGTATTGAGGCAGGGATTAATTTTGAAGGAATTAACCAAGAAGTTGCGTGCGGACAATGGGAGTTTCAACTTTTTGCAAAAGGCGCTAAAAGAGCAGGTGATGAACTTTGGATATCTCGTTATTTATTGGATAGACTCACTGAAGATTACAATTATTACATTGAATATCATCCAAAACCTATAAAAGGAGACTGGAATGGCTCTGGGATGCATGCCAATTTTTCAAATTCTATTTTAAGAGAATGTGGAAGTCAGGAGACTTATGAAAAAATATGTGAATCATTCCGTCCTGTTGCAAAAGAACATATTGCTGTTTATGGAGAATATAACGATCAAAGATTAACTGGTTTACACGAAACAGCCTCCATTCACGATTTCTCCTACGGGATATCTGACAGAGGAGCTTCAATCAGAATTCCTATTATTACAGTTGAACAAGGATGGAAAGGATGGTTAGAAGATAGGCGGCCAGCATCAAATGGAGATCCTTACAAAATTGCTGCAAGAATTATTCAAACAGTAAAGTCTGCTAAAGTGTAATTTTGATTTTTAAGACTTTTAAAAAGGTAGTCAGAAATGGCCGCCTTTTTTTTTATTTACTAATTAAAAGCAAAATATAAATTAGATAAAGTGAGAGAAGAAAAGCACCTTCTTTTCTGCTGATTACATATTTTGATTGGGCATAAATTAAAATTCCCAATGCAAAAGAAATGCCTAACATCCATGGGATATCAAAGAATATAATTTGAGCATCATCAACTGTTAGCGGGCATATGACTGCGGTAACACCTAACACAGCCAAAACATTAAAAATATTTGATCCAATTAAATTGCCAACAGCCAAATCTTCTTCCTTTTTAAGTGCTGCTACAATTGAAGTAGCTAACTCAGGAATGCTTGTTCCTATTGCTACTAGAGTTACAGCAATAATCCTATCAGAAATCTCTAAAGATTTTGCTAGATAAATGGTGCCCTCTACAAGCCAATCTGCACCAAATTTGAGCAAGAGTACTCCTAAAAGAATTAACCCAATACTTTTAAAAAGTGAAGAAGCTTTCTCTTTCTCTTGATTTGAATTAGCTTCTCTATCTAATTTGGGTTGTTTAAATAAATAAGCTAAAAATAAAGTTAATACCCCTATAAATACAAATCCAATTGTAGTGCTCAAACCATTTGAAAAATATAAAAGAGATGCGAGTGCAACAGAAGACAGCAGCATAACTGGATAATTGAATTTTAGAGTTTGATGACTTATATTTACCCTAAAAATCATTGCGGTAATCCCTAAAACCAATGCAATATTAGCAATACTGGATCCAATTACATTGCCAAAAGCAATATTTGATTTTCCTTCAAATGCTGCTTGTAAACTAACAAAAAGCTCAGGAGCTGAAGTTGCAAAAGAAATAATAGTAAGCCCAACTACTAATGTTGATATTCTTAATTTAGAAGAAATGGAAACTGCACCTCTTACTAAAGCTTCTCCTCCTAAATAAAGTAATACTAATCCGAAAATAAAGAAAAATACTTGCATTGTTATTATTTGTCTATATCAAGTTCGTCTTTTATTTTGTTGGTGCTATCGCGAATGTCTTTTTTAATTTCATTGGAAGCATCTTTCAATTCACGAATTGCTTTCCCTAATCCTCTTGCTAATTCTGGAATCTTATTGGCCCCAAAAAAAAGCACAACAAAAATCAAAATGACTAAAATCTCAGTACCTCCTATAAATAACAACATAGGGCAAAAATAAAAAAGCCCTATGAAGTTAGAGGGCTTTTTCTATAAAATAAATTTTTAATTATTCTTTTATGTTTTTTCTTTTGAGTGTATCAAGCATAATTGGTGAAGCCACAAAAAGTGAAGAATATGTTCCTACCAATACCCCTACCATTAAAGCAAACATAAAACCTCTAATTACCTCTCCTCCAAAAATGAAGATTACCAAAAGAACAAAGAAGGTAGTCATAGAAGTATTAATCGTACGGCTTAAAGTACTATTAAGTGCATTATTCATAACTGTTTCAATTTCACGTTTTTTGTGCATACCCATATACTCCCTTACCCTATCGAAAACAACAACTGTATCATTAAGGGAATACCCAATAATGGTTAAGATTGCTGCAATAAAAGCTTGGTCGATTTCTAATGAGAATGGCATAATTCCATAAAAGACTGAGAATATAGAAAGAACTATAAGTACATCATGGAAAACTGCCGCAACAGCCCCCAAAGAGAATTGCCATTTTCTAAACCTAATTAGGATATACAGAAAGATAATGAGTAAGGAGAAAAAAACCGACCATACTGCTGCATCTTTTATATCATCTGCAATGGTTGGCCCCACTTTTTGTGAACTCATAACTTCATAGTCCATCTGCATTTTAGCAAGCCCTTCATTCAATTTTGCTTCTACTACTTCATCAGCATCAGCAGTATTCTCATCAATCATGAATTTGGTAGTTATTTTTACTTGGTTATCATCTCCAAAAGTTTTTACTTGAGGTGCATATTTCAAACCTAGATCATCAACAAAAACAGTTGTGAGTTCACCCCTTAGTTGTTCATTATCTACTGTGTTGTCGAAACGAACGACATAGGACCTTCCTCCAACAAAATCAACTCCATAATTCAGGCCTTTTGTAATTAATGAGCCAACTCCAAGAAGAAGAATAAGCCCTGATAATATGTAAAATCTTTTTCTTTTCCCAAGAAAATCAATAGCTGTATTTTTGAAAGCGCCATGAGTAAGTTTAGTAGCAAATTTTACTTCTTTGTTTTTGTTTAATCTTCTAGAAATAACCAATCGTGTAATAAAGATTGCTGAGAAAAGTGAGGTAAGAATACCTATAATAAGAGTGGTAGCAAATCCTTTAATAGGTCCTGTTCCAAATGTATAGAGTACAATACCGGTAAGCAATGTAGTTACATTGGCATCAATAATTGCATTGTAGGCATTATTATAGCCATCTTTTATAGCTAATCGAATTCCTTTTCCACCAGTCAATTCCTCACGAATTCTTTCATAAATAAGTACATTTGCATCTACTGACATACCAATGGTAAGTACGATACCTGCAATTCCTGGAAGTGTTAAAACCGCTCCAATTGAAGATAGTACTCCAAATATAAAAAAGATGTTGGCAAGTAGTGCAATGTTAGATACCACTCCTGCCCCAGAGTAATAAAAAATCATATAAATAAGTACGATTATCAGTGCAATAATAAAAGATTTCAATCCTGCATTTATCGCCTCCTCTCCCAAAGATGGTCCTACAATGGCTTCTTCAATAATTCGAGCTGGAGCCGGTAGTTTCCCTGATTTTAAAATATTGGCCAAATCGTTTGCCTCATTAATAGTAAAGTTTCCTGTAATTTGAGAACGACCTCCTGAAATTTCACTTTGCACTGTTGGAAAAGAATACACAAATCCATCTAGTACAATAGCGACACTTTTCCCAATATTTTCGGCCGTCAATCTTTTCCACTGCTTAGCCCCTTCAGAATTCATAGTCATAGATACTTCAGGGTTTGCATTAAACTGTCCGAATTCTTGTCTTGCATCAGTTACTACATCTCCTTCTAATGAAGCTTTACCATCTCTTCCACTTTGTTTTAATGCAACTAATTGCATAAACTTTCCATCAGGATCGTATGGCTTAACTGTATAAGCAAATTTCACATCTAGAGGAAAATTTTTCATTACCTCAAGATCAGCTAAATATTTATTTAGTACTGTGGTGTCTTTTATGGCACAATAGCCAACGACTGGACCTTCATTAGGTCTATTATTTTGATCAATATTTGGGTAGAGTACTGCGTATAGCGGATTCTCTGCTGCAAATTCTTCAAAGGAAAGTTGGGAATCTGTTGTGTCGGAAACTAATGAATCTCCTTCTAATTTACTCAAAAGCGTATTAGCACTTGTATCTTCTGCTATAACTTCTGTTAATTCATTTTCTTCTATATCTTCAACAGTTGTTATTATCTCTTCTACTTCTTGCTGAATGGTATCATTAAGCGCTGATTCTTCTCTTAGATACTTGTTGGCCTCTTCTAGTGAAGGTAATAATTCTGCATATTCATAAGTCTCCCAAAACTCTAATTTAGCAGTAGATTGCAATAGTTTTCTGGCTCTTTCTGGCTCTTTAATTCCAGGAAGTTCTACTAGAATTCTGCCAGAAGTTTCTAGTCTTTGAATATTTGGCTGAGTAACACCAAATCTGTCAATACGAGAACGTAAAATATTAAACGATCGACTAATGGCATCTTCAACTTCTGCTGTTATAACTTTAATCACTTCTTTGTTTGTAGCGTTTATTTTTACTTCTTCTCTCATTTGTGCCATAAACAGAACTGCCAAACCATTGTTAGGAGATAATTTTTCGTATTCTAAATCAAATAAAGTGACGAAATCATCTTGGGAGTTTTTTTGCATTTGCTGAGCATTAGCAATTGCAGTATTGAAATTCTCATCATCAGTATTGTTTGCCAATGCTTTTATTACATCTACTACGGAAACTTCTAAGGTTACATTCATTCCGCCTTTAAGATCAAGCCCTAAGTTGATTTCTCTTTCTTGACATTCTTTATAGGTGTAATCTTTTACGCCAATACCATACACCTTCTCACTACTAATTGAATCTAAATAGTATTTTTCTTTATTATAGGATTGGGTTTCAAGATATTCATTTACAATAGAAGTATCTATTAAACTGTCAGTTGAACTTTCTTGTAATATTGAGAGCAGTTCATCTTTATTGCTTTGAATATAATTATCAGCATATTCAACTGCATCTTCTTGCACACTATCCGCCACCCAAGTAAATGATAGCTGATACAAGCAAATGATTGCGAATAAGAAGGCGAATACTTTAATTGCGTTTCTGTTCTCCATTATTTCTTTATTTAATTTTTATCTTGTTTTTTAGAGCGGCAAATATAGAATTTCATTCTTACATATACAATAAAAAAATAGAGCATTTATTTGGGTAGAAAATATGGGCTTTTTTGAGGTCAACTTCTATATTTTGGCTTTCTTTGTATTCTGATTTTTTTTTACAATGAAAAGACTCATCTGCTTTATTATCTCCATTTTGACGCTTTCATCTACAAATGCACAAATTAATTTTAATAGAGATACAGCGTTAATTGTAAAAGAAAATGGCGTGCATTTCAATCATGCTTGGGCTGGAGGTATTAATGCTGCACAGCCATCTGAGATTGATCTTAACTTAGATGGTGTGAAAGATCTTATTATTTTTGACAGAACAGGTAATAAACTCACTCCATTTCTAAATATAAATAGCCAATATGTGTTTGCACCAGAATACCGTTCTGCTTTCCCGAAAAATTTACACGATTGGTTGATTCTTAGTGATTACAATTGTGATGGGAAACAAGATCTTTTTACTTATTCTTCTGGTGGAATTTCAATATTAGAAAACACTTCTACCGGGACTCTGTCCTTTAGTATGGTAACTCCACTCATTATGTCAGATTATGGTAGCTCAAACCTAAATCTTTATGTAAGTGGTGCAGATATCCCGGCTATTACTGATGTAGATAATGATGGCGATTTAGATATTCTTACCTTCTCAATTCTTGGTGGTTTTGTGGAGTTCCATAGAAATATGTCAATAGAGTTAACCGGAGGCTGTGATACTATTGCTTATCAAAAGGAAGAAAACTGTTGGGGAAATTTCTTTGAAGGGTTGAATAGTTACTTAATCAATTGTACAGATTGTCATCCTGATAGTTGCTACTCTCCATTTTTACCAAATACATCTTATGCTAAACAAAAACATGCAGGATCAACCCTACTTGCTATTGATGTTGATGATGATAATGATAAAGATATAATATTAGGAGATATCAGTTATAACAATTTAAACTTACTTACAAATGGAGGTGATAGTATAAATGCAAATATGAGCGCTATTGATAGCGCCTTTCCTGCAAACAACAATAATACGCTAGCAACAGATTTACATTTATTTCCTGCTTCTTTTTATCTCGATGTTACTCATGACGGAAAAAAAGACTTATTAGTCGGAACAAATACTCAAGCTAATGCGGAGAATTTTGAAAGTATGTGGCTTTTTGCCAATAGTGGTACCAACACTCTACCAGATTTTAATTTTGTAAGCAAGGCCTTTCTACAAGAGGAAATGATTGATTTAGGAGAGGGTGCTTATCCTACTTTTTTCGATTATAATAATGATAGCCTGATTGATATTATAGTTGGGAATTATGGTTATCATGATGTAAGCGGAAATGATGTTTCTGGGCTTGCACTCTTTGAGAATGTTGGAAGTAGCACTCAACCGATTTATGATTTAATAACAAGAGATTTTGCTGGAATATCGACACTTAATTTGAATATTAGTTTGAACATCCCGGCGTTAAACATATACCCAGCATTTGGTGATTTAAACGGAGATGGATTTAAAGACTTGATTGTGGGTGATGCTGATGGAAAGTTACATTATTTTACCAATGATGGAGGAGTGGTCTCCTCTTTTACCCTTGCAGTAGCAGATTATGAGCACATAGATGTTGGTTATTTTTCCGCACCGCAAATTATTGATGTAAATAGAGATGGATTAAATGATCTGTTAGTAGGTGATAAAACAGGTCAGCTTAGCTATTTTCCAAACAAGGGCAGTATTACAATAGCAGTTTTTGACTCAATTATCACTAACTTTGGTGGAATTGATGTGGATTCAGCTATTATATCTTCTGGTTTTAGCACGCCACAATTGGTAGATGTTGATGGCGAATATCATCTGTATGTTGGTTCTTATTCTGGAGCCATTTATCATTACAACGATATTGATGGTAACTTGGGTGGTAATTTTAACTTAGTAAGTAGTCAAGAACAAAATATTATGGAAGGTGGTAAAACTTCTTTATCTATAAAAGATATAAATACTGATCAAATAGCTGATATGGTAATCGGAAACTATTGCGGTGGTTTGAGTTATTTTAGTGGTGACAGTTTGACTACAAAAATGAATGACCTGACTTTACAAGAATCATTATTCATTTATCCAAACCCAACTGATAATAAATTGTATTTAGAAGCAGAAAAAAACGCTAGTATCCAAATTCAGAATATCTTAGGAGAAATTCTATTTTCAGAAGAAAAAAAGACGGTAATTCATGGAATAAATGTCGGCAAACTACCTGCTGGCGTTTATCTTATTAAATTAGGAAATCATACAGCTAAATTTATTAAGGAGTAAAATCAGGGTTATTGATAAATTCAGTATCTGACAATGCTTTCAAAAAAGTAATTAAGTCTTGTTTCTGTTGATTGGTTAACTGTAACCCTACACCCAATTTTTTCATCAAAGGATCGACAGTAGAAGAAAAGTGTCCACCACTATTGTAATGTTCCACAACTTCCTCCAAAGTCGCAAACCTACCATCATGCATATATGGAGCGGAAAATTCAATATTTCTAAGCGTTGGTGTTTTGAATTTTCCATTATCAGAATGCACTCCTGTAACTTTTGCTAACCCTATATCCAAAAATGGCTCTATATCTAATGCATTATTATGAAATGAATTATCCATAAACTTGTGTGGCCCATGGCAATGAAAACAATCTCCTGTTTCTGTATTAAAAATCACAAAGCCATTCAATTCGGAAGGTGTTAATTGTAACTCTTGTCTTAAATATTTGTCATACCTAGAATTTGCAGAAATCAAGGTGCGTTCAAATTGTGCAATAGCCATTACCACATGCGTAGAATCTATTTTCTGAATATTGAAAGCTTTGCGAAAAAGTTCCTTATAAGTTGCATCTGCATTTAATGTGTTTTCGACATTGTGCCAAGTATTATTCATTTCAATTGGATTAATAACTGGCTCAAAACCTTGCTCTTCTAATGTAGAAGCACTCCCGTCCCAGTTAAAACTATTCATCCAGCCCAAGTTTATTATTGCACTAGCATTCCTTGACCCCTGCACACCATCAATTCCAGTACTAAAACGATTTGGATCAGAAAAAGACGAGGCCTGCAGATGGCAAGAGGCACAACTTTGACTTCCATCTCTACTTAAAATAGGATCATGAAAAAGTTTTTTTCCAAGTTCAACACCTTCTACAGTCATAGGATTATTATCGGGAATATCCATATCAGGAAACCCTTCTGGAATAAGAATAGTGTAAGGAGTATTTTCATATGGAATTAACGTATCATGATTACAACTTCCATCATCATAAGTGGCAGAGCTATTATAATTTAAGGCATTTTTATCTGTACATCCTTCTATAATAGGAAGATCTTTTTTGCAAGAAAAAAAGAAGATGAAGAAACATAAGGTGTAAGAGACCTTATTCAATTTAATTATCTATTTGTAGTTGTAACTGTAAAAACATCAGTTTCTCCATTTAGCTTTAACTCATGCTGTGCATCCACATTAAACATGGTATTTGGATAGTCATGAAAACTAATATTGTTTGGATTTTGATACCAATTATTAAGTTCCATATTTACAAAAACAGCAACATCACCTAAGTCATCATTTACATTAAGTGAGATATCAAACTCTTTATTAAAAGACATATCCATACCCGTTAAAGGACCAGTATGTGTGTTGTACATCTTCGTTATTGTATCATATGCGCCTTCAAGTTGCATATAATGATAAGCGGTCAAGGCAGGATCGCCTAAAGGGTCTGCAGGCCAGGAAAAACCATCTGGAAAGTCAGGATAATCACCTGGTATATTCCTGTCAGCACTTAAACCCATTGTAAATGATATTTTTGAATAACTTCCATTATCTAATTCTCCGGCAGGAAATCGTAAAGTTGCAGGATTTTCACCATCCACAAAATGAGCTTTTTTCAATAGTTGCATCCCTCCATCAGCAGAGTGTAAATATATATCTGAAATTACATACAATAATGTTTGAATATTATACTGATCACCAGCAAGATTTACATAATTCAGATCTTCGCCACAACAAGCGTGTCCAGGCTCACAATCTTCACCAGCGGGTTGAGAGCACATACCCCAAGGATGCATTACTAATTGTTCTCCACCAACAGTATGCTCAAAATTAAAGCTTAAATTTGTGATTTGAATTCGATCTGTATCTTTACTACAGCCTATAAGAACAATTAAAGCGATTAATAAAATTAGTTGTTTCATTCTGAGATCTTTTTAATTATTATAATACAAAAATAATAAAACTTTATTGAAGAGATTTAATCTAAATATAAATCTTAGGAGAATCTTATGTGTTCAGTTTGAAGCTAATGCGCCAATCTCTATTAAAAGGTCATTTGTTTTTCTTACACCCTGAGCAGAAACAGTTAATTTTTCTTTCTCAGAATTATCTAAATCAATTTCTACAATCTTTTCAATTCCATTAGCACCAAGCAATACTGGAACTCCAATGCATAAATCAGAAAGCCCATACTCACCTTCTACAAATGCAGAACACGGAAACATTTTATGTTGATCGCAAACAATTGAATGCACCAAAGAAGATACTGCAGCTCCTGGCGCATACCAAGCAGAGGTGCCTAGCATCTTAGTTAGTGTTGCTCCACCAACTTTGGTTGCTTCCAAAACTTCCTTTAATTTTTCTTCTGGCAAAAACTCAGATACTCTTACAGAGTTTCTTGTAGCCAATCTAGTAAGAGGTATCATTCCTACATCAGAATGACCACCTATTACTATACCGTCAACATCTGATATTGGACAATCCATTGCCTCAGCTAGTCGGTATTTAAAACGGGCTGAATCTAAAGCACCTCCCATACCTATGATTCTGTTTTTAGGTATGTCTAAAGTTTTGTGAGTAAGATAAGTCATAGTATCCATAGGATTACTCACAATTATTAAAATAATATCAGGAGAATGAGCAACCAACTGCTCAGCAACTGATTTAACAATTCCTGCATTTATACCAATTAATTCTTCACGAGTCATCCCAGGTTTTCTTGGGATTCCTGAAGTGATAACTGCCACAGTACTTCCGGCTGTTTTTGAATAATCACCAGTTGTTCCGGTAATCTTTGTGTCAAAACTATTTAATGATGCGGTTTGCATCAAATCCATTGCTTTTCCTTCTGAAAAATTTTCTTTTATATCTACTAATACAACTTCTGACGCAAAATTCTTAATGGCAATATACTCTGCGCAGCTTGCGCCTACTGCTCCTGCTCCTACTACTGTTACTTTCATTTTTTGTTTTTTTGTATTGAGATTATATTTCTATGATAGCTGTTAGGCATCAATATTAGCGTACTTAGCATTTGCTTCAATAAATTCTCTTCTAGGAGGAACCTCATCTCCCATTAGCATTGAAAATACTCTATCTGCCTCAGCCGCACTATCAATGGTTACTTGCTTTAATGTTCTGTAATCAGGATTTAAAGTGGTGTCCCAAAGTTGTTCGGCATTCATCTCCCCTAAACCTTTATATCTTTGGATTCCTACATTCACTTCCTTTCCACCTTTCATTTCTTCAACTAATCGATCTCTTTCCTCATCCGACCAACAATACCTTTGATCTTTTCCTTTTTTGAGTAAATAAAGTGGAGGAGTTGCAATATATACATAACCTTTTTCAATAAGTTCGTACATATAACGGAAAAAGAAAGTAAGTATCAAGGTGGCAATATGACTTCCATCAATATCGGCATCGGTCATAATTACTACTTTATGATACCTTAATTTTTCGGTATTTAGTGCCCTTTCATCTTCTTCCGTTCCGACTGAAACCCCAAGAGCAGTATACATGTTTTTGATTTCATCATTTTCAAAAACCTTATGCTGCATGGCTTTTTCAACATTCAATATTTTACCTCTAAGTGGAAGAATGGCTTGAAAATGACGATTCCGACCCTGTTTTGCAGTACCCCCTGCAGAATCTCCCTCAACCAAGAAAATTTCGCATTTCTCTGGATCTCTTTCCGAACAATCAGAAAGTTTTCCTGGAAGCCCTGAGCCAGACATAACGCTTTTTCTTTGTACCATTTCTCTCGCTTTTCTAGCTGCATTTCTAGCAGTTGCTGCTAAAATCACTTTTTGTACAATGATTTGGGCTTGACTTGGATTTTCTTCCAAATAATATTCTAACATTTTGCTGACAGAGCGAGAGACGGCAGTAGTTACTTCTTTATTTCCTAATTTGGTTTTGGTTTGCCCTTCAAATTGTGGCTCCATTACTTTTACTGAAACCACAGCAGTAAGCCCTTCTCTAAAATCATCCCCAGAAATTTCAAATTTTACTTTTTTCAATAGCCCGGACTCATCAGCGTATTTTTTTAATGTTCTTGTCAGCCCTCTTCTAAAACCAGAAAGATGTGTTCCTCCTTCATGAGTATTGATGTTATTTACATAAGAATGCACATTTTCGGTATAAGAATTGTTATATACCATAGCTACTTCAACCGGAACTCCATCTTTCTCTCCATCAAAATATATTACATCATTTAAGATGGATTCTCTGGTGCCATCTAAGAATGAGACAAATTCTTTCAGTCCTCCTTCTGAATAAAATTCATCTTTTACAAAATCACCTTCTTCAGTAGTTCTTCTTTTATCAGTAATTGAGAGGTGAATACCTTTATTAAGAAACGAAAGCTCTCTCAACCTAGCAGCCAAAATATCAAAATGATAAACGGTATCTTCAAAAATAGTGTTGTCTGGTAAAAATTTTACTATTGTCCCAGTTTTATCAGTAGTGCCAATTTCCCTTACATCATACTGGGGAACACCAATTTTATATTCTTGTTCAAAAACTTTACCACCTCTATGTACTTCAGCGCGCAAATGTGATGATAGCGCGTTTACACAACTCACACCAACTCCATGCAACCCTCCTGAAACTTTATAGGATCCTTTATCGAACTTTCCTCCTGCATGCAGTACTGTCATTACTACTTCTAAGGCTGATTTTCCTTCCTTTTCATGCAAATCAGTAGGAATACCTCTACCATTATCATGCACTGTAATTGAATTGTCTTCATTTATACAAACATCTATATGGGTACAATGTCCTACCAAAGCCTCATCTATAGAATTATCTACCACCTCATAAACTAAATGATGAAGGCCTTTCTGGCCAATATCACCAATATACATTGCAGGCCTTTTTCTAACCGCTTCTAAGCCCTCTAAAACCTGAATATTATCAGCACCATAATTCTGCTGATTTTTATTTTCTTCACTCATAAAATTTATATTAATTATTGCTTTTTCAAAAAACAAGCAAATATACAATTTTACTACCGATTAACACCCAAAATAATGAAAGAAAAAATAGCTTAATTTATTAACAAAAGTTGAAAACTTTTAAAATGAATAATTGACACCAAAGACCGCGTTAAATCCAATCTCTTGGTAACCCTCAAAAAGAAACTCGTTAGAATTCGTTAAATTGTTAAACTGAAGGTATGCAGACAGAATTTTAGTATAGATATATTGCACCATTAAATTAGCATGCAATTGTCCTGAAAGTTCATTTGTCATGCCAAGTTCAGAATCCAACAAATTTTTAGAATAAGTCATTCTATTTCCTAAATAACTTATTGATGGCACAGCTTTAATTTTATCTCTCAAATTAATTGGCGTGCTCACGTCTACACGTAAATTCGGCTTATAATAAACTTCCTTATTCCAATTAAAATAATTAGCCTGCACATTTACTGAGAGCATATTATTTAAAATTCTCTCATAATTTGCACTTATATGCATCTGACTTACATCTAAATAATCAATAAGAAAACGATTATACTCATTATTATCAACTGCAAAAAAATTAGCAAAGTTCTTTACTTTGGCATAAGCAATAGTTCCTTCAAACACCTCATCCTTTCCTAACACATTACGCATAGTTAGATAGAGTTCATCCTTAGAAGTTGTGGTTAATGTTTGTAATAACGTATTATCTGTCAGAATAGATTGATTTGTTCCAAAAGAATGGATGTAAGGATTTTCGTCACCAAGTGATTTAAGCGTATTCCTTTGTTCAGTATGCCGAATCCCGCCATGGACCCACAAAATATTTTTGACGAATTCTTTAGTTGCATTAATAATTGGAGAGATTGCAACACCATCTCGATCATAGTGCAAATTGAATCCAGCATGGAAGTTCATACCAAACCTATCAAAATTAGTTTGCGGCACAAAATGAAGTTCCTTCATCTCTTCAGGATCATATTTTGAATCTTTATTATTATAATTTAAATAATCATTAAGTTCCACTTCTATGTCTATAGGATAACCAGCAATTTTATTTGCTAAATCTGCACTCAAATGAATCTGATTTTCTGACATTTCATTCAAATCTGAAAGAAAGAAATTTACCTTTTTAATTAGTCTATCAGTAACATTAGATCTGCTTATGGCTGATACAGAAATTTTACTATATGCAAATCTATTTCTAAAATACTTTTCTTCAAACGATGATGATGTATTGAAATATGAGGCAGTTATTCTATCGTAATCAAAGTTTGCTAAATAAATATGAGAAGCACCAATCTTCTTTCCGTACAAATAAAGCGTATTCTTACTATTTTTTACTTGATAATTAGTAGGCTTGTATTGATTTGACAGATGATGCATCAAAAGCCCAAAATTAAAGTCTTGAGAGCGTTTGCTATTATGTAAAAGAGAAATATCTTTATTCCAATTGTCTCCTAACCCAAGAGAGACTTTGCTTTTATACAACTTTAGAATGCTTTCATCCTTAACTTTAGCGGCTTTCAGTGGGCGTGTTTTATAATCGGCTTTTATATGGTACTGCTTGATTGAATACGTTTGACTTTTATCTTCTTTTAAGGTATCCGCAAAAGAAGCTTGTTCGTTCAACTTACTAGCTTCAGGGATAGATGGATTGAACTCTTCTGTTACACGCACCTCTGTAGTTTGTATATCTTGCGATTGCACAACTGTTGAGCAAATTAGGCTCATTCCAATTAAAACTATTTTATTTTTCATTTTTTATAATTTTTGGAATTTCATTTGTATCTGATTCTTCTTCAAAAAACATTTCGTAATTTATTTCCTCATCCAGGATTTCTAAAACAATCTCTGCTTGATCTTTTGTGGTAGCAGAAGTACCTGCAATATCTTTTTGCAAAATTGCTTCAAACTTTTTTCTTGCCACAATTAATAGTTCCTCTCCTTCATAATTTTCGATAATAGACTCCAAAGTTGCTTTTGCTTGAAAAGCATTTCCTTTTTGTGCATAAATATCAGAAAGTAAAATAAAGCCCTTAGCAATCCAATAGTCAGCTGTAAAATCATTTGCCAAACTATAAATTGCATTTTCTGCTCTTTGCAAACTATCATTTAAGAAATTGAGATAGGCCAACATATAGGCTGCTTCTGCTCCAATTCCTGTTTCAGAATTTTCCCTTAATTCAGTAAATATCTTTTCAGATTTTTGGAAATTGCCACTCGCAAAAAAGGCTTGTGATAAAATAAGATTAGCTCTATTTTTCAGTCCTTGATCAACCTTATCCAACTGAAGTACCTTTTTAGCATAATTTACTGCATCTTCAGTAAGTTTATCGATCTTGCTATATGCAATCATCAGTCGAATTAAAGCCTCTCTTTTTGTACTATTATTTGTTGCAATTATTTCAACTTTCTTATAATAAGTAACTGATTTTTCAAAATCGGACAATGCGTAATAATGTCTTGCTAAATACAAATTAGCAGGCTCTAAATGTTTGCTTTTTGCATTTATCACTTCATCAAAAGCTGAAAGCACACATGAGGTATCCTTTTCCTTTTTACAACTTTCTGCCAAATAATAATTAGCATCTACTACAAAAATTCCATTAGAAAAATTAGTAATATATTGCTGAAAGGTGTTTTTGGCAACTAAATAATCCCCCTCTGCAAATTTCATAAAGGCAGTATTATAGGTTAAAGAATCTTGTTCTACCCTACTGATATTAACTTGTGGTAAAGCATTAACTATCTCCAAATATTTATCTACTTCTGCGATACTAATGTAAGCTGCTCGCAAGCCTGCAAGTGCATCTTTAAAAAAACTTGTTTTTGAAAAATTATTGATAACGACCATAAATGATGTTATTGCTTTATCAATGTCTCCAAAATTAAAGTAAATCATTCCTTTATTCAAATGAACCTTCGCTTTAAGTTCTTCATCTAAGGTGAAATCCAATAATTGATTATAAACGTCAAATGCTTTCTCCTTTTGATTATTGTTCTTATAATAAACTGCTAAATCAAGCAAAGCATCGTCATGATATATAGAGGTTTTATGGTTTTCTATTAATTGTTTTAATACTTTTTCTTTGGCTGTATGTTTACCAACTAAGCCTAGACAAACGGACTGTTTGTAAAGTGCATAATCACCATCAAATAAATTATAGCTTATTGCTTTTGCATAATTTTTTTCTGCCATTGAAAAATCGGAAAGCATAAAATAGCAATCAGCAATTCTTAAATAGGTGTCATTCAGACGAATAGAATCTTTTGTGGCCTTACTGAACTTGCGGAAACTATTTTTTGCTTTTTGGTAATCCTTTTGCTGAAAATAAGCATACGCTAAATTGTATTGAGCAAAATCAGTTGCTGAAGAAAGCGACAAAGCCAAATAATCATTATACAATTTTGCCGACTTTGAAAAACCTGAAAGCTGAAAATAGCAATCGGCAAGCCAATATGTGCTCATAGCAAAAATAGCTTCATCTATGCGATACTTATTTGCATTTTCAAAAAGAGAAATCGCCTCATTATATTCTGCAATATTAAATGCTTTCACACCAATAAAAAAAGAGAGTCTTTGGATTGCCATTTTTTGCTCTTGTGAAGGATACACAATCTTATTTAATTTTTCAAATGCTTGCTCATAGCGACTTGTGTTTTGAAAAGCACTAATCATTAAATTGTTAATCAACTTTTTGTTTTGAGGATCTTCAAAAGTGGTTAAATAATATTGTAATATATTCAAAACATTATCAAACGGAAGATCTAATTCATAAGAAAGTTTTGCATAATTAAAATACGCATCCTCCTGTAATAAAGAATTATAATTGTAATCTGAAGCCTTTTTATAAGATCTTAATGCATAGTTTTTTTCTCCTAGTTTCAGATAACTATTGGCTAAATAATAAGAGGTGAATTGCGCGCTACTATCTGCATCAAATTCTAGTGGCTCTAAGTACCTTATCGCGTTCTCATAATCCTCAATGTTATGGTAAGCATGCCCAATTAACAACTTATCTAAATTAGATGATTGAGAAGTTTTTGCAAAATAGGTTTCAAAATATTCGGTTGCAGACTGATAATCTTTATTGTTGTAATATGCCTCTGCAATAATTCTGTTAAGTTCTGCTTCTCTAGAAGAGATTACCCTATCAAGCATAGGTTTTGCATATGCAATTAGTTCATCATGTCTTTTTAGTAAAAAGTAAATCTGACTGACATAATAGGGTACGATATTAGCAAAATGCTCATCATCTTTTAGTTTTAAAAAAGCTGACAAAGCAGTTTTATAATGCTTCTGCTTGTAGGCAATATGCGCGTAAAAATAATTAGCGGAACTAGCATATTTTGAATTAACATTCAATAATTTTGAGAAATAATATTTTGATGAAGATAAAGAATCGGTCATAAAATAACTATATGCTAATTTGAAATTATATTCATCATTGCTATTATCAGATCTTAAGAAATAATTAATAGCTTTATCATATGACTTCTCCCTATAATAATACAATGCTAAATCATAATTTGCTGCATTTATTTTTTCCGAATAAGGATAAGAAGAGGTAAACTTATCAAACCAAAATATAACATCATCATTAAATAGTTTTTTACTGCATATTGCAATGTGAAAAAGCGCTTCTTCTTTTTGCGAATCTAAGGCGCCATTATCATTGTAAATTTGATGAAATAAATTTTGTGCAATACCATATTTTTCTGCCTGAAAAAGTGCCCTAGCCGTTAGAATAGAATTTGTATTGATATTTTGTGCTGAAAGCAAAAAAACAAATAAAGAAAATACAAATAAAAAAACTGATTTTTTAATCATATTGAAATTGAATATCAGAAATAAAAGTAGAAATTATGCTTGTCAAATAAATGATTCCATCTACAAGTTTTCAACAACTGTTGCTAACAATTAGGAGGTAATTGCATTCTTAAAAACTCAATATTTTACTTACTTTGCATTAAATTTTTTATGATTTATTTATTAAAAATAAAAGGAACCGATAAGATTCCAGATTTTGTGCAAATTAGAGACCAGGACATGACATTGCGTGCTTATTTTCGGCTTAACCAACAAGAATCGGGAATTAGAAAAAATAAGTTGGAGAAATACAGCAAACAAATAATGCATGCCTTGAAAGAAATGGAATTTGGAAAATTGAAAAAATTAGACATTCAATTATGAATACAATTATAGAATTAAAAGGGGTTGACATTTTACAAAAAAGTAGTGTTATCTTTCAAAACATTAATTTTAAGATTACATCTGGAGAATTCATTTATATTATCGGAAAAACAGGGAGTGGAAAAAGCAGTTTGTTGAAATCATTTTATGCGGAACTAAATATTAAAAAAGGAGATTTAAAAGTATTGGGCTTTGATATTAGAAATTTGGACGATAATGCTACTTCATCATTGAGAAAGAAATTAGGAATTATTTTTCAAGATTTTCAATTGCTTACTGACAGAACTGTTTATGAAAATTTGCTTTTTGTTTTACAATCTACTGGTTGGGATAGTAACCAAAAAATGGATGACAGAATAAAAGAAGTTTTAGAAGATGTACATCTAGAAAATTGTGAACACAAAATGCCCTATGAATTGTCAGGAGGAGAACAGCAAAGAGCTACAATTGCAAGAGCGCTATTAAATCATCCTGAAATTATCTTAGCAGATGAGCCTACAGGTAATTTAGATCCAGAAAAATCAGAAAAAATTATTCAACTTTTGAAAGAAATCAATGACAAAGGTACAACTATAATTATTGCTACTCATGATTATAATATCATAAAAAAGTTCCCCTCACATACTTTTGTTTGCGAAAACCGTTCTATCACAGAACCCAATAAGGAGATACTTTAATTTTTAGAAAAGTGCATCCAAAAATTAGCATTATTATTCCTGTCTTGAATCAAAAACAACTGCTTGAAAAAGCAATAGAAAGTATTCTGCAACAAGATTTCTTGGATTATGAGTTGATTTTGATTGATGGGAAATCGGAAGATGGTACTTTAGATGTAATTCAGAAATACGAGCAACATATTAGCTATTATGAAAGCACAAAAGACAAAAATGTGTATGAAGCCATGAATAAAGCAATTGACAAATCAAATGCGGATTGGCTTTATTTTATGGGAGCTGACGATTGTTTATCGAAGAACATCTTCTCCAATATTTTTAGTAACAATTTGGTTGGTTTTGAAATCGTTTTTGGAAATATTAGATACAATGATAACACTATTTTTAACAGCCATTTTTCCAATAAACTATTAATGAAAAATAGCTTGCATCATCAAGGAACACTTTATCATAAAAGATGTTTTTATGGAAGATGTTTTAATACCAACTATTCTATCCTAGCAGATTATGATTTTAACTTACAACTGTTTCTTGACCAAAAGAAAGCGCTTTATATCAACGCTGATTTTGCTATTTGTGGGAAGGAAGGTATTTCAAAGCAAAAAGGTTGGAAACACTACAAAGAAGAATTTCTGATTAAAAAAGAACACTTAAATGCAGTTCAATTTGTAGCTTACTCCAGTGTAACTTTGATAAAATTCCTGCTAAACAGAATTGGGCTTTTATAGAAATTCCGCATAAACACCTCGGATCTTTTCTTGTTCTCTTTCCCAGTTTAATTCTTTTTTAGCAATTTGCATATTTTGCTTCCAATACTTTCTTTTTTCATTGTTTGAAAGTATTTCATTTACAGTCTCTGCCAAATATTCAGGATTATGATTCTCTGCAATTTTACCTATATCATATTCCTGCATAATGCTTTTCACTTCTATTAAGGATGATGCAATAATGGGTAATTCCGCATGAATATAATCAAACAGTTTATTGGGAAGTGCATAAGTAAAACTTAGACCAAAGGATCTTTCCAAAAGCAGGCCTACATCTGCTTGTATGGAGTAAGAAAGCAGATCTTCAAATGGTACTTTTCCAAAAAAGATTACCTTATCATCAAGATGTTTGTCTTTTACCAATCGCTTCAACTCTCCCTCAACTTTTCCAAATCCAATTATGAGCAAAACTGCATCATCAATAAATGGCATAGCAGCAATCATTTCTTCTAAACCTCTTCCGGGATTCATCACGCCTTGATATAAAATGATCTTTTTACCTTCAAAATTTAACTGTTCAACTTCTCTTGTTGTCTTTACCAATTTTGGAATATTTCGATTTACTCTAAAATCGACTCCATACTGATGCTTATACGCATCAGCAATAGATTGAGAAACTGTATAAGCATATTTTATCTCTGGTAGAATTGTTTTCTCAATCGCTCGCCAAACCAATTTCACAACCGTTCTGTCTTGCAACTCAGGGCCTTCACAAAACATTTCATGTGAATCATAAACCAACGGTTTATTTTTCAACTTTGAAACTAAAAAGTTAGGCAAAAGTGTATCTAAATCATTAGCAAGTAGAACATCAACTTTGGAAAAAAGCAGAAAGAAAAAAAGCCGAATATTATATTCCATATAAAACCAAACTTCCTCATTAAAAAGTAGTTTAAACCTTTTTGTTTTGTACTTTCTTTCTATAAGCGAACTGTCAGGAAGTTTTCTTCCTACAAGCAAAATATCAAAACCCATTTCACTTAAAGTTGTAGCAACTTTATGTACTCTTTGATCAGTACACAAATCGGAAGTTACAGAAATAATAATTCGTTTCAAGAATAATTTTTTGGCGAAAATACAGTTTTTAAAACGCTAAAAGGTATGATTTGTTTTACTACTTTTGAACTCATGAATTTTTCAGAAAATTTCTCCCTAAAAGAATACAATACTTTTGGTATTGAAGCCAAAGCAAGATATTTTGCAACTTTTGACTCTGATCATGAATTAAAAGATATCCTTAGCTCAGAGATTTACAAAAACAATAAAACATTTGTTTTAGGCGGAGGTTCTAACTTGCTTTTTACAGCAGATTATAATGGATTAATCCTTCATAATACAATATCAGGAATCTGCATATTAGAAGACAATGAGAATGATGTTGTTGTAGAAGTTGGAGCAGGAGAGAACTGGCATAATTTTGTAATGTGGAGCGTAAGTCAAGAATTATCGGGAATAGAAAATTTAGCATTAATACCAGGTACAGTTGGCGCCAGCCCTATACAAAATATTGGAGCATACGGATTAGAAGTAAAAGACACAATACATAAAGTTACTGCAATAGAGGTTGAAACTCAAAAAGTAAAAATCTTCAATAATATTGATTGTAGATTCGATTACAGAAACTCAATCTTTAAAGAAGAATTAAAAGATAAGGTTATAATTATAAAAGTGGAGTTTAAATTAAGCAAAGTACCACTAAATAAAACAACTTATGGCGCAATCTCAGAAGAGTTAGAAAATATAAAAAAAGAAGCTTCTCCTCAAAATATTGCAGAAGCTGTTATCAATATAAGAAGTAGGAAATTACCCAATCCAAAAGAATTAGGAAATAGCGGAAGTTTCTTTAAAAACCCTATTATTGAAACAAGTCAATTTGAAGAATTAAAAAAAGAGTTTCCCGAAATAGTAGGCTATAAAGTGTCTGACACTAAAACAAAAGTTGCTGCAGGATGGCTTATTGAAAATGCTGGATTAAAAGGCTACCGAAAAGCAGATGTTGGAGTACATAAGAACCAAGCATTGGTGTTAGTAAATTACGCAAATGCAAATGGATCAGAAATTATACAACTTGCAAAAGAAATTCAAGCAATAGTTAAAGAAAAATACGATATTCAAATTGAGCCTGAAGTAAATATCTTGTAATGGCGAGTAAAAAATTACAAGAAAAACTAAGATTAAATTTCCCGTTTACCACAACCTCAGAACAAGATAAAATCATAACCAACATTGCAGATTTTGTTGCTACTATTGGCAACAAAAGCATATTTATACTAAAAGGATATGCAGGAACAGGAAAAACAACTTTAGTTGCTACTTTAGTAAAATCATTACCCATTTTAGGAAAACGTTCTGTGCTCATGGCTCCAACAGGAAGGGCCGCAAAAGTTCTAGCAAAATACTCCAAAAAATCAGCAAGTACAATTCACAAGAAAATTTATTGGATAAGGACAAACAAAAACGGGAACACATTTATTAGTCTTAAAGAAAATACACATAGCAACACTATATTTATTGTGGATGAAGCATCCATGATTCCAGAAAATTCTGATAAAGGTTTTGGTAACCGCTCACTTTTAGATGATTTGATAAGATATGTGTATGACGGAAATGATTGTAAACTTATTTTGATTGGTGATACCGCTCAACTTCCTCCTGTTCATTTGGACATAAGCCCTGCTTTAGATGAAGAAAAACTAGAGTTAACTTATAACAAACAGGTTATCTGTAAAGAATTAACACAAGTAGTAAGGCAAAAAAATGACTCCCTTATCTTAGAAAACGCTACTACTTTAAGAAACCAAATAGTAAATACTGATTATTCCTACCCAAAACTAGTAACCAATACAGAAGTTATACGTCTAAATAATGGAGAAGATTTACAAGATGCACTTGAAAGCATTTACAGTAATGAAGGAGTAACCGCTGCTACCGTACTTTGCCGCTCCAATAAAAGAGCCAACCTTTATAATCAACAAATTAGAGCAAAAATTAGATGTCAAGAACATGAAATATCTGCAGGAGATATGCTTATGGTTGTTCGGAATAACTACTATTGGCTTGATGACAGCAGTAAAGCGGGGTTTATTGCGAATGGAGATATAGTGGAAGTAGTTAGAATTACTGATAGAATTGAACGCTATGGTTTCCGATTCGCAAAAGCAAGCATACAAATGGTTGACTACCCTAGTGAACAAGGATTGGATGTTATTCTACTTTTAGAAACCTTAACAAGCCAAAGTCCAGCCATAACTTACGAGCAATACCAACATCTCTACCAAGAAGTAGCTAAAGATTATAAAGGAGAGAAAGGGCTCAATAAAAAAATAAAAGAAGATGAGTTTTTCAATGCTTTACAAATCAAATTTTCTTATGCCATTACATGCCACAAATCACAAGGAGGGCAATGGGAAAATGTATTTGTAGATTTAGGTTATTTCAATGAGGATATGCTCGACAAATCCTACCTAAGATGGCTGTACACTGCAATCACTAGAGCTAGCAAAAAAATTTACCTTATAAACTTTAAAGAGGAGTTCTTTATCTAAGTTCTCAACTAAAAACTATCAACTAAAGCTTAAAAAGTATAGGAAATGCTATTAATCAGTTGGTAATCTATTTCAGGGACGCCTTCAACTGGGAAACTATCATAATTAAAAGTATTATTAATACTCAGCAAAAAATGAGGGCTAATCACAATTCTTAAAGCCAGCATGCTTTTCATACGGAAGTCACCTATTTCTTCCACATTGGGTTGGTAATGATTTGCTCCAATTATCTCTACATTTCTATTGATTTTATAAGAAAACTCTAGATTAGTACTTATTCTATTTTGCATTTTATCATCTCCCTGGATTGACGTTTCTTTTTCTTTTAATCCTGAAAGTCCTATGCTTAATCTTTTATCATCATCTTGCAAAAAAGCATAAGAAATTCCTAAACCACACACCCATCTTTTTTTTATGCTTCTACTGATATCATACAAATTTTGCAGACTAACATCTGCTCCTAATTTTTTGCTTTTGTAGGAATATTTAAAGTCTTGCGTGCCCTTGTTTAATAGTTCGTCTTCTCCTGTTTTGCTGATAAAAGAGATATTATTACCTAAACTAAAATTGGAATTTCCAATTTTGTAACTCAAAAGAAATACATTATTGATTTGTAGAGTCTTATCTACATTTTGCGAATAATTTAGTCCCAAATCAAAGTTTCCTCTTACACCATCAGTTTGTACCGGATTGGTAGAAAAAGCAAAAACAGTACTAAAAACGAAAAAAAATAATACCAAATATTTATGCATCAGATAAAGCAGAAATTTTTCCTGCTAAAATCTCAATTTTTGCTTTTGCGTCTGCTTGCTTCTTTTTCTCCTTTTCAACAAGCGATTGTGGAGCATTTTGTACAAATTTTTCATTAGAAAGTTTACCTTCAACCGACTTTAAGAAGCCTTCAGTATAGTCTAATTCTTTTTGCAACTTTTCTAGTTCAACTCCCACATCAACACTATCAGATAAAGGGATAAAGTATTCATTTGCTTTAACCATAAAAGAATAAGTTCCACTTGGTTTCTCACCTACATATTCAACACAGTCCAAACCACCCAATTTACAGATGATAGGATCCATATTTCTACACAGCATCTTATTTTCTTTTACAAGTAAGTTAAACAACTCTTTCCTTGGAACTTGTTTTTGTTTCCTGAAATTTCTAATAGCTGACACTACTTCAGAGATAATATCAAAGTCAGATAAAATAATTTCCTCAAAATCTTTAGCTTTTGGCCAATCTGCAACTATAATATCATTTGTTCTGTCATCTATTAAATGCCATATTTCCTCAGAAAGGAATGGCGTAAAAGGATGAATTAGCTTTAGTACCTTTTCTAACTGTTCAATTGTTTTATCATATGTAATTGTATCAATCTGACTACCATAGTTTGGTTTTACAATCTCTAGATACCATGAGCAGAAATCATCCCAAACTAGTTTGTAAGTACTCATGAGAGCCTCAGATATTCTATATTTTGAGTACGATTCATCTATTTCTAAGATAGTTTTATTTATTTTATTTTCAAACCAAATAATAGCTTGTTTAGCACTATCAGGTTGTTCAATATCAGCAACTTCCCATCCTTTTATCAGTCTGAAGGCATTCCAAATCTTATTAGAGAAATTTCTTCCTTGTTCACACAAACTTTCATCAAATGGCAAGTCATTTCCTGCAGGAGAACTTAGTAGCATTCCCACTCTTACGCCATCTGCTCCATATTTTTCCATCAGCCCAATTGGATCAGGGGAGTTTCCTAAAGATTTACTCATTTTTCTTCCCTGTTTGTCTTTTACAATTCCTGTAAGATAAACATTTTTAAAAGGTAAATCTCCTTTGTATTCATATCCTGCCATTATCATTCGAGCTACCCAAAAGAATAAAATTTCTGGTGCAGTTACTAAATCATTAGTAGGATAATAGTAGTTTATTTCCTCATTGTCAGGATTTCGTATTCCATCAAAAACTGATATTGGCCAGAGCCAAGAAGAAAACCAGGTATCTAAAACATCTTCATCTTGCCTTAAGTCAGAAAGAGTAATATTAGGATTTTCTTTTTGTGCTAAGATGAGAGCCTTCTCTTTTGTTTCTGCTATTACAAATTTATTTCCTTCATAATAAAAAGCAGGAATTTGTTGTCCCCACCACAACTGACGCGAAACGCACCAGTCTTTAATGTTTTCCATCCAATGACGATAAGTATTTTTAAACATTGCAGGATGAAACTGAATATCATCATTCATTACATGGATAAGTGCAGGTTTTGAAAATTCCTCCATTTTACAAAACCATTGCATAGAAAGCTTAGGTTCTATTACAGCATCCGTTCTTTCAGAAAGTCCAACTTTATTCTGATAGTCTTCTGTTTTTACTAAAAAACCATCCTTCTCCAAATCTATAGCAATTTGTTTTCTTACTTCAAATCTATCTTTACCAATATACAATTGAGCATTTTCATTAAGAGTCCCATTATCATTTAAAATGTCGATAATTTCTAAATTATGTTTATCTCCTAATTGATAATCATTAATGTCGTGGGCTGGAGTAATTTTCAAGGCTCCCGTCCCAAACTCCATATCTACATATTCATCAAAAATGATAGGAATTACTCTATTTATGAAAGGAACAATTGCGTTCTTTCCTTTTAAGTGCGCGTATCGTGTATCGTCAGGATTAACACAAATAGCAGTATCACCAAGAATTGTTTCTGGTCTTGTAGTTGCAATGGTTAATTTTTCTTCACTACCTTCAATATTATAAGCAATGTGATACAATTTTGAATTTACTTCTTTATGGATTACTTCCTCATCAGACAATGCAGTTTGTGCAGAAGGGTCCCAATTTACCATTCGCACTCCTCTATAAATTAACCCTTTTTTGTAGAGATCAACAAAAACTTTAATTACAGATTCACTCATATCCTCATCCATGGTAAATTTAGTTCTTTCCCAATCACAAGAAGCGCCTAACTTTCTTAGTTGATCTAAAATTATTCCTCCGTGTTTATCTTTCCAATCAAAAGCGTGAGAAAGAAATTCTTCTCTTGTTAAATCTGATTTCTGAATTCCTTCATCCGCAAGTTTTTGTACAACCTTTGCTTCTGTGGCAATAGAGGCATGATCTGTACCTGGTACCCAACAACAATTATAACCCCTCATGCGGGCTCTTCTTATCAGTACATCTTGCAAAGTATTATTGAGCATATGCCCCATATGTAACACACCAGTTACATTTGGTGGAGGAATAACAATTGTAAAAGCTTCTCTTTCGTTTGGAGTGGAGTGAAAATACCCTTTCTCTATCCAATGGTCATACCATCTTTTTTCAGCTGCTAAAGGATTGTATTTTTTTGAAATTTCCATCAGTCTGCAAAACTAAGAAATCAAAACTTATTTCAATAACTGATTTGCAGAAGAAAAATAAATTTTTAATTTTGCCGTTCGTTAATTGAAAATCTTATAAAAAAAACAAATATTTAAAAATGAAAAAAACCATTTTAATCTTTAGTTCTCTTTTTTTCGCTTGTGTAACCTTTGCGCAAACAGAAGTAATAAAAGCAGATCCAGTAGTTGGTACAGAAGAAGTTAAAAAAGCACCTCAAGAAGACAAGAAACCAGATGCAACCATTGATTTTGAATCTAAAGTTGTAGACTATGGAGTAATTGAGCATAACTCAGATGGAACTAGAAAATTTATGTTTACAAATAATGGAACAGAACCATTAGTTATTAAAAATGCGAAAGGGAGTTGTGGTTGTACTGTGCCAACTTGGCCAAGAGAACCAATTGCGCCAGGAGAAACTTCAGAAATTGGCGTAAAGTATGCTACAAACAGAGTAGGGAAATTCACAAAAACTATTACGCTAACAACTAATGCAAGTAAAAAGCCTACTATTTTAACGATTAAAGGAGAAGTAAGCGCTCCTCCAAAAGATGTGCAGACTCCTGAGAAAAAAAATGAGGGAGCGCCATTGGAAAATAAATAATTTAATCCAAAAGATATTACGACATTAGCACCCTCATTTGAGGGTTTTTTTATAACAATTTACAATGCCAAATATTTCAAATAAAGGAAATTTAATGCCAGAGTCGCCAATAAGAAAGCTGGTTCCCTTTGCAGAAAAGGCTAAAAAAGAAGGAAAAAAAGTTTTTCATTTAAATATTGGTCAGCCAGATATTCAGACTCCAGAAGTTGCGCTAGATGCTATCAAAAATTTTTCTGAAAAAGTTGTGGAGTATTCGCATTCTGCAGGTTTTGAAAGTTATCGAAAAGGTTTAGCTCATTATTATCAAGATTTAGGAATTGATGTTTCTCATGAAGATTTAATGGTAACTACAGGAGGATCGGAAGCACTTTTATTTGCCTTAAACTCTTGTTTAGATGCAGGTGATCAGATTATTATTCCTGAGCCTTTTTATGCTAATTATAATGGATTTTCAATTTCTGCAGGAGTAAAAGTAAAACCTATTACAACTTCTATACAAGATGGGTTTTCACTTCCTGCAATTGAAGAGTTTGAGAAATTAATCACTCCAAATACAAAGGCAATTCTTATTTGTAACCCTGGAAATCCAACCGGATATCTATATTCTAAAGAAGAGTTAGAAACATTAAGAGATATCGTTGTGAAACACGATTTATTCCTATTTGCAGATGAGGTGTATAGAGAGTTTGTTTATAATGGAAATAAACACCACTCTGTTCTAAATTTAGAAGGTTTGGAGAATAATTCGATTGTAATTGACTCTACCTCTAAAAGATATAGTATGTGTGGTATTAGGGTAGGCTGTATTGTAAGTAGAAATAAAGAAGTAATGTCAACTGCTTTAAAGTTTGCGCAAGCAAGATTATCTCCACCTACTTTTGGTCAGATTGCAGGAGAAGCTGCTTTATGTACTCCTCTTTCTTATTTTGATGAGGTAAGTGCAGAATATGTAAGTAGAAGAGATTTGCTTATTGAAGGGTTAAATAAAATTGAAGGAGTAATTTGTCCAAGACCAAAGGGTGCTTTTTATGCAATTGCAGAACTTCCTATTGATAATGCAGATAAATTTGCTCAGTGGCTTTTGGAAGAATTTGATTTAAATGGAGAAACCATTATGATAGCTCCTGCAGCTGGTTTTTATTCAACTCCAAATATGGGTGTAAATCAGGTTAGGATAGCTTATGTACTGAATAAGGAGTCTTTACAAAAAGCAATTAATTGTTTAGAACAAGCGCTTAAAGTTTATCCTGGAAGAACAATTTAATCGATTTGACTCTACATAAAGAGCGAGTTAAAGTAAAACATAAAAGAAAATCAGTAATTTTTCAAAGACCTAAAAAAAGCCAAGCAAATACTGGGTCTTTAAGATCTGAAACTAAGAAATCTAGTTATATATTGTCTATAATTGTATTTAAAGTAATACTTGGACGCATAGCTGCAAAAGTTGTTGCGGTATCAGGAAAATAATATCCTTTCATATCTTCAGCCTTACCTTGTGCATTGTTTAACTCATTCAAGATTACTGATTCACTATTTTTAAGTTCTGTAGCAATAGCTGTAAATGCAGTTTTCAGATCTGTATCTTGTGTTTGACTTGCTAATTCATCTGCCCAATACATTGCTAAATAAAAATGAGAACCTCTATTATCCAACTGTCCTACTTTACGCAAAGGAGACTTTCCATTCTTTAATAAAGACTCAACTGCTTTATCTAATGTTTCACTCAATACTTTTGCTTTTTCATTATTATTCACCTCAGCTAAATGCTCTAAAGAAACGGTAATAGCCATAAACTCCCCAAGAGAGTCCCACCTTAAGTGTCCTTCTTTTGTAAATTGTTGCACATGCTTTGGAGCCGAACCTCCAGCACCTGTTTCAAATAAACCTCCACCATTCATTAAGGGAACAATTGACAACATTTTTGCTGAAGTTCCTAATTCTAAAATTGGGAATAAATCCGTTAAATAATCTCTCAATACATTTCCAGTAACCGAAATAGTATTCTCTCCTTTTTTCACTCTGTATGAAGTAAACTGACAAGCCTCATAAGGAGTTAGAATCTGAATGTCTAAATCATTAGTATTATGGTTGTTTAAATAAGTATTTACTTTTTTAATCAATTCAGCATCATGAGCTCTATTTTCATTCAACCAAAAAATAGCAGGCCAGCCTGTTACTTTGGCTCTGGTTACTGCTAATTTCACCCAATCCTTAATTGACTCATCTTTTGTTTGACACATTCTCCAAATATCTCCTTCTTCAACAGTATGCTCTAATAAAACATTACCATCTTCATCAGTAACTTTTACAACTCCTGCTGATTCTATTTCAAAAGTTTTATCATGCGAACCATACTCCTCAGCTTTTTGTGCCATCAAGCCAACATTAGGAACAGTACCCATAGTTGTAGGATCAAAAGCTCCATTTTCTTTACAGAAATCAATAGTCGCACTATATACACTAGCGTAAGAACTATCAGGAATTATTGCTTTAGTATCCTCTTTTTTATTATCCTTGTTCCACATCTGACCAGAAGTTCTGATCATAGCTGGCATAGAAGCGTCAATAATAACATCAGAAGGAACATGTAAATTAGTAATCCCTTTTCCTGAATCAACCATTGCTAAATTCACATTGTTTTCAAACGCTAAAGCAATATCAACCTCAATTTCTGCTCTTTTTTCTGATGATGTATTCTGTAATTTAGATATTAAATCACCAAAACCATTTTTAAAATCAACTCCTAACTCATTAAAAGTAGCTTTGTGTTTCTCAATTAAATCTGCAAAGAAAACACTCACCGCATGAGAAAATATAATAGGATCTGACACCTTCATCATAGTTGATTTCATATGAAGCGAAAGTAATATTCCAGTATCTTTTGCATCTTTAATTTCTGTTTCTAAAAAAGCTAAAAGTGCTTTTTTACTCATTACAGAGGCGTCAATTATTTCTTTAGCCAAAAGAAGCGTGCTTTCTTTTAGAACAAAAATCCCATCATTTGTAAAAAGTTCAATTTTTACATCAGTTGGATTTCCCACACAAACTGACTTTTCGTTATGATGAAAATCACCTGTATTCATAGTGGCAACATGAGTCTTAGAATCTGAACTCCAAACCCCCATAGAATGCGGATTTACTTTTGCATAATTCTTTACGGCTTTAGGTGCTCTCCTATCAGAATTTCCCTCACGCAAAACAGGGTTTACAGCAGAACCTTTTACTTTATTATACTTGGCTTGAATTTCTTTTTCTTCATCAGTAATTGGACATGAAGGATAAGAAGGTATATTAAATCCTTTATCTTGCAACTCCTTAATAGCAGCAACTAACTGAGGCACTGATGCAGAAATATTTGGCAACTTTATAATGTTTGCCTCTGGCTTTTTCACCAACTCACCAAGTTCTGCTAATGCATCATTTACTCTTTGATCATCCTCTAGGCGTTCTGGAAAAAGAGCCAAAACTCTTGCCGCCAATGAAATATCTTTAGTTTCCACCTCAACACCAGCTTTAGCAGTAAAAGCGTTAACTATTGGTAATAATGAATGAGTAGCCAACATTGGTGCTTCATCCGTTTTTGTATAAATAATCCTTGATCTTTTTGCTGTCATCATCTTGCCTTCTTCAGTATTTAAAATTAATAGTTAGTAACCAAACACATCCTTAAGAGTTAAATGCTTTAATTTACCAAATTGTTTTAATACTTCTAAGTCTAGGTTCTCTTTCTTGCCCAAAACCATAATGGTATAGTTTTCATTTCTTATAAACTCATTGTGGAAATCAGTTAAGTCTTCCATCTTAAAATCAGGAATTGCAGCATATACATCTTTTCTTATGTCATAATCAATGCCCATCTTCTCAGCCTTTTGGAATGCTGATAAGATTTTAGATTTTGTTAATCGATCAGTTCTTATTTTTTGAATAACGCCCTCTTTTGCGCTTTCCATATTACTTTCTGCCTCTGGCATGGTCTTAAGCAGGTTCATCATTCCGCTCATGGCTTCATCTAATTTGTCAGCCTGGGTGCCGATATAAGAAAAAGAATAATGAGAATGCTCATTATCTTTTGGGATGGTGTAAGTACTATAAACAGAATAAGCCAATGCTTTTGACTCTCTTAATTCTTGAAAAACAATAGAGCTCATACCTCCTCCAAAATAAGAGTTGTGAAAAGAAATAATTGGGATATCTGTTGTTTTGAGTTTGCTTCCTTTAGCTAAAAACAATACTTCCGCTTGCTTCATATCATAATCAACAACATACACTTTATTGGTATTGATATCTAATTCTTCAAATTGATTGCTATCTTCAAGTGGATTTAGTGCAGTTATATTAGGATGCAATGCTGTGATTTTTTGAGAAAATTCTTCAACAGAATACGGACCATAATACAACACTTGATGCTCATCTTTTGTAAAAGTTTGAATAATATCAACCAATTGCTGAGCAGTAATATTTGCAATCTCTTCATCTGAAAGCACATTGGAAAAAGAAGAATTTACACCATATTTGGCATATGCTCCCATAGCTCTAAACAAAATGGTTTGCTTATTTAATTTTGCATCTGCTCTCTTTTTAAGCATATCCATCTTTAAGTTTACAAGTGCCTGTTCGTCTGCAACTGGATTTGCTAGAACATCTTCCATTAACTTAACAGATGCATCAAAATTTTCATTAAGACCAGTTAGTGAAATTTTAATTTCTTCACTACTACAACTCACATTCATCTCTGCACCAATTTTGTAGAATTCTTCCATTTTCTCAGTGTTTGAAATTTTATCTGTACCCAAATATTTCAGATAATCACAAGCCATTTTGAAAACAGGACTGGCATTTGTTCCTTTTTTAATTTTGTAGGATAATTTGAAAATATCGTTTTCTGTATTTTCTTTATGTAAAACCACTACATCTCCAATTTTAGATTTTTGAATATCTGTTTCAAAATCTAAGAAAACGGGTTCAATCTCACTCACTTCTTCATCCATAATTTCAGTTAAAAAATCCGATTCAGATGTTCGGTTCACATCAACAGGAGTTATTTTTGGTTTTTTTACCTTCATAACCGATTCATCAATACCTTGACGCTTATAAACAACTACATAATTATTCCCATAATACTGATTTGCAAAATCTATAATATCCTGCTTTGTCAATTTAGCTATCTCATTAATTGTATTAGCAAAATCTTTCCATGGTAAATCTAATATAAACGCCTCTACAAATTGATCAGCCCTCTCATTGTTACTCTCATATTTTTTAATTTGTTCTAACTTAAAATCATTAATAATTGCTGGAATTAACCAATCAGGGAAATCCCCTGATTTTACTTTTTCAATCTCAGCTAATAACAAGTCTTTTACTTCTTCTAAACTTTGTCCTTGCTTTGGGGTTCCATAGAATCCATGCATTGAATAATCTTTGAGCACATAAGGAAAACAACCTCCTCCTATAATCTTTTGCTCTTGATTTAGGTTTAAATCAATAAGCCCTGCAGTACTGTTTGAAAGAATCATATCTATTAACGCTAGTTTATTAGTGGAGTTGGAAGCAGATCCAGGAAAACGAAACCCTAAATATAGCCGCGCTGCTTCAGGACCATAGACTTCTTTGACAACTGGTTGAGTAATTGCACTTTCTTGAATTACATCAAATGTGAGCTCTTCTCCTTTTTGTTTTCTACCCCAATATTTATCAATTAACTTAATTGTTTCGTCAAAATCAAAATCTCCTGAAAGACAAATAGCCATATTATTTGGAACATAATACTTTTTATAATACTTATTAATCTCCATTAAAGATGGGTTCTTCAGGTGTTCAATAGTGCCAATTGTGGTCTGCTGCCCATACTGATGGTAAGGAAATAGTCCGTCAAGAAGCGCTTCAAACATTTTTCTACCATCAGAATCCAATCCTCTATTTTTTTCTTCATAAACAGTTTCTAGTTCTGTATGGAAAAGACGTAAAACAGGATTTCTAAATCTTTCTACTTCAATTTTTAACCACTTCTCTATTTGATTAGAAGGGATATCGTTTACATACACTGTTTTTTCATTTGAAGTATATGCATTCGTTCCTTTCGCTCCAATTCCGCTAAGCATCTTATCGTATTCATTAGCAATCGCATATTTTGCTGCTTCGCCTGATGTTGAGTCAATCTGATTCCAAATACGTTCACGATTTACAGTATCAGTCATTGCTATAGATCGATATTCTTCATAAAGTGCCTCAATCTTGTCTAAAAGTGGCTTTTCTTTTTCATAGTCTAAACTACCATACATATCTGTACCTTTAAAAAGCATATGCTCCAAATAGTGCGCTAAACCTGTTGCGTCTGCAGGATCATTTTTGCTGCCAGCTCTTATAGCAATATTAGTTTGAATTCTTGGCGCATCTTTATAAACAGTCAAATACACTTTCAGTCCATTATCTAAAGTATATATTCTTGCATTTAAAGGATCGTTTTTGGCTGTTTCGTATCTATTCTCTATTTTCTTCATCTCTTTGGTTTGATTAAAAATTAGCAGTGCTAATACTATACCTACTAAAATAATGGTTAGTGTTTTTTTGTTCATTTTTTAATTTTTTAAAAGTCAAAATCAAGTCCTAATTCCTTTTTTAGTTCTTTCAAATTAGGATTTTCTTTTGACATTTGTTCGTATTTGTCTTTATTAGTGTAAGGGCTCTTTTCATCTTCTGTTTTCTCTATAATTTTTGTAAAAACTTCAATATTATCATTCTGTAATTTGTTTCTCAAAAATTCGTGCAAATCTATCTTTTCTTTTTCAATTACCACTTCCTGAGATTTATTTGAAATTTGTATTTCAATTTTGTAATCGTCAATTAATATAGGTTCGTTCATGTCCAATGTAGTAGCAAAATTAGATTTTCCTTTTTTCTTTTGGATTTGAATATACTCTTTCCAAACTTCCATTAGTTGCACCTTACTGAATTCTTTTTCTTCTTTATCTATTTGCTTTTCTTTGACCTCTTCTTGCTCTTCTAAATCAGAAATAGAAATTAAACTTGTTCTTTTTTCTGTTATTGACTTTGAGATCTCTACTTCTTTTAGTTGCTGCTGTTTGTCTTCTTGGGTTTTTGGTTCTTCTTTTCTTATCTCCATTATTGATTGTGCAACTTTTTTTTCAATTTTTGGGATTAGTTTTGGAGTAACTATTGTGTCAGTTTCTTTTTTTTTTGATGACTCAACTCCAACTGAGCAAAGTTTCATCAAACTAAGTTCAACCAGAAGTTGTTGATTTTTACTTGTTTTATATTGCACATCACATTTGCTGCATATATCCAAAGCTTTTAGTAAAAATGATTGTTCACAATTTTTAGCTTGCTCAAGATACTGTTTTTTCAATGTTTCTGCTTTTTCTAAAAGCACAATGGTTTCAGCATCCTTGCTTATAAGTAAATCCCTAAAATGGGAAGCCAAGCCATTAATAAAATGATGTCCATCAAATCCATTTTCTAAAATCTGATTAAAACTCAAAAGCACATTTAAAATATCATGCGCTAAAACAGCAGTTGTAATCTTGAAATAATAATCATGATCTAAAATATTCAAATTCTCAATGACATGCTTATAGGTAATTCCCTCTGAAAAACTCGACAGCCTATCAAAAATAGAAAGGGAATCTCTTAAGGAGCCGTCTGATTTTTGCGCAATAACATGTAGTGCATCTTCCTCAGCATTTATTTTTTCTTGCTCAGCAACAAATGTGAGATGATTGACAATATCATCTATGCAAATTCTTTTGAAATTAAAAATTTGACATCTTGAAAGAATGGTTGGAATAATTTTATGTTTTTCAGTAGTAGCCAAAATAAAAATAGCATGTGCTGGTGGCTCTTCCAAAGTTTTTAAAAAAGCATTAAAAGCAGAAGCCGATAGCATATGTACCTCATCAATAATATAAATGTTATAATTACCAACCTGTGGAGCAAACCGCACTTGTTCTACCAAATTTCTGATATCATCTACTGAATTATTTGATGCTGCATCCAATTCGTGAATGTTGAATGAGTGTGACTCATTAAAAGAAGTGCATGATTCACAACTATTGCATGGTGCTATTTCTGGTGTGATTTTTAAACAATTAATTGTTTTAGCCAAAATACGAGCACAAGTTGTTTTCCCTACCCCTCTTGGTCCACAAAAAAGGAAAGATTGCGCCAAATGATTCTCAGCAATTGCACTGCTTAAAGTGGAAGTAATTGCTTGTTGTCCTACAACTTCTTTGAAAGTTGAAGGACGATATTTTCTAGCAGATACAATGAAATTTCCCATTAAAATTTTGCTAATTTTTTGAAAAAACAAAAGTAACATTTCTGGCCAAATAAGCGCAAAAAAATATTACAATTCAGCTCTTGCTGATTTAATTAGTTTTATTAGATTTGCAGCCCGAAATTTATTATTAATCAAAAAAGGAAAAGATGAACAATTACGAAACCGTTTTCATTATGACTCCCGTCTTGTCTGAAGAACAGATGAGGGAAACGGTAAAGAAGTTTACAAAAACCCTAAAAAACAATGGTGCCAAAATTGGCAATGAAGAATATTGGGGATTGAAAAAATTGAAATATCCTATCCAAAAGAAAAACACAGGATTTTATTACTTCATTGAATTTGAAACTGATGGTAATGTTATTGCTGATTTGGAAGTTCAATTCAAAAGAGATGAAAGGGTAATGAGATGGCTAACTGTACGCTTGGACAAATACGCTATTGAATATGCTGAAAGAAGAAGAAAGAGACTAAGTGCTAACAAAACTGAAAAAGAAGAGGCAATATCATGAGTAAATTAAGCAAGCCAAATACCGACATTAGATATCTTTCACCAATTGATATCGATAAAAGAAATAGAGATAAATATTGCCGATTCAAAAAGATGGGAATCAAATATATCGACTATAAAGATCCTGACTTTTTGATGCGTTTTTTGAACGAACAAGGTAAAATCCTGCCAAGAAGACTTACAGGAACATCGTTGAAGTTCCAAAGAAGATTGTCAGTTGCTGTAAAAAGAGCTAGGCAAATTGCATTATTGCCTTATGTAGGTGATTTATTAAAATAATAAGGGCTATGAGAATTATATTAAAAGAGAATATTGAAAAATTAGGCTTTGCTGATGAAGTTGTAAAGGTGAAGAATGGCTTTGCAAGAAATTATTTGATTCCGAAAGGAAAAGCAATTTTAGCTACTGATTCTGCAATTAAAGTTCTCGAAGAAAAACTAAGACAGCAATCAGGAAAAGAGGAGAAAGTAATTGCAGATGCAAATGCTATAGCTGAAGTAATTTCCAATTTAGAGATTAAAGTAAAAGCAAAAGTAGCAGAGGGCGGGCAAAAGCTTTTTGGCTCTGTAACGATTGTCCAATTTGTAGATACACTTAATGCCTTAGGTCATGAAATTGACAAAAGATTTGTGAAACTTTCTACAATTAAAGAATTAGGGAAATATGAAGCAGAAGTTCGCTTACATAGAGATGTGAGTGTAACAGTTCCTTTTGAAGTAATTGCTGAGTAACTATCTATAATAAATAATTTTAAAGCGTTGCCTGTTTGGTAGGGCTTTTTTATTATTCATATCTTAATGCTTCAATAGGATCTAATCTTGCAGCTTGCAAAGCAGGGAATATTCCAGCTAAAACTCCAACCAAAATACAAAGTGAAATTCCTGAAAAAATCCAAAGCCAAGGAATTACAAAAACACCACCAATAAAGTTTGCTGTTAAATTTCCAATAAGCACTCCTAAAATAATACCTACTAATCCGCCCAACTGACAAACTATTATTGCTTCAGTAAGAAACTGACCCCTTATTAGATTAGCTGTTGCTCCCATTGCTTTTCTTGTGCCTATTTCTTTAGTTCTTTCCGTAACGGAAACAAGCATAATGTTCATCAATCCTATTGCTGCCCCTATCAATGTGATGATTCCAATTAGTGTAGCAGCAAGTGTTACATAACGAATATTTTCAATAAGCATATTGGCTAAATTATCACTTTTAACAATGGTAAAATCATCTTTCTCTATTGGTTTTAATTTTCTAACACTTCTAAACTTTGCTATTGCCGCTCCCATCGCTGGATCCAAATCTTCTACCTTATTGCACATCACGCTAATGGTATAAGATTGATTGTTTCTGCTAAAAAATTTCCTTGCATAGGTAATTGGGATTAGCACACTTTTATCGCCACCAAAACCCATCGCCGAACCTTTTTCTTTCAACACACCTATTACCTTAAATTTCAGATTTCCTCCGCTTATGGTTCTGCCAATGGCTGATGTATTAGGAAAAACTTTCTCCTTTACTTCTTTTCCAATAATAATGACATTTCTTCCAAAATTTATTTCATCTGAAGAAAAGTTTCTGCCTTCTGACAATTCATAACCAGAAGTAAAAAGATAATCTTCATCTGTTCCCCACACACTAATATTCGGGTCGGATTTAAAACTTTCATACTTCACAGTTGCTGCGCCTGCTACCCAAGATGATATAGAAACTTTTGAAGGAAAATCGTATTGCGCTTTGAAATCTTCGGCATTTCTATAATTAATTGGTGGATGAACTTTAGGTTTTTCTCCATCTTTTCCTATCCTAATATGTATTCCATAATTTTTTATAGTGAATGTGTTAGCTCCCATAGATGTAAAATTCTCAGATATAGAGCCCTTAATAGACTCAATGGCCGTAAGAATACCAACAAGAGCCATAATACCAATAGAAATAATCAAAATTGTAAGTATACTTCTAAGTAGATTGTGCTTTATGGCTTGGAGTGCAACTTTTATGTTTTCAAAATAAGTTTGCATATATAATCGCAATATACAAAAAGGGCTATCATATATTTATTTGACTTGCTTTATTTTTTTAACTTTGCACTCCTTAATTTACCTACAAAATTACAGATGGCATTTGATATTAGCATGATAAAAAAGGTGTACCAAAAGTACCCTGCAGCAATTGAAGCGGCAAGAAAAGCAACAGGAAAACCGCTTAGCCTTTCAGAGAAAATTTTATACACTCATCTTTCGAATGGAGAAGCAACAACTGCTTTCGAGAGAGGAAAGGATTATGTGTGTTTTGCACCAGACAGAGTAGCTATGCAAGATGCTACTGCCCAAATGGCTCTTTTGCAATTTATGCAAGCAGGTAAAAATAAGGTTGCTGTACCTTCTACTACTCATGCCGATCATTTAATTCTGGCCAAACTAGGAGCTGATAAAGATTTACAATCCAGCTTAAATACTAATAATGAGGTCTTTAACTTTTTATCTTCAGTTTGTAATAAATATGGTATTGGTTTTTGGAAGCCAGGTGCTGGAATTATTCATCAAGTAGTGTTGGAAAATTACGCTTTTCCAGGAGGAATGATGATTGGAACAGATTCTCATACAGTAAATGCTGGAGGATTAGGAATGGTTGCCATTGGTGTTGGAGGAGCAGATGCGGTTGATGTAATGGCTGGTATGCCTTGGGAGTTAAAATTCCCTAAATTGATTGGAGTAAAATTAACCGGAAAGTTAAACGGATGGGCAGCCCCAAAAGATGTGATCTTAAAAGTTGCTGGCATCCTTACAGTAAAAGGCGGAACAGGGTGCATAGTAGAATATTTTGGGGAAGGATCTGAATCATTATCATGTACTGGAAAAGGTACAATTTGTAACATGGGGGCTGAAATTGGAGCTACTACTTCAACTTTTGGTTATGATGCAAGTATGGAAAGGTATTTAAGATCTACTGATAGAAATGATGTAGCAGATGCTGCAAATGAAATAAAGCAGCACCTAACTGGAGATGCAGAAGTATATGCAAATCCTGAGCAATATTTTGATCAAGTAATTGAAATTAATCTATCTGAATTAACGCCACACTTAAACGGGCCATTTACGCCAGATTTAGCTACTCCTGTTGCTGAAATGCGCAATAAAGCAATTGCCAATGACTGGCCTTTAGATATTGAATGGGCCTTAATTGGTTCGTGTACAAATTCCTCTTATGAAGATTTAACCCGAGCTGCTTCTATAGTTGAGGATGCTGTAAGTAAAGGCATAAAACCAAAAGCAATTTTAGGAATTAATCCAGGATCAGAACAAGTAAGATATACAGCAGAAAGAGATGGAATTTTAGATGCTTTCAACAAATTTGAATCCACTAGGATTTTTACAAATGCTTGCGGACCATGTATTGGACAATGGGATAGAGAAGGAGCGGAAAAGAAAGAGAAAAACTCCATTGTTCATTCCTTTAACAGAAATTTTGCTAAAAGAGCAGACGGAAATCCAAACACCCATGCTTTTGTAGGTTCTCCTGAAATAGTAGCAGCAGTTGCAATTTCTGGCAGATTGGACTTTAATCCAATAACAGATACACTGACAAATGAAAAGGGAGAGGAAGTAAAATTAGCTGAACCAACAGGATTTGAACTTCCTCCAAATGGATTTGATGTAGAAGATAATGGCTATCAAGCTCCTGCAGAAGACGGTAGTAATGTTGAAGTAGTTGTGAATACTGAATCCAATAGATTGCAATTATTAACGCCTTTTCCTTCTTGGGATGGAAATAATATCACGGGAGCAAAACTATTAATAAAGGCAAAGGGGAAATGTACTACTGACCATATTTCTATGGCAGGTCCTTGGTTAAGATACAGAGGGCATTTGGATAATATTTCTAACAACTGCTTAATTGGAGCTGTAAATGCTTTTGGAGAAAAAACCAATGCAGTTGTAAATCAAATAAATGGTGAAGTAGATGAAGTCCCTAATGTAGCAAGAGCGTACAAAGCAACAGGCATCCCATCTATTGTAGTAGGTGACCATAATTATGGTGAGGGCTCTTCTAGAGAACATGCCGCTATGGAGCCTAGACATTTAGGTGTTTGTGCAGTTATTGTAAAATCCTTTGCGAGAATTCATGAAACAAACTTGAAAAAACAAGGAATGTTAGGGCTTACTTTTGACAAGGGATCAGATTATAACTTAATAAAAGAAGACGACACTTTCAATTTTACGGATTTGACGGATTTTACCGAAGGCAAACAAATATCATTAGAAATTGTTCATGCTGATGGAAATACTGATACTATTAATTTGAACCACACCTATAACAAAGCTCAGATTGATTGGTTTAGGGCAGGCTCTGCACTAAATTTAATTCGAAAAGAGAACGTATAATTCATTTCATATATTTTTAAAATATTCCAAATAATTCAGAAATCATTCTAACTACTTTTGTTTAATTTTTCAGTTGGTTTTTTAATTTTAATGGGGGTAGAGATTTGGTATTATCGTTTTTTCCATAACACGTATTATTTCAATCTTAGGAATTACTTTTATTTACTTAGGAGGGAAAACAGGAATTCCCTCTAGAAAAGTAATCTTATTGTTTTCATAATCCATCTGGCAGCAAAAATGTTGCATTCCATTGGTCACTACTAAATACTTTACTTTTAATTTAGAATTATATCTGGCAATCTGATAGAAAGCATCTTGGGTGATCTTTATATTTGGCGCTTTACATTCAACTATCATTTTTGGATTACCATCATTATTGTAAAGCACAATATCCGCTCTTGTCTGTAATTGATTATACTTGATCATTTTCTCCACTCCAATCAAGCCCAAAGGATATCCTTTTTCTTTATTAAGATAATTAATGAAATGCTGCCTAACCCACTCCTCTGGAGTTAGAACAAAATATTTCTTTCTTACTTGGCCAAAAACTTGTGTAGTCCCTTCAACTAATTTAGTTTTGAGGGCTGTTAAAGGTAAGTTTAGTTGTGGCATTTTCATAAAAGCAAATTAAATGAATTATAAAGAAATCATATCATCAATAAAGAATAAAGATCTTCATCCTGTTTATTTTTTAATGGGGGAAGAGCCTTTTTATATTGATAAAATTGCCGACTATATTGCTGAAAATGTATTACTACCTGAAGAAAAAGAATTCAACCAAACTGTTCTGTATGGAAAAGATTTAGAAATAGCGCAAATAATAGCAGAAGCAAAACAATTTCCATTTGGATCTGAGAAAAGAGTTGTAATAATTAAGGAAGCGCAAAACATCAAAAACATTGAGCAAGTGGAAAGTTATTTAGACAACCCCTTGCCCTCTACCCTTTTAGTAATTTGCTACAAATACAAGAAATTAGATAAGCGGAGAAAGTTTGGAAAAAACCTAAGCAAAAAATCCTTATTATTTGAAAGCAAACCCCTTTATGACAATCAAGTTCCAGATTGGATTGCAAAATACTTGCGTGAAAAAGGCTTTCAAATTGAAGAAAAAGCGTGTTTCATGTTAGCTGAATTCTTAGGCACTGAGCTTTCAAATATCTGCAATGAATTGGACAAACTGATGTTAATTGTAAAAAACTCGAAGAGCATAACTGCTGAAATTGTAGAAAAAAATATTGGAATAAGTAAGGACTACAATATTTTTGAATTCCAGCAAGCGCTTGGGAAAAAGGACATCTTAAATTCAAATAGAATTGTAAATCATTTTGCAGCTAACCCAAAAAATCATCCTTTAGTAGTTACCCTTGGCATGTTGTTTGCTTTTTTTCAAAAATTAATGACCTACCATAGATTGAAAGATAAAAGTAAAGCAAATGTTGCTGCAACACTAAAAATAAACCCATATTTTGTACAGCAATATAGCAATGCTTCTAAAAAATATTCTCAAACAAAGTTATTTCATATTTTTACCTTTTTAAAGCAATACGATTTAAAGTCGAAAGGAGTTAATAATTCAAGTACAAAAGATGGAGCATTACTAAAAGAATTGGTATATAAAATACTGCATTAAATTCATTACATTTGCCATCAATTTTTTTGGTATGAAAAAACTACTTTCTATATCTTTAGTCTTATTGTTTAGCACAATCCTTTTTGCTCAAAGTGGCACAATTAGGGGATTTGTGTATGACGAAGAAAGTGGCGAACCAGTCATCTTTTGTAATGTTTCCCTAGAGGGGACAACGATGGGATCTCCTACAGATGTAAATGGTTTTTTCTCTATTCCAAATGTACCTACTGGAGACTACAAAATAACCATAACCTATTTGGGCTACGATTCTTTGCAAGTAAACATCCATTTACCAGCAGGTAAAATTCTTACTAAGAGATTTGAACTGACCGAATCGAGTATAAAGTTAGAAGAGGTGAAAGTGTCTGCCGAACGGCAAGAAATGAAAACAGAAGTAAAAGCTGCTGTAATTAAAATAACACCAAAAGATTTGGAAATGATCCCAACTATCGGCGGAGAACCTGATTTAGCGCAATATCTACAGATTGTTCCTGGAGTTGTGTTTACTGGTGATCAGGGTGGACAGTTGTATATTAGGGGGGGGTCGCCTGTTCAAAATAAAGTTTTGTTAGATGGAATGATTGTGTATAGTCCTTTCCATTCGATTGGGCTATTTTCTGTTTTTGATACTGATATTATAAGAAATACAGATGTATATACTGGAGGGTTTAATGCTGAATATGGCGGTAGAATCTCATCTATTATGGATATTAAAACAAGGGATGGAAATAAGAAAATTTTTGAAGGTAAACTTTCTGCAAACACCTTTGGCTCGAAACTGTTGATGGAAGGGCCGCTTAGCAAAACAGGAAAATCATCTTTTGTATTTTCAGGCAAAACCTCTTATTTAAATAAAAGTTCCGAGTTATTTTACAAGCATCCTATACTTTCTTTTGATGAAAAAGGACTACCCTATTCTTATACCGATTTGTATGGAAAATTTTCATTCCATGGGTCTAATGGCAGTAAGCTGAATGTATTTGGATTTAATTTTTCTGATAGAGTTAATTACCAATACATATCCGATTTAGAGTGGGATTCCAAAGGAGTAGGTAGTCAGTTTATACTTGTTCCTGGAAGTTCTCCAATATTAATTGAAGGGAATTTTGCTTTCTCTAATTATGGAATTAGCATGAAGGAAGCTGCATCTGCATTGCGTTCAAGTGAAATCGTAGGCTTTAATCTAGGGTTTGATTTTACTTATTTTCTTCCAAAAGGAAAAATAAAATACGGATTTGATGTCTTGGGTTTTGAAACCGATTTTACAACTTACAATTCTGTCAATTCCATTATAGAACAAGATGAAAATACTTCTGAATTTTCTGCTTATGTGAATTATCAATATGCTTCTACCAGATTTATTATAGAGCCAGGATTTAGAATTCAGAAATATACCCTTGGCTTTTCTCCTGAACCAAGATTAGGAATGAAATATAATTTAACTGATAAATTGCGATTGAAACTAGCAACAGGTATTTATTCTCAAAATATCTTAAGCACAGTTTCAGATAGAGATGTTGTGAATTTATTTTATGGCCTTATATCTGGGCCTGAGGATATTCCATTGCAATCAAATGGAGAGGAATATCCTCATAAATTACAAAAAGCTACTCATGTTATTTGTGGTATTGAGTATGATTTAGGAATAAATTTGGATTTAAGTATTGAAGCATACCGAAAGAATTTTACACAGCAAACAAATATCAATCGTAATAAAGTATCCAATGCTGATGAAGATTTTATTATTGAGACTGGTTATGCGCAAGGTGTTGATATGCTTTTAAAGTATAGCAGTAAGCAACTTTATTTGTGGGGCGTTTATTCCTTAGGTATTGTTCGTAGGGATGATGGTGTGAGAGAATATGCCCCTCATTTTGACAGAAGGCATAATATAAATTTTGTTGCTTCCTACAAGTTTGGTAGAAATAATAGTTGGAAAACAGATTTGAGATGGAATTTAGGATCAGGCTTTCCTTTTACACAAACCCAAGGGTTTTATGAAAGTTTAACTTTTGAAGATGGAATTAATACTAACTACACATCCGTAAATGGTGACTTAGGGATTCAATATGCAGAATTAAATGAAGGACGTTTGCCTTATTACCACCGCCTTGATCTGTCAATTTCAAAAACCATAAAAGTTGCTAAAAAATCAGATTTGGATATTAGCGCTTCTGTTACTAATCTGTATAATAGAGAAAATATCTTCTACTTTAACAGAATTAAATACGAAAGAGTAAATCAATTGCCAATAATGCCAAGTGTTGGAGCTAGTATTACATTCTAATATTTTAAGATTAGAAAAAATTTATTAAAAAACTTTATCAAGCTAGAAATTATCGGCTTGAAATAGTATTTTTGGCAAGAATTAAATGGTTAAATAATTGTGAACACTTCTCCTACAAAATACATTTTCGTGACAGGCGGTGTTACTTCATCACTAGGAAAAGGAATAATTTCTGCATCATTAGGGAAATTATTAATTGCTAGAGGTTTTTCGGTAACCATACAAAAATTAGACCCATACATAAATGTAGACCCAGGCACAATGAACCCTTATGAACATGGTGAATGTTATGTAACTGAAGATGGTGCAGAAACGGATTTGGATTTAGGCCATTATGAAAGATTTCTGAACACACCAACCTCACAAGCGAATAATGTGACAACTGGAAAAATATATCAAACAGTAATTAATAAAGAAAGAGAAGGTGCTTATTTAGGTAAAACGGTGCAGATTATTCCTCATATTACTGATGAAATAAAAAGATGTGTCAAAATATTGGGTGATACAGAAAAGTATGACTTTGTGATTACTGAAATTGGAGGAACTGTTGGTGATATCGAATCTTTACCTTACATTGAGGCAGTCCGTCAACTTAAATGGGAATTAGGAGATGATGCGTTATTTATTCATCTTACTTTAATCCCTTTCTTGAAAGCCTCTGGAGAATTAAAAACTAAACCTACTCAACATTCAGTAAAAACACTTTTAGAATCTGGAATTCAACCTGATATATTGGTGTGTAGAACTGAACATCATTTGGATGCAAATATCAAAAAGAAAATAGCACTGTTTTGCAATGTGGAAAAAGAAGCTGTTATCGAATCTATTGATGTAGATTCTATTTATGAAGTGCCAATTAAGATGTTAGATGAAGGCTTAGATAAAGTGGTGTTGAAGAAATTAAATTTAAATGATGTTACAAAATTAAACCTTGACAATTGGAATTCTTTCTTGAAGAAATTGAAAAATCCTAAGAAAAAAGTAAACATTGGGTTGATTGGGAAATATATCGAGTTGAAAGATTCTTACAAATCCATCTCTGAGGCCTTGATTCATGCTGGAACAACTCATAATTGTGCCGTAGAAGTAGAATGGATTCATGCTGAAAATTTAAATTCCAGAAATATTAAGAAACAACTGAAAAATTTAGATGGCATTCTGGTTGCGCCTGGCTTTGGTGATAGAGGTATAGAGGGAAAAATTGCGGCAATCAAGCACGTGAGGGAAAACAATATTCCATTTTTTGGTATTTGTTTGGGAATGCAGTGTGCAGTAATTGAATTTGCAAGGAATGTATTAGGAATGAAAACTGCACATACCACAGAAATTGATGCAAAAACAAAATTTCCAGTTATTGATCTGATGCTGGAACAGACAAAGGTTATAAACAAAGGTGGAACAATGCGATTAGGGGAATACTCTTGTGAAATCAAGAATGGCTCGCAAACAAGAAAAGCATACAATCAAAAAACAACAAAGGAAAGACATAGGCATAGATACGAATTCAATAATTCCTATTTAGGAAAGTTTGAAGAGTCTGGCATGCAATCTACAGGAATAAATCCTAAAAGTAATTTGGTTGAGATTATTGAGATAGTAAATCATCCTTGGTTTATTGGCGTACAATTCCATCCTGAATACAAAAGCACAGTTTCTTGCCCACATCCACTTTTTATTCATTTTGTAAAAGCTTGTCTTAAGCAGAGGGGCTAATGAAGCAATACGATAAAAATTCATTAATAGGACTTTTATTAATGGGGTTGATTCTCATTATATTCAATACCTACTTCTTTCCGCAAATGGAAGTAGAATCTAAGCAAGATCCTGCGACAGTTGCCACAGAAAATAATAAAGCAATACCTCGGCAAAGCGAAACAGAAATTATTGCAGATGCAATAGTAGATTCAATAATCAATCAGCAACAAATAAATCAGTATGGTGTGTTTGCAAATACCGCAATAGGTTCTGAGCAAGAATCTACTCTAGAAAATAACAAGTTGAAAATTATTTTCTCCAACAAGGGAGGAAGAATTACATCTGTTATTTTAAAAGAATTTCAAACTTATGATAGCTTACCTTTACAACTTTTTGATGCAGATTCTTCCAGATTTAATTTGCAATTCTCAATAGGAAAAGCCATTGAAACGAGCAATTTATATTTTGTGAGTAAAAAAGATGGGAATTCATTGAGTATGAAGTTAATAGCTAATGCTAATCATTATGTAGAGTACATTTATACGCTAAAGGATGATTATCTATTAGATTTTGATATCAATTTGGTAGGAATGGAAAAGCTCATCCCTTCAGGGGTGAATTATATGAACTTGGAGTGGCAGATGCAAATACCACAAACTGAAAAGAGCAAAAGCAATCAGGATATGTATACAGGTTTGCAATACCAATACAGTGCTGATAATGAAGTTGATTATTTAAGTTTTTCCTCTAACGATGATGATGAAGTAAAATCAAAGTTAAATTGGGTTGCGTTCAATCAGCAGTTCTTCAGTAGTATTTTTATTGCAAAAAATGGCTTTGAAAAGCCAACATACTTAGAATCTAAAAAATATGAAAATTCCAAATATATAAAAGATTTAAGTGCTCAGTTTGAACTGCCGTATCACCATAAAAATAATGAACAACTTGATTTTCAGTTTTATTTTGGACCAAACCATTATAAGTTGTTAAAATCTTATGGTGCAGGCTTTGAAGAGTTAATACCACTTGGTTGGGGAATTTTTGGCTGGGTAAACCAATACATTATCATTAATATTTTTGATTTTTTAAGCAAATATATAAGCAATTATGGGCTCATCATCTTACTGCTAACTATCATCATAAAGTTAGCGCTTTCTCCTTTTACTTATAAGGCATATCTCTCACAAGCAAAGATGAAAGTCTTGAAACCAGAGATTGATAAGATTAGCGAAAAACATAAGAAGAAAGACCCAATGAAAGTACAACAAGAAACCATGGCGCTTTACAGAAAAGCTGGTGTAAATCCTATGGGTGGATGTCTGCCAATGCTTTTTCAATTTCCAATACTTATTGCCATGTTTCGTTTTTTTCCTGCCTCTATTGAATTAAGACAAAAAGGCTTTCTTTGGGCAGATGATTTATCTTCTTATGATTCTATCATGAGTTTACCTTTCGAAATTCCTTTTTATGGTGCCCATGTGAGTTTATTTACGCTTTTAATGACGGTTTCTACAATACTTTATACCAGAATGAACAGTCAAGCTATGGGAGGTCAAATGGCACAAATGAAATGGATGATGTATCTAATGCCAGTTATGTTTTTAGGTTTTTTTAACAATTATGCAGCTGCCCTTTCTTATTATTATTTCTTAGCCAATATGTTTACATTCGGACAGCAATTCTTTATGAAACGGTTTATAGATGAGAATGCTATACTTGCCCAAATTGAAGCAAATAAAAAGAAACCTGCAAAACCAAAATCTAAGTTTCAGAAAAAACTCGAAGAAATGCAAAGAAAGCAGGAGCAAAAAATGAAAAGCAGAGATCGAAAATAATGAAATGGTATCGTCTGATTCTAATAATAGTACTTCTTGCCTGCGGGAGCAGTGAAGAAAGTACTGACGTTAAAATTAAAAAAGGTAAAAAAGAACTCATCATTTCTTTGGAAAGAACTGCTTGTTATGGAACTTGTCCAATCTACAAAATGGAAGTCTTTTCTGATGGCTCTGCATTTTATCATGGAGAACGTTTTGTAGAAAAAGAAGGAAATTATGAATTCACAGTTAGTAAAGAAACCATGGATTACATTTTAAAGAAAGCTGATGAAATCAGTTTTTTTCAGATGGAAGATAAATATACTGCAAATGTTTCTGACTTACCAAAAACCATAGTTTTTATAAAAAAAGGGAAAATGAAGAAAAAAATTATCGACTACTATGGCGCTCCAAAGAAGTTAAAAGAATTTGAAAGTTTGATAGATGGATGTATAGATTACAGGAGAATGAAAAAGTTAACAAATTAGATTTTCTTCAAAAAAATTCGCATAGCCTTTCTTTTCTCAGCATCTAATTGATAAGAGATTTTATTGTTTAAATAGTCAGTAGAATGCTTGTAGTGACTATAAATATCGCCTTCACTATCAATTGCCTTGTCAATATTATTGACTCCAAAACTTAATGCCGTATTAAATTCATTTTGGAAATTTTGATCAATTTCTTTGTTCGCAATCCAGCATGCAAAAACAAAAGGCAAGCCTGTATGCAAATTCCATATTGCTGCTAAATCATAAGCAAAAGCAAATTTGCTCTTATATTTAAATGCCCTGTCGCCAATTATTAATCCGGCTTTTCTTTCTTTAATCTTATCTTCATAACCCCTTTCTGATAATTGTAAATCGGGAGAAATATTCCAATATTCTTCTAGTAAAATTCGTAAAAGAGTAACTGAAGTTTGAGATTGGTAATCTAGAAAAATGCTTTCAATTTCATGAATCGGAACATTTGAGAAAAGACAAACGGTATCAACTGCTCCATCAGCACCAATACAAAAATCTGAAATAATGTAAGGATCTTTTAATTGCTTCAACACTACAATTGGCACTAAACCGACATCTACTTTTCCGCTTATTAATTTATTAGCACAGACAGAAGGGAAATCTAAATTTATATCTAATCTTTTATCTAATCCAGATTGCTTTAACCCATAAATAAATGGAATAGTATTAAGATAAGAAACAATTGAAAGTTTGTATCTCATCAGAGAATTGGAAAAAATTGATTAATAAACAAAATCGAAATACCGATACTTACGGTAAATTTAAGAATCATTCCCCCAAAAAATCCAACTAAAGCACCTAATGCAATTTTAATTGCTCTACTAGTGTCTTCTTTAGCTTCCATCTTTGCCCCTAAAAAAGCGCCAAAAAAAGGACCAATGATCACTCCAAAAGGAGGGAAAAATAGCAGCCCTAGAACTAGCCCTAAGATAGTTCCATTGATTGCTTTCTTTCCTCCACCAAACTTTCTTACACCATATACTTGCAACCAATAATCGAAAAATGTAATAATACTTACAATTCCGGCTAGCAACCACAATGTATCTGAATCCATTTTGTATGATGTGAAAAAATGAAAAACCATTATTCCTAAAAAAGAAATTGGTGGTCCGGGTAAAACTGGAATAATACAACCAATAATCCCTATTAACAGAAGTAAAATAACAAATATGATTATTAAGAATTCCATTCTTCAAAAATAGTAAAAGTAAAGAAGCAATATATCCTAAATTTATGATTTCACAAAATCAGATATGTTAGTTAAATATTTAGTAAATTTGCAGCTTCTTAAAAAAAGAGAAAGTGACCAATAAAGCACTATCAGCAATATCGCCAATTGATGGAAGATATAGTAAGCAAACTGAAAGTTTGAAGCAATATTTTTCTGAGGAAGCTTTGATTAAATATAGGCTATTGGTAGAAATAGAATATTTTATTGCCCTATGCAATAGTTCAGTGCTACAACTTGGTCATTTTCCTGCCGATAAGTTTTCAGATTTACGAAATATTTATCTTAACTTTTCTTCAAAAGATGCCCAAAGCATAAAAAAGATTGAATCTACCACTAATCATGATGTTAAAGCGGTGGAATATTTTTTAAAAGCCAGATTTGATGATTTGGGCTTGCAGGAGTTTAAAGAGTTTATTCACTTTGGATTAACCTCTCAAGATATTAATAATACTGCTGTGCCGCTTTCTGTTAAGAATGCAATGCAAGAGAATTATCTTCCTCATCTTTACAGATTAATCAAAAAATTAGAAGAAAAAATTGGAAAGTGGGAAGAGGTTACAATGCTTGCAAGAACACATGGTCAAGCTGCTTCTCCTACAAGATTAGGTAAGGAAATAAAAGTTTTTAGAGAACGTGTTGAAAATCAAATTTCTTTATTAGAAACAATCCCTTTTACTGCAAAATTTGGTGGAGCTACTGGTAATTTTAATGCTCATAATATAGCATTCCCAAAAATTGATTGGGCAAGCTTTGCAAATGAATTTACCCATTCTGCACTAGGATTAGAAAGGCAGCAAACAACAACACAGATTGAACATTATGATAATCTGTCAGCGCTAATGGATAATTTGAGTAGAATCAATACCATATTGATTGACTTTTCTAGAGACATTTGGAGTTATGTCTCAATGGATTACTTCAAGCAAAAGATAAAGAAAGGGGAAGTAGGTTCATCTGCAATGCCACACAAAGTAAACCCAATTGACTTTGAAAATGCAGAAGGAAATTTAGCTATGGCAAATGCTGTTTTTAGCTTTTTGTCAGCAAAATTACCAATATCTCGTTTACAAAGGGATTTGAGTGATAGCACAGTCTTAAGAAATATTGGTGTTCCTTTTGCACACACTATTATTGCATTTTCTGCTTTGGAAAGAGGATTAGGTAAATTGGTGTTGAATAAAGATATTATTGATGCTGACTTGGAGAAAAATTGGGCAGTAGTAGCAGAAGCTATTCAAACAATTTTAAGAAGAGAAGGGTTTACAAATCCTTATGAAACGCTTAAAGATTTAACCAGAACCAACAGCAAAATTGATGCTGAAAGTATTGCTAGCTTTATTGCAACCTTAGATGTTTCAGAAAAAGTAAAAGAAGAATTACTCTCTATAACTCCTTTTAACTACACTGGAATCTAAAAGGTGACTTTATGATTGGAAAGGAAATCTTCCCAGTTCCAAATAAAATGTGTCATTAAATTTTTAAGTTCTTGAAAGAAAACAGGATTCGGCTCATTTTTTCTCTTGAATAAATTTACCTGAAAATCATTGATATTATATTTATCGAACATAGCAGTTGCCATTGCCTCAATACAATTGTCCGATTTTCTTAACAACTCATCTAAATAACTACAATAATCTGATAATTGTTCAAGTGCAATTTCATTTTCTCCTGCTATTTTCTCAGCCATAAAATCCAAAAGCAGATTATGAAATTTCTCGGCTTGATTATCCTCAAAAAAAGTAGATATCATTTTTAGATTTCCAACAAAAACGATTAAGCGAAACCATCTGATATCTTTTTTAGTTAGGTTACGATTTCGTTCCAAATTATTATTGTTATTAATAAAGTCTTGGATTTCAACAAAGCCATCAGCAATAACTTCATCAAGAGTGGCGACAAGTAAATTAGCAGTTTTAGATGCAGTTATCTTTTTCTTTTTTGATAATAATCCTAGAAATTTTATCATTGCATCTTTAGCTTAAAGTGTGTTTTTGCTTCTTGTAAAATTTGCTCCCCAATTGCAAGACAAGCTGTTGCTGCTGGTGATGGCGCGTTCAATACATGTAGATTGTTTTTGTTTTTCACAATCTTGAAATCATCAATCACCTCTCCATTTTTTGCCAAAGCCATTGCTCTCACCCCGCTTCTACTTTCAATAATATCCTCCATTGCTAAAGTTGGAACCATTTTTTTTAATGCTTTCAAAAATAAGGCTTTTGAAAAAGCCCTGCGATACTCATTAAAACCAAATTTCCAATGATTTATGAACAACTTCCAGGTGCCGGGAAAACTGACCGCTTCTATTGTGTCCTTCCATGAAAAATCTGTTTTTTTATAGCCCTCTCTTTTAAAAGTAAAAACTGCATTTGGACCACATTCAATATCCCCACCAATCATTCTGGTAAAATGAACACCCAAAAATGGAAATTCAGGATTAGGGACTGGATAAATAAGATTGTTCACTTTATATTTTGCGCTTTCTGATAAATGATAATAATCTCCTCTAAAGCTAACAATTTGCATGTCTAATTTTAATTTGTCTTTTTTTGCTAATCTATCAGAAAATAATCCACCACAAAAGATACTATGTTTTGCATTAATAATTCCCTTTGTTGAAAACAAACATTCATTATCAATATCCAATAACTCTGTGTTAAATGTTATTTTACTGTTTGGATTTAATTCGAAAATTTGTTCTGAAAGTTTATTACAAACGGATTTATAATTTATAATTCCTGATTCTGGAACCCAAAGGGCAGAAACTCCTGCCGCATAGGGCTCAATCTCCTTAATTTCTGTGGAAGAAAGCAGTTTCAATCCTTCTAACCCATTTTGCTCGCCATTAATTTTTAAGGCTTCCAACTTTTTAGCTTCCTGCTTATTGGTTGCTAAAACAATTTTACCACAAATATCATGATCGATTTTATTTGTCTTGGAAAATTTAATAAGTTGTTTTCTACCCTTTACACAGTTTTTTGCTCTTAAAGATCCTGGCTTATAGTAGAGTCCCGAATGAATAACGCCTGAATTTCTTCCTGTTTGATGAAAGGCAAGTTCACTTTCTTTTTCTAGAATAATGAGATTTAACTCTGGGAATTCCTTTTGTATCTGATAAGCAGCAGCTACTCCAACTATACCTCCACCAACTATTGCGATATCAAAGGTGCTTTCTTGCATTTAGTCTTATTGCTTTTCATTTATAGAAAAGACTCTAGAGATATTAAAGCCAAAATAGATGTCGCCATTTGCCCAATTACTTGTTGTTTCGTGAATAAATACTGGGGTAATCATAGCTGGAGAATTACTCAAATGCAATTGAAAAACATGCCCGCCTGTTTCAATATCAAAACCCAAAGAAAGTACATCTTGATTTATTTTTCCTGTTGCCTGTAAGAAGTATTCTGCATTTACTGAAACTCTATTTGAAAGCCTTTGCCTTGCTCCAAAACCAATTGAGGCTCTATCGTTTTGCTGACCATAATTTACCAAATTATAGTGCACAAGTGTAGGAGAAATTTGTACTGACAAATCACTATTTATTTTACGTGCAATAAGCAGTTGATGTGCGTAACTTAACTGATTACTAAATTCAAAAATTTCAGCTTCTAGATCAGTCCATCTGTATTGCCTTACAAAAGTTGCAGAATTACAAACAATAGTAAATGGAAAAGATTCTTCTCCAGTTGATTGTCTTTTTAACCGAAATTTAACAGAGGTGTCTATTGTTTTTAATGCGGAACTTCTCCCAATTCCTACACTAAGCCATTCTTTTACACCATAGTCTAGCCCTATTCGTATTTGCGAATTATCTAAGCCAAATAAATTATAAAATCCTGAATTTAACGTCCCAAACCTATGCTGAATTTGAAATTGCAAAACGCCTGTTGAAGTTAGTTCTACGGATTGCCCATTCACTATTCTTTTACCTTTAAAAGTAGAGGTAATGAAATTAGATGCTTTCAAGTCAAGCACGGACAATAAGTCATCTTGTGCATATGTAAAAATACTTGAAATCATTAAAAAAATTAGTGTGATTTTTTTCATTGTTTTTGCATTTCAATATTTACATTAATCTCTATTTCTTCTGCAATATTATACATTACAATTTTAGGAATTTTTATTTTATAGTCTTTTAGTTTTACAGAGAATTTGACATCAGAAACTTTGACGACTTTTTCAGTTAGTAGTAAATTCCCCTCAACTCTAATAGCATTTGTTTCTCCATGAATACTAAGATTACCTTCTACTATTTTTTTGCTATGTTTATCTCCTATAACCTTACCAACAAATGTAGATTTCGGAAATTTTTCTGACTCCATATAATTTTCATTAAAATGCATTTGCATTAATGCTTTTGGAAAAACAAAATCTTTAATATACAATTGGAAGATAATTTCTTTTGTTCTAGCATCATATATAGCAGCTACCTTTTTATTTACAGCCGATATGTTTTCAATTGGTGCTTTAGAAAAAAAACTTATTGTCCCTTTCTTACCTATGTATTGTTGTGAATTTGCTATTAAGCAAAAAAACAATAAAGATATGCTAATTATTAGGCGTACCATTTGCGTTCCAATTTACAATTAATTGTATTTCATTTTCTGTTAATTTAGGAGCATGTAATGGCATAGAAAAAGGGTCTGACTCTTCTCTTGAGATTCTATCAATTACATCTCCGCTATTAACTGCTTCACTAATCTCATTGTAAGTTGCTAAACTCAAGTTACCCCATGACTGTTGCTGATTATGACATTGCAAACAATGCTGCAAGAATATAGGCTCAATACATGCTACATAAGATGGGTTTTCTGTTTCACAAAGAGGCATCTCATTATAGGAACAAGCACTCAAAAGAAAAAATAACGCCAAAGAAATCAGAAAAAATCTCATTTTACAAACATATTGTTTTTTGCAAAATTAATTCTATTAAACAGCAACAAACCAATAACAAAAAAAACAATAACAACCCAAAGTGCCATTTGTTGGCTGTAAAAAGAGGTAATAATACCAAAAAGAAAAGGTCCTAAGAAAGAAGTTGCCTTACCCGTAAGCGCAAAAAATCCAAAAAATTCATTTTGTTTTTCCTTTGGAGTAAGTTGTGTCATAAGGGAACGGCTACAGGATTGATTAGGTCCGACCATTAAACCTATAAGAACTCCAGCAATCCAGAATAGTTCTTTTGGAAAATCAGTTTCTGGAGCAAAATAAGCTAGAAGAGTCGCGAATATTAAAATTATTAAAGTAAGATTTATAACCCTCTTCCCGCCCACTTTATCTTCTAAATAGCCAAATAGGAAAGAACCAATAGCTGCAGCAATATTCAGCACTATCCCTAAAAGCATGACCTCTTCAAGAGAAAAATTAATAGTCCCAACTGCATAAATGCCTCCCAACGCAAAAATGGTAATCAATCCATCATTAAAAAATAAACGCGCTATTAAAAATTGAGAGGTGTGTTTGTAGTGTGAGATTGACTTTAAGGTTTTTTTAATAGCTGAGAAAGAATTAGAAAAATGCTTTTTTGTTAACTTTTCTTTTTTCCTGTCTTTTAAAAATAAAAAAGTAGGAATACTAAAAATAATAAACCAAACACCTACTAACACATTTATTTTTCTAATCTCAAATTCAGACAAATTAGGAAATAGGTACAAGCATAGAAAAAGTGCTAGTAATCCGCCTACAAATCCTATCCCCCAAGCAAAACCAGAGATTTTTCCAACATCTGCTTTCTCAGATAAATCTTTCAAATAAGAATTGTAAAAAACTGTTCCCATTTCAAATGCGATATTAGCAATAATAAAAAGCGTAAGTGCTAAAAACACATCTCCAGAAGTTGGAAAATAAAGTAATATTGAAAAAGCAGCACATATCCATGTGAAAAATATCAAGAAAAATTTTCTATACCCCCCATTATCAGCAATTGCTCCTAGTATAGGTGATAAAACAGACACAATTATTGCTGTAATTGAAACTGCATTTGCCCACATTGTAGTTCCAACCTGAGGGTCTGGTGCAATTACTTCTACAAAAAATGCACTATAAATAAAAGTGACTATTATAGTGGTAAAAGGTTGATTTGCAAAATCGTATAACGACCAAGCAAGAACCGATTTTCTATTTTTAATTTTTGATAGAATCATGGCATTACAAATGCCAATAATACAATTTTTATTCCTAAACCGCTTTTTACCCCAATAAGCTTAAAAAATGTAAATTTGCACATTAAAAAAAGAATGAATTTAGAAGGAATAATTGCAATTACAGGTAAAACAGGGTTATTTAAAATTATCTCTCAAGGCAAGAGTGCGGTTATTGTAGAAAGTCTAGTAGATAAAAAGAGGATGCCAATAACTGCACGCCATCATGCAAACACTTTAGAAGAGATTGGTATTTATACATATGAGGGTACCAAACCTTTATCAGATATTTTTGATGCCATTGCAACAAAAGAAGATGCAAAACAATGCATCTCTCATAAAGGAAGTAAAGAGGAGTTAATAGCATATTTCTCAGATATCTTACCTGAATTTGATGAGGAAAGAGTATATATCTCTGATATTAAAAAGGTGATTCAATGGTACAATACAATGCAAACTTCAGGGCTTATTGAATTACCAAAAGTTGAAAAGAAAAAGTCAAATAAGAAAGAAGTATCTGAAAAAGAATAGTATGGAAACAAAAACAATTTCAATACCAAAAAGACCAAAAAGAAATTTTGTTTCAGAAAGTTTGATAATTGACTCATGGGAAAAGATAGAACCTCTTTATGATGATTTAATTGAGAGAAAAATCAATTCTGGAAATGAGTTAGAGCAATGGTTACTCGATAGATCAGAATTGGGTGCTGTGCTGGAAGAAGATATGGCTTGGCGCTATATCAAGATGAATGTTGATACAACCGACAAAGCGTTAGCTGAAAGTTTTCATTTTTGGATAAACGAAATATCGCCTAAAACTGCTCCATATTCTCATAGATTAAATATGAAACTAGTGGAGAGTCCTTATTTGAAGCAGTTGGATAAAGAGAAATACCGTATTTATTTAAGAAGTGTAAAAAACCAGATTGAGATTTTCCGTGAAGAAAACATCCCTTTGTTTACGCAGATGGAAGCCAAACAACAAAAATATGGTGCAATCTCGGCAAAAATGAGTATTGAAGTTGATGGTAAGAAACTGACAATGCAACAAGCCGCTCAACTTTTGAAAGATACTGACAGACAAATAAGAAAAGACGTTTTTGAAAAGATAAGTACCAGAAGATTGGAAGATGAGGAAGCATTGGATGATTTATATGATGAATTAATTGCGTTAAGACAACAAGTTGCAGTCAATGCTGGATTTGATAATTATAGAGATTATATGTTTTCTGCAATGGGTAGATTTGATTATACTCCTGCAGACTGCTTCAATTTCCATGATGCAATAGAAAAAGAGATCGTTCCCATTATCACCTCATTTGAAAAGAAAAGAAAAGAAAAATTGGGATACAGTTGCTACAAGCCATGGGATACAACTGTTGATGTTGATGGTTTAGATCCTCTAAAGCCTTTTGATGGTGGAAGGATGCTGACTGATAAATCTATTCAGTGTTTTGAGAGATTAACACCTTATTTTGGGGAGTGCTTAGCTACTATGCAAGCCATGAAACATCTTGATTTGGAATCAAAAGATGGAAAAGCCCCAGGAGGATTCATGTATCCACTTTATGAAATTGGAGTACCTTTTATTTATATGAATGCTGTTGGCTCTCAAAGGGATTTAGTAACTATGGTTCATGAGGGTGGTCATGCTGTTCATTCTTTTTTAAGTAGGGATCTATCCCTTACTGAATTTAAATCTACTCCTTCTGAAGTAGCTGAATTAGCATCTATGTCAATGGAACTATTATCTATGGATCATTGGGATATTTTTTATACAGATAAAAACGAACTGAAAAGAGCAAAATTGGAGCAATTGGAAAAAGCATTAGAAACCCTTCCTTGGGTTGCGTCCATTGATAAATTCCAACATTGGATCTATACTACAAAGCATACTGCAAAGGAGAGAAAAGAAAAATGGTTGGAGATTTCCGCAAAACTTGGAAATCAAATCATTGATTGGAAAGGAAATGAAAATGTACATGCTACCCTTTGGCAAAGACAATTACATCTATATGAAGTACCATTTTATTACATAGAATATGGAATGGCGCAATTAGGTGCAATTGCTATGTGGCGATCTTATAAAGCCTTAGGAGAAGAAGCACTTGACAACTATATAGCAGCACTAAAATTAGGTTACACCAAAACTATAGGAGAGATATATGAAACTGCTGGAATAAAGTTTGATTTTTCAGCCTCTTATGTAAAAGAATTGGCTAATTTTATAAAAACTGAATTGTCGCTATTAAAATAAACACCATGGAAAAAACAAGATCAGAATCAATAAAACGTAAAATTCAAGAAATCATTTTTGAGGCTGACACTTTTTGGGGAAAACTATTTGATATCTTATTGTTAATTGCTATCGTATCAAGCATCATAGCAGTAATGCTCGAAAGTGTTAAATCAATTCATGAAAAATATGGTGAAATACTGAGAACCTTTGAGTGGATAGTAACCATTTTATTTACAATTGAGTACTTTTTAAGAATTTATGCAACAGGCAAACCATTAAGATACATTTTCAGTTTTTATGGAGTTATAGACTTTATATCATTTGCTCCTACTTATTTAATGCCTTTTTTCCCTCAATCACAATATTTCTTTGTTGCTAGAGCAATGCGTTTATTAAGAATCTTCAGGATATTAAAACTAGTTCGTTATGTAAGAGGTTCAAGGACTTTGATATCTGCTTTAAGACAAAGTAGAGGAAAAATTGTAGTATTCCTAACATCAGTAATAGTTCTTGTAGTTATTATGGGCACCTTAATGTATCTAATCGAGCACGGAACCCATGGCTTTACATCTATACCTAGAAGTATTTATTGGGCGGTTGTAACACTCACAACAGTGGGGTATGGCGATATTGTTCCTTATACCACATTAGGAAAATTATTAGCTTCTTTCATTATGATTTTAGGTTATGGAATTATTGCTGTTCCAACAGGTATTTTTGCAGCAGAATTTACTAGAAATAGAAACCTAAAAATAACAACACAAACTTGCCCTGAATGCACAAAAGAAGGACATGATGAAAATGCAAAATATTGTAAGGATTGTGGAGCAGAACTTAATCATTAAAGAATTAGTAGAAAATTAGACTAGGAGAACCCTTTCGCCTTCATACCAATTTACATAATTACTTCTATGTAATTTCTCAATTGCATTACGCTTAATCTTCATGGTTGGAGTTAGCAGTTTGTTTTCAATGGTCCAATCCTCAGAAAGCACGACTATGTTTTTTAACTTCTCATGATTATCTAACTTAGGATTGATTATTCCCAAGCTCTTTTCTAAACTTTCCTTTAATGCTTCTTTAGGTTTTGCTTTTCCTTTTTCAGAAAGTATAACAAGTGCAATAGGTTGAGGGATTCCATCCCCAACCACACATATTTGTTCCAAGTTTTTATTGGCCGAGAGTTTCATTTCTATTGGTGAAGGGGCAACATATTTTCCTTTAGAAGTTTTAAAAATATCTTTTACTCTTCCTGTTATACGTAAGAAACCCTCATCATCAATTACTCCCTCATCTCCTGTATGAAGCCATCCATCTTTTATGGTTTCAATCGTCTGCTGTTGGTCTTTATAATAGCCGTCCATTAATGCCTCATGCTTTATTAGAATTTCATTCTGCTCAGAGAGTTCTACTTCACAAAGAGGAAGCGCCTGTCCTACTGAGCCTATTTTTATCTTGTCCTTAAAACTTACATGAGAGTAACAAGTATTTTCTGTCATGGCATAAGCCTCTTGAATTTTTATTCCCAATCGCTCAAACCACCTTATAGTAGCAGTAGGTGTTGGGGCTGCACCAGTAAATATATTTCTGGCTTTACTCAAGCCTAATCCTTTTTTGATTTTCTTTTTTATTAGAGAAGAAACAAGTGGAATAGCAAGCAGGACATTTAATTTCTTTTGTGGCAATTTTCCTAGAATCCCTTGTTGAAACTTAGTCCAAATCCTAGGAACACCTAAGAATACTGATGGTGATGCTTCTGATAGATTATCAGCAAAAGTATCTAAACTTTCTGCAAAAGAAACTTTTCCTCCTGTGTACAAAGATCCCATCATTACTAATAGACGTTCTGCAATATGGCAAAGAGGTAAATACGAAAAAAAAGATTCGTTCTTTAAAGGCAATGCGCTTACAGCATTAGTAGTAGCAAAAGAAAAGTTGTAAAACTTATGCATCACCCCTTTTGGATCACCGGTTGTCCCTGAAGTATAAATTATAGTAGCTAACTCATCATCCTTTCTTATTACATTTGCTGACAATGGATTTATATCTTTAGTAAGTTCATCCCATCTTGGGTAATCTTCTGCATAGAAAGGATAAGTAATACATGGTATATCAGTTGGAACTCCAGGCTTCATGTCTTCATAATTATCCAGTTTCCCAACGAATAATACTTTGGTTTCGGAATGGATTAGAATCTTTCCTAAGCTTTCGGCATTTAAGTTAGGGTAAAGCGGAATAGAAATATGGCCTGACATCATTATAGCCAAATCACTCATTATCCAATGTGCACAATTTTTAGATAATATTCCTATTTTACTTTGTGGTGGCAAATCCAAGGATTGTAAATAAGTAGCCATTTTTCTTACTTCACAACCTACTTCTTTCCAGGTCCAATTGTGCCATTGCGAATCAATAGGTTGGCTTAAATAAATTTCATTTGCTTTTTTTTGCTCCCATTTATAGAGCATTTCAAGTGGCGATAAATACTTCATCTGTTCATTTTTTATAGAAGGCTAAATATAAGAGAAATTTTTTAAGGAATTTTATTATGCATGCATAATATTTTTTATTTTCGCTCAAATAAATTAATACAAACATATGTTACCGGAAGAAACAATTGACTATAACATTAGAAAAACCTGGTACAACATTAGTAAAATGTATAACCGAACAGCCACCGAATATATGGCAAGTATGGCGCTTGGTATGATTATATTAAATATTGATATCATGGAAGGTACGCCTTCCACTCAATTAGGGCCAAGCATGGGCATGGAAGCTACTTCCCTATCGCGCTCATTAAATAAATTAGAAGAAGCAGGAGTGATTGAAAGAAAGCAAGACCCAAATGATAAAAGAAAAGCTGTTATTCACTTAACTCCTCTTGGAATGGATTGGAGAGAAGTTGCAAAAGAAACTGTAATTAATTTTAATGAAAGTATTCAGTCTCATTTCAAAAAAGAGGAAATGGACACTTTTTTTTTAATCTTAAAAAAAATAAATAAAATTATTGATGAAACTAGATAGACACATTAACAAAGTAGCGGTAATTGGGTCTGGAATTATGGGGTCGCGTATTGCTTGTCATTTTGCAAATATAGGAGTGGAAGTTCTTCTCTTAGATATTGTTCCTTTTGATATGACTGAAGAACAAAAGGATGATAAATCTATACGAAACTCAATTGTAAATGAAGCCTTAAAAAACACCTTGAAAAGCAAGCCTTCTCCTATTTACAGCAAAAATTTTACAAACAGAATTGATACAGGAAATTTGGATGATGATTTACACAAAATTGCAGATGTTGATTGGATTATTGAAGTAGTGGTAGAACGATTGGACATTAAAAATAAAGTTTTTGAAAAGATAGAAAAGCACAGAAAAGAAGGGACTTTAATTACCACAAACACTTCTGGAATCCCAATTGAAAGTATGTTAGAAGGAAGAAGTGATGATTTTAGGCAGCATCTTTGCGGAACACATTTCTTTAATCCTCCAAGATATTTAAAACTGCTAGAAATTATTCCTTCTTCAGAAACGGATCCAAAAATAATTAATTTCTTGATGCAATACGGAGATAAATTTTTAGGGAAAGACATGGTGCTTTGTAAAGACACTCCAGCCTTTATTGCTAACAGAATTGGTGTAGCTAACATCATTTCTTTATTCCATTTGGTAAAAGAGTTGGGGTTGACTGTGGAAGAAGTAGATTCTTTAAGCGGACCAATTATTGGCCGTCCAAAATCTGCAACTTTTAGAACTTGTGATTTAGTTGGACTTGACACATTAATTCATGTTGCAAATGGAGTTCATGAAAATTGTCCTGATGATGAAATGAGATCTAAATTCAAACTTCCAGATTTCATTGCTAAAATGAGTGAAAACAATTGGTTAGGAGACAAAACAAAGCAAGGTTTCTATAAAAAATCTAAAGACAAAAAAGGAAAGAGAGTAATTGAGGCACTAAACCTCAAAACTATGGAGTACGCTCCTAAGCAAAAAGCAAAATTTGCAACTATTGCAGCTGCAAAACAAGAAGACGACTTATTAAAACGGTTGAAAATTCTTGTAAAAGGGAAAGATAGAGCAGGAGAATTTTATAGAAAATCCTTCTATTCCGCATTTGCTTATGCATCTCACAGAATACCAGAAATTACTGAAGATCTTTATAAAATTGACAGAGCGCTTTCTGCTGGTTTTGGTTGGAATCTAGGTCCTTTTGAAATGTGGGATGCGCTTGGAGTAGAGAAAACGCTTCCTGAGATGGAAGCATATGGACACAAAGCAGCTGACTGGGTTTATAATATGGTTAAATCTGGAGGCTCTTCCTTCTACACAACAAAAGATGGAACTCTAAATTACTATAATATACCTAAAACATATCAAGAAGCAGTTGATGGAATGGAAAATTTTATCATTTTAAACCACATAAGAGAAAATAACACTATTTGGAGCAATTCAAGATGCAACCTTACCGATATTGGTGATGGAATTGTAAACTTGGAGTGGAGAACTAAAATGAATTCTATTGGAGGAGAAGTTCTGAAAGGAATTCAAAAATCAATTGAAATTGCAGAAAAAAATCATAAAGGATTAGTAATTGCAAATCAAGGAACAAACTTTTCTGTAGGAGCAAATATTGCTATGATTTTCATGATGGCAATTGAACAAGAATATGAAGAAATTGATTTTGCTGTTCGAGCCTTCCAAAATACAACTGGAAGAATTAGATTCTCATCTGTTCCTGTTGTAGTAGCGACTCACGGATTAACTTTAGGAGGTGGTTGTGAAATTTCCTTACATGCCGATCATGTACAGGCTGCAGCAGAAACCTATATAGGACTTGTAGAAATGGGAGTTGGAGTAATCCCGGGAGGTGGCGGAACAAAAGAAATGGCAAAAAGAGCTTCTGAAGCATATTTTTCTGGAGACATTCAACTTCCAACAATTAAAGAAAGGTACTTAAATATTGGAATGGCAAAAGTAGCTACATCAGCACAAGAAGCGATAGAATTAGATTTACTTTTAAAAAATAGAGACAAAGTAACTGTCGGAAACAACAATCTGATAACAGATGCAAAAGCAGCAGTATTGAATCTTGCAGATAAAGGATATACCAAACCTGTTTCTGAAAAAATAAAAGTATTAGGGAAAGAAGGGCTTGGGATGTTTTTAGTTGGAGCACATTCCATGCATGCAGCTGGTTATATTACCAAACATGAAAAATTAATGTCAGAAAAATTAGCATATGCAATTTGTGGTGGAGACTTATCCTCTCCTACTCTTGTTTCTGAACAATATTTATTAGACTTAGAAAGAGAAGCGTTTTTATCTCTATGTGGGGAAAGAAAAACATTAGAGAGAATTGAACATATGTTAAAGAAAGGAAAACCATTAAGAAATTAAGATTATGAATATGGCATATATAATAGCAGGCTTTAGATCAGCAGTTGGAAAATCAGGAAAAGGGGCATTTAAATTTACTCGTCCTGATGATTTAGCAACAGATGTTATCAGGCATTTAGTTTCTTCTGTTCCTGAGTTAGATAAAGATAAAATTGATGATATAATTTGTGGAAATGCAACTCCAGAAGCAGAACAAGGGTTGAATATTGGCCGTATGATTTCCTTAATGGGATTAGACACCATAAAAGTTCCTGGAATGACCGTAAATAGATATTGTTCTTCCGGATTAGAAACCATAGCTATAGCCAATGCAAAAATTGAAAGTGGAATGGCGGATTGCATTATAGCAGGTGGAGTAGAATGTATGTCTCCTATCCCATTTGGAGGGTGGAGAATAGTGCCAAACTATGATGTTGCAAAAAACAATGCAGATTGGTATTGGAATATGGGACTCACTGCAGAAACTGTTGCAAGAAAGTGGAATATCAGTAGAAAGGACCAAGATGAGTTTGCACTTAATTCTCATAAAAAAGCACTACATGCTATTGAGAATGGATATCTTAAAAGTGGAATTGTTCCAATAACAATAAAAGAAACCTATTTAGATGAAAACGAAAAAAGACAAGAAAGAGAGTTTGTTGTAGATACGGATGAAGGCCCAAGAAAAGGAGGGACAATAGAAGCGTTAAATAAACTTAGGCCTGTTTTTGCTCAAGATGGATGCGTAACAGCAGGAAACGCATCGCAAACTTCTGATGGGGCTGCTTTTGTTTTATTAATGTCTGAAAAAATGGTAGAAGAATTAGGAGTAAAACCAATAGCAAAACTATTAAGTTATTCTGTAGTTGGAGTAGAGCCAAAACACATGGGAATTGGGCCTGTTGATGCTATACCAATAGCACTAGAAAGAGCAGGGTTAAAATTGAAAGATATTGAGCAAATAGAGTTAAATGAAGCGTTTGCTTCTCAATCTTTAGCAGTTATCCGTGAGCTAGGATTAAATCAGAAAATTGTAAATGTTAATGGTGGTGCTATTGCCTTAGGACATCCTCTTGGGTGTACTGGAGGAAAGCTAACAGTTCAATTGATAAATGAAATGAAAAGAAGAAAACAAAAATACGGAATGGTTACCATGTGTGTAGGAGCTGGACAAGGTGCTGCTGGAGTATTTGAAATATTATAAAAACCTAAATAGAACTAAAAAAACCACAAAAAAATGGAAAACAAGTACATAGTTGATTTATCAAATATTCAATTAAGTGATTTAGAATTAGTTGGAGGAAAAAACGCATCTCTAGGTGAAATGATCCAAAACTTAGGGAAGTTAGGCGTGAATATTCCGGGTGGATTTGCTTTAACAGTTGATGCTTATTGGGAGTTTATCAGTCATAACAAATTAGATAAGAGAATCAGAAGTCATATCAAAAAAATGAAAAAGAACGATTTGGTTTCTTTAAAGAAAACCGGATTAGAAATCAGGCAGCTAATAAGAAATGGTAAATGGCCTAGACAAGTAAAGGAGGAAATCCGAGAGAATTACACTTTGCTTTCCCAAAAATATGGATCGGATATTACAGATGTAGCTGTTCGTTCCTCTGCAACTGCAGAGGACTTGCCAGATGCATCTTTTGCAGGACAACAAGAAACTTATTTGAATGTAAGAGGTCCGGAGCAAATTTTAACGGCAGTACGAAATTGTTTCGCATCCCTGTTTACCGACAGAGCTATTTCCTATAGGGATGATTTTGGATTTGATCACTTTAATATAGGGCTTTCTGTTTGTGTGCAGAAAATGGTTCGTTCGGATTTAGCTTCTTCTGGAGTTGCTTTTTCTTTAGATACCGAAAGTGGCTTTAAGGATGTGGTCCTCATCAATGGTTCTTACGGCCTTGGAGAAAGTGTGGTGCAAGGAACTGTGTCTCCTGATGAATTTTTGATTTTCAAACCTACGTTAAAGGATGGGTTTTCATCAATTATTGAAAAGAAAATGGGAAAAAAGGAGAATAAAATGATTTATTCTACTGACCCTGGACAATTAGTAAAAACGGTTCATGTAGGAAACACACAGCAAAATGAATTCTGTATTACGGATAGGCAAGCCCTTAAATTAGCAAAGTGGGTTTGTATTATTGAAGATTATTATACCAAACTAAAAGGACATTGGTGTCCAATGGATACAGAGTGGGCTATAGATGGACTTACTGGTAATTTATTTATTGTACAAGCAAGACCTGAAACCATACATTCTAGAAAAAAAGACAATTCCCTTATTGAGTATAAAATTGATAATACTGAAGGTACAGTAGTTCGATTAACAGGAATTGCAGTAGGTGATAGAATTGGGCAAGGAAAGGTTCAAAAAATGTATTCTTTAGATGGTAGAGATGGAAGTTTTGACGGATCTGATTTTAAGGAAGGAGACATCTTAGTTACCGAAATGACAGATCCTGACTGGGAGCCAATCATGAAGAAAGCATCTGCAATTATCACCAATAAAGGAGGGAGAACTTGTCATGCTGCAATTGTTGCTCGTGAAATGGGAGTACCTGCAATTGTAGGGACAGAAAACGGAACAGAAGTTCTGTTTAATGGAGAAGAATTTACCATTAGTTGTGCTGAAGGAGATGTTGGAAAAGTATATGAAGGTATTGTTCCTTTTAAATTAAAGAAAACGAAATTGGATAAATTGCCTCAAACCAAAACCCCAATTATGTTAAATGTAGCTTCGCCTGATTTAGCTTTTAAGTTTGCACAAATACCTAATGCAGGCGTAGGATTAGCTAGAGAAGAATTTATTATCAATAATTATATTCAAGCCCATCCACTTGCTCTTTTAAAACATAAAAGATTGAAAGATGAAGATCTTACAGAAAAAATCAGGATTCTGACAAGAGGGTTTAAAACGGAAGAAACTTTCTTTGTTAAAAGACTCTCTTATGGTATCGCAAAAATCGCTTCAGCATTTTACCCAAAACAAACTATTGTTCGAATGTCAGATTTTAAGTCTAACGAATATTACAACCTACTTGGAGGGAATTATTTCGAGCCAACAGAAGAAAATCCAATGATTGGCTGGAGAGGCGCATCTCGTTATTATTCCGATGAATATGAATACGCTTTTGGGATGGAATGTAAAGCTATAAAAAGAGTTAGAGAAAAAATGGGGCTTACAAATGTAACCATTATGATTCCTTTTTGCAGAACAGTAGAAGAACTTAAGAAAGTGTACAAAGTGATGAAAAAATATGGCTTAGAAAGAGGAAAAGATGGGCTTCAAGTTTATTTAATGGCAGAACTTCCATCCAATATTTTAATGGCAGAAGAATTTGCTCAGCATATTGATGGGTTCTCTATTGGATCTAACGATTTGACGCAACTTACTTTAGGTTTAGATAGAGATTCATCATTAGTTGCACACATATATGATGAAAGAAATCCGGCAGTAAAATGCTCCATCTCAAATCTTATAAAAGTAGGAAAAAAGACAAAAACAAAAATTGGAATTTGTGGGCAAGGTCCATCTGACTACCCAGATTTCGCACAATTCTTAGTCGAAGAAGGAATTGATACCATCTCGGTAACCCCTGACTCTATGTTAAAAACAATAAAAGCAATACATAAAATAGAAAATAAATAGCAATGATAAAAGGAGGAGAATTTTTAATTAAAGACCAAGAAGCAAAAGATATTTTTATTCCAGAAGATTTCTCGGAAGAGCAACTAATGATGGCTTCTGCAACAAGAGAGTTTGTAGAAAAAGAATTAGACCCTCATAGAGAGCAATTTGAAAAGAAAGATTATAAACTTACGGAAGATTGCATGAAAAAAGCAGGAGAACTAGGGCTTTTAGGAATAAGCGTTCCTGAAGAATACGGAGGAATGGGAATGCCCTTTAATACTTCCGTATTAATTTGTGACAAAATTTCTGGTGCAAATGGATCCTTTTCCACTGCATTTGGAGCTCATACTGGAATCGGCACTTTACCTATTTTACTTTATGGTAATAGCGTACAAAGAGAAAAATACTTGCCAAAATTAGCGTCAGGAGAGTGGATGGGATGTTATTGTTTAACAGAGCCTGGGGCTGGCTCAGATGCGAATTCAGGGAAAACAAAAGCAGTACTTACTGAAGATGGAAAATACTACCTCATTACAGGACAAAAGATGTGGATTTCTAATGCTGGATTTGCAGATGTATTTATAGTATTTGCTAGAATTGAAGACGATAAAAACATCACTGGATTTATCTTGGAAAAAGAAATGGAAGGAATTACTTTTGGAGAAGAAGAGCATAAATTAGGACTCAATTCCTCTTCTACTCGTCAGGTGTTTTTTAATGAAGTAAAAGTTCCTGCAGAAAGCATGTTAGGAGGAAGAGAAAACGGATTTAAAATAGCTATGAACGCCTTAAATGTTGGGAGAATAAAACTTTCAGCAGCTGTATTAGATGCTTGTAGAAGAGTAATTAGTCTTTCTACTTCTTATTCAAATGAGCGTATTCAGTTTGGAATTCCTATTGCTAAATTTGGAGCTATTCGTCATAAACTTGCTGATATGGCAGTTAGAACTTATGCTATTGAATCTGCAACTTACAGAGCAGGAAACGAAATAGAAAAAAATATTACAAAACTAGAAAGTGAGGCAGTAGATCATCAAAAAGCACATCTTAAAGGGGTAGAAGAATATGCTATAGAATGTTCTATTGTAAAAGTTTTAGGATCGGAAACAATTCAATTCTGTTCTGATGAAGGAATACAGATTTATGGAGGAATGGGATATTCAGTAGATACTCCTATGGAAGCGGCTTACAGGGATGCTAGAATTGCTCGTATTTATGAAGGGACTAATGAAATAAACCGCATGTTATTGGTTGGTATGATTCTAAAAAAAGCAATGAAGGGACAGCTAGACATTATGGGGCCTGCTATGAAAGTTTCCTCAGAATTAATGAGTATTCCTTCTTTTGAAACTCCAGATGAAAATGAATTGTTTGCAATTGAGAAAGAAAATCTGAAAAAATTGAAAAAAGCAATTCTGATGACTGCAGGAAAAGCTGCTCAACATTACGCTATGGATATTGAAAAGGAACAAGAAGTATTAATGAACCTTGCAGATATGGTAATTGAAGTTTATACTGCAGAATCTGCAATATTAAGAGCTGAGAAATTAGCAAATAATAATGGGGAACAGGCTACTGAACACCAAATAAACATGAGTAAGCTTTTCTTATATTCCTCAATTAAAAATTGTCAGAAAGCAGGAGAAGAAGTGATTTTATCCTTTGCAGAAGGAGATGAACAAAAAATGTTGTTAATGGGATTAAAACGATTCACGAAAGGATACAACATTAATCCAAAACAATTAAGAAGATCCGTGGCCGAAAAATTGATTGAGGAGAATAGATATTGTTTTTAGTATCTTTACCCAATGAAATTTAGAGCATTTAAGTTCGGAGACGAACTTCAAGAGGGGTTGAATATGATGGGATTTGAGGAGGCTACACCAATACAAGAACAAGCTATACCTGTAATTCAAAAAGGCAGAGATTTAATAGCCTGTGCACAAACAGGAACAGGAAAAACAGCTGCATTTGTCCTCCCTATTTTAGATAAACTTACCAAGACCAATCAAAACAATAAAGTAATTACTATTATTATAGCGCCTACCAGGGAACTTGCAAAACAAATTGACCGGCAAATTGAAGGGTTCTCTTATTTTACTAATTCTTCTTCCTACCCAATTTATGGAGGAGGAACTGGTGTGGAATTTGACAACCAAAAACAAGCACTGAAAAAAGGAACTGATATTATTATCTGTACTCCAGGGAGATTACTTGCTCATTTAGACTTTAATTATTTTGATACTTCAGGAGTGAAACATTTTATATTAGATGAAGCAGATAGAATGTTAGATATGGGCTTTTATGATGACATCATGAAAATTGCAAACGAACTCCCAAAAAATAGACAAAACCTGTTATTCTCAGCAACCATGCCTCCTAAAATAAGAGAACTTGCAAATAACATTTTGAAAAATCCGGAGAGTATTAGCCTCGCAATATCCAAACCAGTTGAAGGACTTACACAACATGCCTATATGACGTATGACAATCAGAAAGTAAATTTAGTAAGAGAAATCTTAAAGGAAAAAGGAAGAGATTTAAGTCATGTTTTGGTATTTGCATCAAGTATTAAAAGTGTAAGAGAAATTAAAAAAACACTCAATAAAGCAGGAATGAAATCTTCTGAAATGCACTCTGGACTAAGTCAAGAACAAAGAGAAGAAACCATAAGAGATTTTAAGAATAAGAGAATCCGAATTTTAGTTGCTACCGACATTTTATCTAGAGGAATTGACATAAAAGGAATTGAATTGGTAATCAATTATGAGGTGCCACATGATGCAGAAGATTATGTACATAGAATTGGTAGAACCGCTAGAGCAGAAAGAACGGGAGAAGCTATCACATTTATTAATCCAAAACAAGTAAAAAACTTTATGGAGATTGAAAAGTTAATTGAAAAAGAAGTTCCTAAATTAGCCCTGCCAAATAACTTTGAAAAAACTCCAGAATATAAATTATTACCAAAAAAGAAGAAAAAAAGAAAGTGGAATAATAAACGGAATTTTAAGAAGAAACCTACCTCTCCAAAATAGGAGCATGATGTGCTTTTATTCTTGCGTCAATAACAGGGAGAGAGCAAGAGAAATGTTTTTTTCTAATCTCTGAATTTAAACCATATATATCATTTGCCGGATTAGAGCGGGTGAAAGTAACCCACAACCAATTAGTAAAATCTTTACTCACAAAATTAGAATCATCTACAAGTGTAATTAAAGCTATTCCTTCTAGATTTTGTTTCTCTAGACTAGAGATTAAACCCTCAACTTCTCCTTTCCCTTCCACTACTAAATTTCCATTGCTTACTAAATTAAGATCTGAGAATCCTGAAGGTAGATCAATTTGAGGTAAGATTTCAGATAGCTTTCTCTTTACATCCCCTGCTGCTGCAATTACTACTTTCGAGCCTTCATTCAATCCGTCTCCACTATAATCTAAGGTATCTATTGTTGTTTTGGTTTGGAAGTGCAAGTCTCTTTCCCAATCTACTCTTTCCAGAAAATGTGTAAAATACTCGTTCTTATTACTTACATCAGGAGCATTTTCTTCATCACAAATAAATAGGAACTTTGCTAAAGACATTTGTCCTGTCCCTAAGATATGATTGGCAATAGTCAATAACTCTTGAGGTTTTTTGGTTCGATTATATGGAGTATACCTTTCGCTTCCTATCGCTAATAATAAAGGATGTACTCCCGCCTCATCTACCGCATTTACTGCTTTTAATCCAGGAATTTCTTTCTCTATTGCTTTGCCACTTATCTCATGGATAAGAGTCCCGAATTGAGAATCTTCCTGTGGAGGGCGGCCTACAACAGTAAAAGGCCAAATACCATTTTCCTTTGCATACACTTTATGAACTCTCAAAACAGGAAAATCATGTTTTAAACTATAATATCCCAAATGATCTCCAAATGGACCTTCAGCTTTTAAATCATTAGACTGTAACTCTCCACAGATTACAAAATCTGCATCTGCAGAAATAGTATAACCATCCTTTTTCGCATATCTGAATCTTCTTTTCGCCAATACTCCAGCAAAAGATAATTCTGATATTCCCTCAGGAAGTGGCATCACAGCTGCAAAAGTGTGTGCAGGAGGTCCTCCAACAAAAATAGAAACCTTTAATGCTTTTCCTTTTTTAATTGCTTTCTTTTGGTGTATCCCAATCCCTCTATGGATCTGATAATGCATCCCTACTTCTTTATTCAACTCATAATCATTCCCGGAAAGTTGAATTCTGTACATTCCTAAATTAGAGTTTAGAATTCCTGGCTTTTCTACATCCTCAGAATACACTTGAGGTAAAGTAATAAAAGTTCCCCCATCCTCTTTCCAACACTTTATTTTTGGCAAGCCTTCTATCTTTATTTCTTTAAAAGATTTTGGAAAACAAACTTTTTTTGGAATAGCGTAAATTCCATTTAAAATTGTAAAAAGCGATTTTATAGGGCTCTTTAGTGCATTTATCGGATTAACTTTTAGATCAATTAAGCTCTTTACAATAGCTATACTATCTCTAAAAATAAACTTTCCTCTTTCTAGAGTTCCAAACAAATTAGAAACAGCCCTATATTTTGATCCTTTTACATTTTCAAACAACAATGTTTTTTTTCCATCTTTAAATTCATTCAAATGAATAGAAGCCATATCCAAATTAGGATTGACCTCAGAAGAGATGATTCTAATTTCTCCATTTTTCTCTAAATCAGAAATACATTGTTGTAAAGATTTGTAAGCCATAGCCCAAAAATAAAAAAAGGGAGTCATTGACCCCCACTATTTTAAACACTAAATTCTTTATCTCTTGTTAATTGGAACATATTTTCTCTCAGTAGCGCCAGTATAAACTTGTCTAGGTCTTCCTATTGGCTCTCCATTTTCCCTCATCTCTTTCCATTGTGCAATCCAGCCTGGAAGCCTTCCAAGTGCAAACATAACGGTAAACATATCTGTAGGAATTCCTAATGCTCTATAAATAATTCCGGAATAGAAATCTACATTAGGGTACAAGCCTCTTGCCTTAAAATACTCATCCTCTAGTGCTACTTCTTCAAGTTTTTTAGCAATATCTAGTACTGGATCTTCAACTCCTAATTGCCCTAAAACATCATCAGCAGCTTTCTTGATAATAGTAGCTCTTGGATCAAAGCTTTTATACACTCTGTGACCGAAGCCCATCAATCGGAAAGAATCTGATTTATCTTTTGCTTTTGCAACATACTTATCTACATCTCCTCCGTCCTCTTTTATCTGCTCAAGCATCTCAATTACTGCTTGATTTGCCCCTCCATGAAGTGGCCCCCAAAGTGCCGCAATTCCAGCAGAAATAGAGGCATATAAACTTGCATGTGATGATCCTACAATTCGAACAGTTGAAGCAGAACAATTTTGTTCATGATCGGCATGTAATATTAAGAGTTTGTTCAATGCGCTTGCTATAACTGAATCAACTTCATAATGAACTGTTGGTAATGAAAACATCATTCGGATAAAATTCTCACAATAGTTAAGCGTATTATCTGGATAAATTACGGGCTGACGCATTCTGTTTTTGAAACTCCAAGCTGCAAGTGTAGGTAGTTTTGCGATAGAGCGAATAATTGTTCCATTTACTTCTTCTGCAGAACGATTAGGGTCTAAGGATTTTGGATAAAAGGCAGTAAGAGAAGAAACAAGAGAAGACAATACGCCCATTGGGTGTGACTTTGAAGGAAAGCCATCTAAAATAGATTTTACATCTTCATGAACCAATGTGTGTTCAGAAATCTTCTTTTCAAATTCAGCTAACTGTTCCTTTTTTGGTAATTCGCCATATATTAGTAAAAAAGCTACCTCTAAAAAAGTAGATTGCTCAGCTAATTCTTCGATAGCAAAACCTCTATATCTTAAAATTCCTTTTTCGCCATCCAAAAAGGTAATTGCACTTTCAGTAGAACCTGTGTTCTTAAACCCATTATCGAGTGTTATAATCCCAGTTTCTGCTCTTAATCTGCTTATATCGATTGCAGTTTCATTTTCAGTTCCTGTAATTACTGGAAGTGATATGATTTCTCCGTCAATGTGTAATTCTGCTTTCTTTACCATAATCTTTAATAATATTAAACTAGCCGAATATAAAGTTTTTTCCTGGATAAACTGCGTCTTTTCCTAAGATTTCCTCAATTCTAAGTAATTGATTGTATTTCGCCATTCTATCAGAACGGGAAGCCGATCCTGTTTTGATCTGTCCACAATTTAATGCAACAGACAAATCTGCTATAGTTGTGTCTTCAGTTTCTCCTGACCTATGACTCATGACAGATGTATATCCATTTTTTTGTGCCATTTTCACAGCATTAATTGTTTCAGTTAAAGTGCCTATTTGATTCACTTTTATCAAAATAGAATTGGCAATTCCATTTTGAATACCTTTTGAAAGTCTTTCTACATTAGTAACGAATAAATCATCTCCTACTAACTGAACTTTATCCCCAATCTTAATGGTTAGTGCTTTCCAGGCATCCCAATCGTCTTCATCTAACCCATCTTCAATAGATAAAATAGGATATTTCTCTGTCCAATCAGTCCAAAAATCAACCATTTGTCCTGGCGTTAATTTCTCTCCTGTTGACTGATGAAAGTGATATACATTTTCTTCTGCGTTGTAAAATTCTGAAGCTGCAGCATCCATTGCAATATACATATCCTCCCCTGGCCTATATCTAGCAGACTCTATTGCTTTTAGAACTACCTGAATAGCTTCTTCATTAGAGCCTAGGTTTGGGGCAAAACCCCCTTCATCACCTACATTTGTAGAATGACCTTGAGATTGCAACTCAGCTTTTAGATGATGAAAGACTTCTGTTCCCATTTTTAAGGCTTCTGAAAATGAAGTTGCTCCCACTGGCATCACCATAAATTCTTGGAAGTCTATACTATTATCTGCATGAGAACCTCCATTTAAAATATTCATCATGGGGATTGGTAAAGTGCAGGCCTCATTTTCACCTACTGCAGCAAATAAGTTTTTATTCTGTACAATAGCAGATGCTTTAGCGCAAGCAAGGGATACTGCAAGCATTGCATTTGCGCCTAAGTTTGCTTTATTGAGAGTCCCATCTAATCGAATCATCTTACTATCAATAAGGTTCTGGTCTAATACGCTCACTCCTTTGAGTTCTTCATTTATGGTCGTTTTAATATTCTGAACTGCTTTTAAAACCCCTTTACCTAAATAAGTCTCTTTTTCTCCATCTCTTAGTTCCACCGCCTCATATTTTCCTGTGGATGCCCCAGATGGAACAGATGCCCTACCTACTATACCATTCTCAATTGAAACTTCTGCTTCAACTGTAGGGGTTCCTCTAGAATCTAGAATCTGACGAGCATGAATTTTTTCAATTTTGCTCATTAGTTGTTCTTTATATTATTTACAAAATCGTCAAATAGATATCTTGAATCATGTGGGCCTGGTGATGATTCTGGATGATATTGAACAGAAAAGCAATTTTTATTTAGGATCTTAATACCCTCAACTGTATCATCATTCAAGTTAATGTGTGTAATTTCCACATTAGCATTATTTTCAATATCTTCTTTTGAAATTCCAAATCCATGATTTTGAGAAGTGACCTCAGCTTTTCCGCTAGCTAAATTTTTAACAGGATGGTTAATTCCTCTGTGCCCATTATGCATTTTGTAAGTTGAAATCCCTTCTGAAAGTGCAAGTGCTTGATGACCTAAACAAATTCCGAAAACCGCTTTTCGATCTATAGTGATTTTTTTTACCTCCTCAATCACTTCTGGCATTGCGGATGGGTCTCCAGGTCCATTTGACAAGAAAAATCCATCAGGATGCCATGCTTTCATCTCCTTATAAGTTGTCTGCATTGGAAATACTTTTAAATAACATCCTCTATCTGTCATACATCTTAATATGCTCTTTTTAACGCCTAAATCTAAAACAGCAACTTTAAACTTAGCCGACTCCTCGCCTACAAAATATGCCCCCTTAGTAGATACGGAAGATGACAACTCAAGGCCTTCCATTGAAGGAACTTCAGATAAACACTTAGATAATTCATCAATATCTGTTGTTGCAGTTGAAATAATTGCATTCATAGCGCCCTTATCTCGTATGTGGCGTACAACAGATCTAGTGTCAACATCAGAAATTACTATTTTATTTTGACTCTCGAAATAGGATTGTAAATCTCCATCTCCTGCAACTCTTGAATACCCTGAATTGAAATTTTTACAAATTAGTCCAGCAATCTTCATGCCATCTGATTCTACCTCTTCATTATGCACACCATAATTTCCTATATGTGCATTAGTAGTTATCATCAATTGGCCATAATAAGAAGGATCCGTGAATACTTCTTGATAGCCAGACATTCCTGTATTAAAACAAAGCTCTCCTGTTGCAGTTCCTACTATTCCATTAGCTTTACCATGAAAAATAGTTCCGTCTGCTAACAAGAGGATTGCTTTTTCTCTTTTATTGTATTTCATTTTTTATAAAAATAAAATTAAAAAAAAAAGGATAAAACACAAAGCTCTATCCTTTTATTTATAAATAATAACATCCTACTCTTGTTTTTTCTCCTCTTCATTTGAGTCGTCTGTAACTTCTTTATTTTTTTCATCCTGAGTGTCAACTGCTTGCTCACTCTCAGATTGTTCATTTTGAACTTCATTAACTACTTCTTCTTCAGGAGGAGTTTCTTCTTCTTGCTTCTCAGATTCTACCTTAACCTCTTCTTGAATGTCCTCAGTATTTTTTTCAATTTCCACAGGAACTTCTTCTACTACTTCCTCAGTTTCTAAAAGCTCTTCTGCTTTAGTTTCTTCATTAGATTCTTCTACTGCCTCTTGAACTTGCTCTTTTTCATCTTCTTTAGGTTCTTCTTCTACTTCTGTTGAATATGCTTCCTCTTGTTTTACCTGTTTTACCACTTCTTCTTTAGTTTCTTGCTTAACTACATCCTGAACTTCTTCAGTAGGAGTTTCTTCTTTAGTTTCTATAATTTCCTCTTGAACAACATCTGTTTTCTCTTCTACATTACTTTCAGGAGTTTCAGCAGTAGTTTCACCAGAAACTACTTCTGCTGCTAACTCTACTTTTTTTCCTTCAGCTGATTTTCCACCTCTTCTTCTAGTTTTCTTTCTTTTTGGTTTATCAGTTTTATAATCTTCATTATAATCTACCAATTCAATAAAGCACATTTCTGCATTATCTCCTAATCGGTTGCTGATTTTTAATATCCTGGTATAGCCCCCAGATCTATTAGCAATCTTTTCAGCTACATCTCCAAAAAGTTCTGTAATTGCTTCCTTTTGTTTAAGGTAAGAAAATACGGTTCTTCTTGAATGTGTAGTATCATCTTTTGATTTTGTAAGAAGTGGCTCAATATACATTCTTAATGCTTTTGCCTTTGCAACAGTTGTTTTGATACGCTTATGCTGAATAAGCGAACAAGCCATATTAGCAAGCATCGCCTTTCTATGAGGAGCTTTTCTTCCTAAATGATTAAATTTCTTCCCGTGTCTCATTTTATTATTCGTTATCTAAATTATATTTGGAAATATCTAATCCAAATGTTAATCCTTTATCCTCTACCAATGCTTCTAACTCAGTTAATGATTTTTTACCAAAATTTCTGAATTTAAGCAAATCTGATTTATTGAAAGATACCAATTCTCCAAGGGTTTGCACCTCTGCGGTTTTTAAACAATTTAGTGCTCTAACCGATAAGCCCATTTCTGAAAGTTTTGTTTTCAAAAGTTGGCGCATATGCAAAGTATCCTCATCAAACTCATCTTCCAGATCCTTCCCAAATGTGATTTTCTCATCAGAGAAAAGCATAAAATGCTGGATAAGTATTTTAGAAGCTTCTGTTAAAGCATCTTTTGGAGTGATTGAACCATCTGTTACCAAATGGATATTTAATTTTTCAAAATCTGTTTTTTGCTCAACCCTATAATTCTCCACATCATATTTTATATTCTTGATTGGTGTAAAAATCGAATCTATAGCAATAGTGCCCATTGCAGTATCATCTTTTGAATTTTCTTCTGCAGGAACATAACCTCTTCCTTTTTCAATAATAATCTCCATCTCAAAAGCAACTTTCTTATCCATACTGCAAATCAATTGCTCAGGATTCAATACTTGAAAATTAGAAAGTCCTGCCGCAATATCCTTAGCAGTTATCGTTTTTTGATTTGAAACTTTTATAATTGCCTTCTCACTATTTTCATCTTCAATTTGTTGTTTGAATCTAATTTTTTTAAGATTCAAAACGATCTCGGTTACATCTTCAATCACTCCATTAATTGTAGAAAATTCGTGCTCTACACCTTCAATCTTTATAGCCGTAATAGCAAAACCCTCTAATGAAGAAAGCAGCACTCTTCTCAATGCATTACCAACTGTTAACCCATATCCTGGCTCTAATGGGCGAAATTCAAAATTTCCTACATTTTCATCAGATTCAAGCATTACAACTTCATCTGGTCTTTGAAAATTTAATATTGACATAATTTTATTTTTTAGTTTGTTTTTTATTTTGAATAAAGCTCAACTATAAGTTGCTCTTTTATATTTTCTGGAATCTGTTCTCTTTCAGGTAAAGCTAAAACTTTCCCTATCAGAGTATCAGTATTCCATTCTAACCAATCTGATTCATGAGATGAAGCTGATAATGATGCGCTTACCATCTCCAATGATTTTGATTTTTCTCTAACACTTACTACATCCCCTATCTTTAAGGAATAAGAAGGGATATTGGTGATGTTGTCGTTTACAACTATATGCTTGTGCGTTACCATTTGTCTTGCAGCTCTTCTTGTAGGTGCAATTCCTAATCTGTAAACAACATTATCTAACCTAGTTTCACAAAGTTGTAGGAGGATTTCACCAGTAATCCCTTTTCTTCTTAATGCTTCCTTAAAAAGATTAGAAAATTGTTTTTCTAAAATTCCATAGGTATATTTTGCTTTTTGCTTTTCCTGCAATTGAATAGCATATTCGGATTGCTTTCCTCTTCTTCTTTGGTTTCCGTGTTGCCCTGGACCATAATTCTTTTTATCCAAAACCTTGTCAGGACCAAAAATTGGCTCTCCGAATTTTCTTGCTATCTTAGATGTAGGACCTGTATATCTTGCCATTTTCTTTTATTATTAAATTTATACTCTTCTTCTTTTAGGAGGACGACAACCATTGTGTGGAAGTGGTGTAACATCTACTATCTCAGTAACTAGAATACCGCTATTGTGGATTGCTCTTATTGCTGACTCTCTTCCAGAACCAGGACCTTTTACAAATACTTTTACTTTTCTTAATCCTGCTTCCATTGCTGGTTTGGCACAATCTTCTGCTGCCATTTGTGCAGCATAAGGCGTGTTTTTCTTTGATCCTCTAAAACCCATTTTCCCAGCAGATGACCAAGAAATAACTTGACCATTCTTGTTGGTTAATGAGATTATAATATTGTTAAAAGTAGCTTGAATGTGTGCTTGACCTTCTGTCTCTACTCTTACTTTACTTTTCTTTTTTGATGACTTTGCCATATCTAATTATTATTTAACTGCTACTTTTTTATTCGCAACTGTTTTTCTTTTTCCTTTTCTTGTTCTAGAATTATTTTTGGTTCTTTGCCCTCTAAGTGGCAATCCTTTTCTGTGACGAATACCTCTATGAGAACCTATATCAATCAATCTTTTAATATTGATTTGGGTTTCAGCTCGCAATTCTCCTTCTACCTTATACTCCTCATTAATAATGGAACGAATTGCATTGACCTGATTGTCATCCCAATCTTGAACTTTAGTTTCATAAGGAATATTTGCCTTGTCTAAAATTGCTTGTGCAAAAGATTTTCCAATACCGTAAATATAGGTAAGGCCTATTACTCCTCTTTTGTTTTTAGGTAAGTCTATACCTTTAATTCTTGCCATATTTTATCCTTGTCTTTGTTTATATCTTGGATTCTTTTTGTTGATTACATATAATCGTCCTTTTCTTCTTACGATTTTGCAATCCTCACTTCTCTTTTTTACTGATGCACGTACTTTCATAATTTCTAATTTTTAGTACCTATATGTTATACGTCCCTTTGTTAAATCGTAAGGGGACATTTCTAATTTTACTTTATCTCCTGGCAACAACTTAATATAATACTTTCGCATTTTTCCGGAAATATGAGCTGTAATGATATGTCCATTTTCAAGTTCAACCCTAAACATTGCATTAGATAATGCTTGTTTAATTGTTCCATCAAGTTCTATATTTGGCTGTTTTGCCATTTTATTTTTTATTTAATATTTTTTCTATCTCTTCAAAACTAGATAAGACTTCTGCTTTATTTTTTCGTACCACTATGGTATGCTCAAAATGTGCTGAAAAATCTCCATCTGCTGTTGTTATCGTCCAACCATCAGCATGCAGATGAATGGATTTTGTACCCATATTGATCATTGGTTCAATCGCGATCACCAAACCTTCTTGTAGCTTTATACCTTCTCCTCTTCTGCCATAATTTGGCACTTCTGGTTTTTCATGCAATTTTCTGCCCAATCCATGTCCCACCATCTCTCTTACTACTCCATAACCAAAGCTTTCGGCATGTTCTTGAATAGCAAATCCTATATCTCCTAATCTTTTTCCTGCAACTGCCTGCTCAATTCCTTTATAAAGCGATTCTTTTGTTACCTCAAGAAGTTTCTTGACATTCGAATTTACTTCTCCAACTTCATAAGTATAAGCCGAATCTCCATAAAAACCATTTTTCAACACTCCACAATCTACCGACAATATATCTCCATCATTTAATGATTGATTGTTTGGTATGCCATGTACTACCTGTTCATTTGGCGACATACACAAAGTATTAGGAAATCCTCCGTACCCTTTAAAGGCAGGGATTCCTCCACTGTCCAAAATAAACTCCTCTGCAATTTTATCCAATTCCAAAGTAGTAACTCCAGGTTTTATGAGCCCTGCAATTGCTGCATGGGTTTTTCCAACAAGCAAAGAACTTTCTCTTATTATCTCTATCTCCTCTTCCGACTTATAGTAAATCATAGTAAGACTATGCTACCATACTGCCTGAAGATTTTCCTTTTATTCTCCCTGAATCCATCAATCCATCATAATGACGCATCAATAGATGACTCTCAATTTGCTGAAGGGTATCTAATACCACACCAACTAAAATAAGCAGTGAAGTGCCTCCATAAAATTGTGCAAATTGTGCATTGACTCCCGCTTGCATTGCAAATGCTGGCAGAATAGCAACAATCCCTAAAAATATACTTCCTGGCAATGTAATTCTTGACATTACCGCATCTAAATATTCAGCAGTCTTTCTACCTGGTTTTACCCCAGGAATAAAACCTCCATTTCTTTTCATATCATCTGCCATTTGATTCGGATTAACCGTAATAGCAGTATAGAAATAAGTAAATAACACAACCATTATAAAGAACATAAGATTGTACCAGAACCCTGCAAAATCAGTAAGTATTCCTGCCAATCCTTGTAAGGTTTCTGAATCAGAAAAACCAACCAAAGTGATAGGCACAAACATAATAGCTTGCGCAAAAATAATTGGCATCACTCCAGCCGCATTCACCTTTAATGGAATAAACTGACGAACACCACCATATTGTTTGTTGCCAACTACTCTTTTAGCATATTGAACAGGAATTCTCCTTGTGCCTTGCACCAATAAAATAGAGATCATTATCACCAGTAAAAGCACCAACATTTCTACTAAGAAAAGTACCATGCCACCACCAGCTGCATTTAATGCTACATCTAACTCTTTTAATAAAGATGTTGGGAAATAGGCAATAATCCCAATCATAATAAGTAGGGAAATACCATTTCCAATACCTCTATCGGTAATCTTTTCACCCAGCCACATTACAAACATAGTTCCTGTAACAAGCACTATAATAGAGGAAAACCAAAAAATTCCTGGAGAAAGTAGAAATGCCTCGACAGGAAGAGTTGCCTTTAAATTTGCAATATAACCTGGAGCTTGCCCACCAGTAATTAATATAGTAAGATATCGAGTAATGTTGTTAATCTTTCTTCTTCCACTTTCTCCCTCTTTCTGTAATTTTTGGAAATATGGAATTGCCATTCCTAAAAGTTGAATTACAATTGCAGCAGAAATATAAGGCATAATACCCAAAGCGAATATAGATGCTTGTGAGAATGCACCACCAGTAAACATATTTAAGAGCCCTAATAATCCTTCTGAAGTTTGTTGTTGTAGACTGCCTAATAATGATGGGTCAACTCCTGGCAATACTACAAATGAACCAAAACGATAAATCGCTATAAATGACAATGTAATAAGAATCCTAGTTCTAAGATTCTCAATCTGCCAAATATTCTTTATAGTTTCTATTAACTTTTTCATCTTACTTTTCTATTACAGTTGTACTCCCTCCTGCTTTTTGTATTGCAGCTTTTGCTGATGCTGAAAATGCATGAGCAGTAACATTTAATTTGGCAGATAATTCTCCTCTACCTAAAATCTTTACTAAATCTTTCTTCTTAGCCAATCCGTTATCTACCAAAGTTTGCTTATCTACCTTTGTTTTTATTTTCTTATTATCAAAAAGTTGTTGTAATCTATCTAGGTTTACACCCTGATATTCAACCCTATTTGGATTAGTAAACCCGAACTTTGGCACTCTTCTTTGAAGAGGTTGTTGCCCACCCTCAAATCCAATTTTTTTGGAATAACCTGAACGAGATTTTTGACCTTTGTGTCCTCTTGTAGAAGTTCCTCCTTTTTTAGATCCTTCTCCTCTTCCAACTCTTTTTCCTTTCTTAACCGACCCCTTTGCAGGCTTTAAATTATGTAATTCCATATCTGATTTTATTCTACAACAGTTACTAAATGCTTTACCTTATGCACCATGCCTAAAATTTGAGGAGTAGATTCATGCTCAACTATAGCATTCATCTTTCTCAAACCCAATGCATCCAAAGTTCTTTTCTGATCTTTAGGTCTTCCTATTCTACTTCTAACTTGTTTAATCTTAATCTTTGCCATTATCTTTAATTATCCGTTAAATACCTTTTCCATACTTACACCTCTTTGCATTGCAATCTCACGCGAATCTCTTAATTCTAATAGTGCTTTTAGGGTTGCTTTTACTAAATTGTGAGGATTAGAAGATCCTTTTGATTTTGCCAAAACATCAGTGACTCCAGCACTTTCTAATACTGCACGCATTGCACCTCCAGCTTTTACTCCTGTACCATTTGATGCTGGTTTAATTAGCACTTCTGCTCCACCAAATTTAGTAGTCTGCTCGTGAGGAATAGTACCTTTATATACTGGAACTCTTACTAGATTTTTCTTTGCTGCATCAATGGCTTTCCCAATAGCAGTTGAAACATCTTTTGATTTTCCAAGGCCAATCCCTACAACTCCATTACCATTTCCGACAACAACAATTGCGGAAAAACCAAATGCACGGCCACCTTTAGTAACTTTTGTTACTCTTTGAACGCCTACCAGCCTATCGGTGAGTTCAATATCTCCTGATGGCTTTACTCTTTTACTATCTGAATATTTAAACATATCTTATTAAAATTTTAATCCTGTTTCACGAGCAGCTTCAGCTAAGGCCTTTACTCTTCCATGATAAATAAACCCTCCTCTATCAAATTTTATCGACTCAACTCCTGCTTTTTTTGCTTTCTTACCAATTAATGTGCCAACCAATTTTGCTTGCTCAACTTTAGTTACTTTTTTTCCCTCTAAAGATTTGTCTCTAGATGAAGCGGCAACTATAGTATTACCTGCAACATCATCTATAATTTGTGCATAGATTTGCTTATTGCTTCTAAACACAGCTAGTCTTGGAGAATCAAGAGTGCCTTTTACCGTTTTTCTGATTCTATATCTAATGTTTTGTCTTTTTTCTTTTTTTGATTTCATCTTATTTATTTTTAAACTGTTGCAGCAGTTTTTCCAGCTTTTCTTCTAATTTGTTCGCCTACAAATCGAATACCTTTCCCTTTATATGGTTCTGGCTTTCTGAAGGAGCGAATTTTTGCAGCAACCGCTCCCAAAAGTTGTTTATCATGAGAAGTGAGTGTTACAATAGGCGCTTTTCCTTTTTCAGACTCGCAGCTAACTTTTACATCACTAGGGATTTCGAAAATGATATTATGAGAATATCCTACTGATAAGTCTAGTTTTTGCCCTTGATTAGCAGCTCTATATCCAACCCCAACTAATTCTAATTTCTTGGTAAATCCATTACTAACACCCTCAACCATGTTTGCAATAAGAGAACGATACAAGCCGTGCATAGATCGCACTTCTTTATCCTCAGAATCTCTGCTAAGCAAAACTTTATTTTCATTGACAGCAACACTTATACGGCTATCAATTTTCTGAAACGACTCTCCTAGTTTTCCTTTTACAGAAACAATATCTTTTTCAACTGTTACGTTAGTTCCTTCTGTAATTATTATTGGGCTATTTCCTATTCTTGACATTTCTTTATTCTATAAAATTAATAAACATGACATAAAACTTCACCACCTACTTTTTGCACTCTTGCCTCTTTATCAGTCATTACCCCTTTTGAAGTTGATAATATTGCAACTCCTAGTCCATTTAACACTCTAGGCATGTTTCTAGAATCTGTATACTTCCTTAATCCTGGAGTACTTACTCTTACCAATTTTTTAAAAGCCGCCTTTTTTGTTTGCGGATTATACTTTAAAGCAATTTTAATATTTCCCTGATTGTTTTCAGTTTCTTCAAACTTATAGTTTAAGATATATCCTTTGTCTTTTAAGATTTTGGTTATCTCTTTTTTGATATTTGAAGCTGGAATATCAACAACCTTGTGAGTAGCTTGTGAAGCATTTCTCAATCTGGTAAGGAAATCTGCTATCGGATCTGTATTCATTTTCTTTTTTTTATATTTTATTTACCAACTTGCTTTTTTCACGCCTGGAATCTTACCAAAATTTGCCATCTCTCTAAAAAGCACACGAGAAATACCAAACTGACGCATATAACCCTTAGGTCTTCCTGTAATTTTACATCTGTTATGCAAACGAACAGGAGATGCATTTTTCGGTAGTTTTTGTAAAGCTTCATAATCGCCAGCTTTTTTAAGAGCTGCTCTTTTTTCAGCATACTTTGCTACCAATTTTTGTCTTTTCACCTCACGGGCTTTCATCGATTCTTTGGCCATAAATTATTTGTTTTCTGATTCATCAGCATCAACTGATAGCTCATTATTATTATCTTCATTATTTTCTGCTGGAGCAGTTGTGTCTTCTTCCTCATCATTACTTTCTTCCTCATTTGAATCCTCATCTTCATTTGTTTCTTCTTCCAATTCGTCTGAGACTTCAGCTTTTGCGGCTTCTTCTGCTTGTTTTTTCAACTCTGCTTGTTTTTTCTTTTCTGCTTCCTCAGCTTCTTTTTTTGCAGTTCCATCTTCGGAAAATGGCATACCGAATTCTTTTAATAAATCAAAAGCTTCATCATCAGAATCAGTATTGGTGACAATTGTAACATCCATTCCAGTAATTTTGTTGATTTTATCCAAATCAATTTCTTGGAAAACAATATGCTCCTTAATGCCTAAAGTAAAATTACCTCTACCATCAAAACCACTTTTTGAGACTCCCTTAAAATCTCTTACTCTTGGCAGGGTAGCAGAAATAAGCCTGTCCAAAAATTCATACATCTTATCCCCTCTTAAAGTAACCATAACACCTACAGGCATCCCTTTTCTTACTTTAAAATTTGAAATATCTTTTTTCGATTTTGTAATAAGCGCCTTTTGTCCTGATATAGCAGTCATTTCCTGCTGAGCATTATCAATAAACTTTTTATCAGTACTGTTCTTTCCAACTCCCTGATTCAATGAAATCTTAACCAATTTAGGAACTTGCATTACTGATTTGTAATTTCCTTTAAGATTGTTTACAATCTCTGAATTATACTTCTCTCTTAATCTTGGTTTATACGCCATTACTTAATTACCTCTCCGGATTTTTTTGAGTATCTTAATATTTTCCCTGTTTCTTCATCTCTTCTTCTTCCAATCCTAGTTGTTTCTCCAGATTTTGGATCAATCAACATTAAATTAGAAATGTGAATAGCTGCCTCTTGCTTAACAATCCCTCCCTGAGGATTGGCTGTATTTGGCTTAGTATGTTTGGATACGATATTCGCTCCTTCCACAATTGCTCTATAAGTTTTAGGAAAAATTTTGATTATTTTTCCCTCTTTTCCTTTAGAGGCGCCTGCCATCACTTTTACGATATCATTCTTCTTTATTTTTATTTTTACTTTTCCCATTTTATCAAATATTAAAGCACTTCAGGTGCTAATGATATAACTTTCATATAATTATGTTCTCTTAATTCTCTTGCTACAGGACCAAATACACGCGTTCCTGTCATTTCTCCATTTTCATCAAGTAGTACGCAAGAGTTATCATCAAACCGAATATAAGAACCATCTTTTCTTCTTACTTCTTTTTTTGTTCTAACAACTACAGCTTTTGCAACTTGTCCTTTTTTCACGCCTCCTGAAGGATCAGCTTGTTTTACTGTAACAACAATTTTATCGCCTAAAGAAGCGTACCTTTTTTTAGTTCCTCCCAATACACGAATACAAAGCACTTCTTTTGCTCCGCTATTATCAGCAACTTTTAATCTAGATTCTTGTTGTACCATTTTATTTAGCTCTTTCTAAAATTTCTACTAATCTCCAGTTCTTGTTTTTACTCAAAGGACGAGTCTCCATAATCTTTACTTTATCGCCTTCATTACAAGTATTCTCTTCATCATGAGCAATAAACTTATTACTCTTTTTCACGAACTTTGCATACAAAGGATGTTTTTCCTTTCTTTCAACCATAACCACTATGGACTTCTCCATTTTATTAGAGGTAACTATTCCTGTTCTTTCTTTTCTTAATTTTCTTTCCATCTTTTATTTATTTTTTTGCTCAATCTCTATCTCTCTTCTTCTTTTCTCGGTTAAAATTCGAGCAATATCTCTTTTTGCATATCGCATCTGATGCGGGTTTTCTAAAGGAGAAACCGCATGGCTCATTCTCATCTTAGATAATCTATCCCTTGTTTCAAACAAAAGATCATTCAACTCATTATCTGGCATTTCTCTTAATACGTTTGATTTCATCTCCTTATTTTACTTTTATTTTATAATCTCGTTTTACAATGAACTTTGTTTTAATAGGTAATTTTTGAGCCGCTAACCTTAATGCTTCTTTAGCTGTATCAAAATCCACACCATCTACTTCAAACAAAATTCTACCTGGCCTTACAACAGCTGCCCAATATTCTGGAGCGCCTTTACCTTTTCCCATTCTCACCTCTGCAGGTTTTTTAGTAATAGGCTTGTCAGGGAAAATTCGAATCCAAACTTGACCTTGTCTTTTCATTTCTCTTGTAACTGCAATACGAGCAGCCTCAAGTTGTCGAGCTGTAATCCAACATTCTTCTAATGCTTTAATACCAAAAGTCCCAAAGTTGATTCTACTACCTCTTTGGGCATTACCTTTCATTTTGCCTTTTTGCATTTTTCTAAATTTCGTCTTCTTTGGCTGTAACATTTTTTATGCTTTTATCTTTTTTTAATATTATCTTCTTCTTTGTCTTCTTTCGTTTCCTTTTTTACCTTTACCACTTTTGAAGTGAAGCATCAGGTCTCTTTTTCCATAAACCTCTCCTCTGCAAATCCAAACCTTAATGCCTATTTTTCCATAAGTAGTTTGTGCTTCAGCTAAAGCATAATCAATATCAGCTCTAAAAGTATGAAGAGGTGTTCTTCCGTCTTTGAACATTTCTGATCTAGCCATTTCGGCACCATTCAATCTTCCAGAAATCTGCACTTTAATGCCCTCAGCACCCATTCTCATTGTTGAAGCGATTGACATCTTAATTGCTCTTTTGTAAGAGATTCTACCTTCAATTTGTCTGGCAATACCATCGGCTACCAATGTTGCTTCTAATTCAGGTCGCTTTACTTCAAAAATGTTTACTTGAACATCTTTTTTAGTTAATTTTTTTAACTCTTCCTTCAAGGTTTCTACTTCTTGCCCTCCTTTTCCAATAATAATTCCTGGTCGAGCAGTATGTATAGTTACCGTAATCATTTTCATTGTGCGTTCAATAGGAATTCTTGACACACTTGCTCTAGCTAGTCTGATGTTAATGTATTTTCTGATTTTTTCATCTTCCGCTAATTTATCACCAAAGTCATTACCACCAAACCAATTTGACTCCCATCCTCTGATGTAGCCTAATCTGTTACCTATCGGATTTGTTTTTTGTCCCATATTAATTATTATCTGAATTTCTACTATCTACCACTAATGTTACATGGTTTGATCTTTTTCTTATTCTGTGTGCTCTTCCCTGTGGTGCTGGCTGAATTCTTTTTAGCATTCTACCACTATCCACTTTTACTTCTGAAATATAAAGATTTCCTTCATCCATTCTTTTGCCTTCATTTTTAGCTTCCCAATTGGCTAATGCAGAAAGCAATAGCTTTTCCATTCTTCCTGAAGCTTCTTTTGGATTTAATTTAAGTTCTGCTAAAGCTTTTTCTACATCCATCCCTCTTATCAAATCGGCAATTAATCGCATCTTTCTTGGAGAAGTAGGGCAATTATTAAGCTTTGCAAAAGCTATTTTCTTATTTGCCTCTTTTCTTTCCTTAGATGTATTTCTTTTTCTTGCTCCCATTTTTTACTATTTTCTGTTGCCTGAGTGGCCTCTAAAGGTTCTTGTTGGAGAAAATTCTCCTAATTTATGTCCTACCATATTTTCTGTAATAAATACAGGGATAAATTGTCTTCCGTTATGTACTGCAATTGTTTTTCCCACAAAATCAGGAGTAATCATTGATGCTCTTGACCAAGTCTTTACTACCGAATTCTTTCCACTCTCATTCATTGCATCAATTTTTTTCTGCAATTTAAAGTGTACGAACGGTCCTTTTTTTAACGATCTTGCCATAGTTTATTTCTTTTTCCTTCTTTCTATTATATACTTATTTGAAGCTTTTTTCTTTGCTCTTGTTTTATATCCTTTTGCTGGAATTCCATTCTTACTTCTTGGATGTCCACCAGATGCTTTTCCTTCACCACCACCCATAGGATGATCAACAGGATTCATAACAACTGGTCTTGTTCTTGGTCTTCTTCCCATCCATCTATTTCTGCCAGCCTTTCCTTTTCTGGCCAATTGTGCTTCAGCATTGGAAACTGAACCAATAGTTGCCATGCACGTAACCAAGATTTGACGAATCTCTCCAGAAGTAAGTTTGATAGTAGCATATTTTCCCTCTCTTGCCATCAACTGAGCAAATGCTCCTGCACTTCTAACCAGTAATGCTCCTTGAGCTGGTCTCATCTCAATATTATGAATAATAGTACCCATTGGAATTTCGGAAAGCGGTAATGTGTTCCCTACCTCAATTGGAGATCCTTTTCCTGAAACAACCTCATTTCCTACTTTTAAGCCAGTTGGTGCTACGATATATCTTTTTTCTCCATCCAAATAATGTAAAAGAGCAATATTAGCAGTTCTGTTTGGGTCGTACTCAATAGTAGCCACCTTTGCTGGAATACCAAACTTTTCTCTTTTAAAATCAATTATACGATACCTTCTTTTATGGCCACCACCTACATGTTTGATAGTCATTTTTCCCCTATCATTTCTACCTCCAGATTTTTTATGCTTTTTTATTAAGCTTTTCTCAGGAGTAGATGTAGTAATAGTATCATAAGATAATTTAATCCTATGCCTTTGTCCTGGTGTTGTTGGTTTTAATTTTCTTACTGCCATTTGCTTTATATATTGCTATAAAAGTCAATTGTATCGCCTTCTATTAATTGTACAATTGCTTTTTTATAGGTTTTAGTTTTTCCAATTATTTGTCCTGATTTTGTACCTCTTACTCTTTTCTTCCCAATACAAACCATGGTTCTAACCGAATCAACCGTTACATTATAAGTAGCCTCTACTTCTTTTTTAATCTCTATCTTATTTGCATTTCTGTCTACCACAAAACCAAAACGATTGAATTGGTCGCTTTGATCTGTCATTTTCTCAGTAATTATTGGTTTTATCAAAATACTCATCAGTTTATCTATTTAATGTTTCTTCTATTACTTTAACCGAACTTTCAAAAACTAAAAGTTTGTTTGCATTCATAATATCGTAAGTGCACAAATCAGATGCTCTTACAACTTTTGCTTTTTTTAAATTATTGGACGATAAAACAATATTCTTGTTCTCCTCAGTAAGCACCATCAGGATTTTGTTGTCTGCTTGCTCCAAATTATTCAAAATATTCAAATAATCTTTTGTTTTTGGTGCATCCAAAGTAAAATCTTCCAAAACAATGATGTTGTTATCTTTGGCTTTATAAGTTAATGCAGATTTTCTAGCCAATCTTTTTACCTTTTTGTTAAGTTTGAAAGAGTAATCTCTTGGCTTAGGTCCAAATGCACGTCCTCCTCCTCTTAAAATAGGACTTTTGATGTCACCAACACGAGCCATACCGCTTCCCTTTTGTTTTCTTAATTTCTTTCTACTTCCTTTTATTTCTCCTCTTTCCTTTGATTTGGCTGTTCCGCTTCTTTGATTTGCTAAATATTGTTTTACATCTAAATAAATAGCATGATCATTTGGCTCAATTCCAAAGATATCCTTTTTCAAGTCAACTTTCTTAGCGGTCTCTTTTCCTTTTATATTATGTACTGCTACTTTCATTATTTCTCAATTATTACATATGAATTATTACCGCCAGGAACTGCTCCTTTTACCAAAATAATGTTTTTTTCAGGCATTACTTTAAGTACTTGCAGATTCTCTACTTTTACTCTTGTATTGCCCATTTGCCCTGCCATTCTCATTCCCTTAAAAACCCTAGCAGGATAAGAAGCCGCACCAATAGAACCTGGATGTCTTTGCCTGTTGTGCTGACCATGAGTTGCATCATTTACACCAGCAAAACCATGTCTTTTTACAACTCCTTGAAACCCTTTACCCTTTGAAGTTCCTGTAACAGTTACAAAAGAACCTTCTTCTATAATATCTACTGCAATAATATCTCCTAAATTAACTTCTTCTTCAGGTATTTCAAATTCAACCAATTTCTTTTTTGCTGTAGTCTTAGCTTTTGCAAAATGACCAAGCATTGCTTTTGTCATTCTTTTATCTTTTTGCTCATCATAGGCAAGTTGAACTGCAGTATAACCATCTACTTCCTGAGTTTTTATTTGCGTAACCACACAAGGCCCTGCTTGAATGATAGTACAAGGAATATTCTTACCTTCCTCATTAAAGATACTTGTCATCCCTATTTTCTTTCCTATTAAACCTGGCATTTTTTTATTTTTATATTACTTTAATTTCTACATCAACTCCACTGGGAAGTTCTAATTTCATTAGCGCATCAATTGTTTTTGATGAGGAACTGTATATATCCATCAATCTTTTGTGTGCTGAAAGCTGAAACTGTTCTCTGGCTTGCTTGTTTACATGAGGAGAACGTAAAACGGTATAAATCTTCTTGTGAGTTGGAAGTGGAATTGGGCCACTAACAATTGCACCAGATGTTTTCACTGTTTTTGAAATTTTCTCGGCAGATTGATCTACCAAATTATGATCAAACGACTTTAATTTTATTCTAATTCTTTGCGACATATATTTAGTTTTGTTCTACTGTTCCTTTTACTTTTTCAATAACCGCTTCTGCAATATTCTTTGGTGCTGGCTGATATTCAGCAAACTCCATGGTAGATGTTGCACGTCCAGAAGTAATCGTTCTTAGAGCTGTAACATAACCAAACATTTCAGAAAGTGGCACTTTTGCATTCACTACTTGCGCTCCTGCCCTTGAGTCCATTCCCTCTAGTTGTCCTCTTCTTCTGTTTAAATCAGCAACTACATCACCCGTATTTGCTTCTGGAGTTACTACTTCTAATTTCATAATTGGCTCCATTAATACAGGTTTTGCTTGTTTGCAAGCTCCTTTAAATGCAATTTTTGCACAAATCTCAAAAGAAAGTGCGTCAGAATCAACATCATGATAAGAACCATCAAACAATCTTACTTTCATAGAATCGACAGGGTAACCTGCTAAAACACCATTTTTCATGGCCATTACAAATCCTTTTTCTACAGATGGAATAAATTCTCTTGGAATATTTCCTCCTTTTATTTCATTTACAAATTGCAGGCCATCTCCTTCAAAGTCAGTATCCATTGGTGATAATTCAAATTGAATATCGGCAAATTTACCTCTACCACCGGACTGTTTCTTGTAAACCTCTCTTTCGGTAACAGAAGAAGTAATAGATTCTTTATAAGAAACTTGAGGGGCACCTTGATTACATTCTACTTTAAATTCTCTTTTTAATCTGTCTACAATAATTTCCAAGTGTAACTCGCCCATACCAGAAATAATTGTTTGATTAGACTCCTCATCGGTACGAATTGTAAAAGTAGGATCTTCCTCAGCTAATTTACCAAGTGCAACACCCAATTTATCTACATCAGCTTGTGTTTTTGGTTCAACAGCAACCCCAATTACAGGATCTGGGAAAGTCATAGATTCCAAAACTACTGGCTTATCCTGATAAAGGGTGTCACCAGTTCTAATATCTTTAAATCCTACAGCAGCCCCTATATCACCCGATTCAATACAATCGATTGCATTCTGCTTATTCGAATGCATTTGGAAAATTCTTGAAATCCTTTCTTTACTTCCTGTTCTAGAATTCATTACATAGGACCCGGCATCTAATTTTCCAGAATACATTCTGAAAAAACATAATCTACCTACATAAGGATCAGTAGCAATTTTAAAAGCTAAAGCCGACATTGGCTCAGCAGAATTTGGCTCTCTTTTCTCTACTTCATCAGTATCAGGATTAGTACCTTCAACAGCACCAATATCTAATGGGCTAGGTAAATACGACATCACAGCATCTAATAAAGTTTGTACGCCTTTGTTTTTGAATGCAGAACCACAAAGAATTGGAGTGATATCCATAGCAATAGTTGCTTTACGGATAGCTGTCATCATCTCTTGTTCAGTAATACTATCAGGATCTTCAAAGAATTTTTCTAATAAAGTGTCATCTTGCTCAGCTACTGATTCAATTAACTTTTCTCTCCATTCAGCTACAGCTCCTTGTAAATACTCTGGAATATCAATTTCTTCAAAAGTCATTCCCATATCTTCCTCATTCCATACAATCGCTTTGTTGTTAATCAAATCAACAACTCCTTTAAATTCAGATTCTGAACCAATTGGTACTTGCAAAGGAATAGGGTTTGCTCCTAATCTGTCTTTAATTTGGCTTACCGCCTCAAAAAAGTCGGCACCAGAACGATCCATTTTGTTTACAAATCCTATTCTTGGCACATTGTATTTATCAGCTTGTCTCCAAACTGTTTCAGATTGTGGTTCAACACCCCCAACTGCACAAAAAAGTGCAACTGCACCATCTAAAACCCTTAATGATCTTTCCACCTCAACTGTAAAATCCACATGGCCTGGAGTATCAATGATATTCATTTTGTACTCATTTCCTCTGTATTTCCAGAAAGTAGTAGTAGCAGCAGAGGTAATGGTAATTCCTCTTTCTTGCTCTTGCTCCATCCAATCCATAGTTGCAGCACCATCATGCACCTCACCTATTTTATGAGAAAGCCCTGTATAATAAAGTATCCTTTCAGTTGTAGTGGTTTTACCAGCATCAATATGTGCCATGATTCCAATATTTCTAGTGTATGTTAAATCCTGTTTCGCCATTACTACTATCTAATTAAAATCTGAAGTGAGCAAAAGCTTTGTTCGCCTCTGCCATTCGATGAGTATCTTGTTTCTTTTTAAATGTTCCGCCTTCTTCTTTGTAGGCTGCTAAGATTTCTGCTGCCAATCGTTCGCACATTGTTTTTTCATTTCTTTTTCTCGTAAAGCCAACGAGCCACTTCATACCTAAAGATATTTTTCTGTCTTCTCTGACAGGTTGTGGAATCTGAAAAGTTGCACCTCCAATTCTTCTACTTCTTACCTCTACAGCAGGCATTACATTTTCTAATGCCTTCTCCCATACCGATACAGGATCTTCATCCGACACTTTTGCAGCAACTATATCCATTGCATCATAAAATATTTGGTAAGCAGTATTTTTTTTGCCATCTAACATGATGTTATTGACAAAACGTGTAATAAGGGTATTCCCAAATTTAGGGTCTGGCAACAAAATTCTTTTTTTAGCTCTTCCTTTTCTCATTGTATACGTTTATTTTTTTGGTCTTTTTGTTCCATATTTCGACCTTCTTTGTGTTCTTCCGTCTACCCCAGTTGTGTCTAATGCACCTCTTACAATATGGTATCTAACACCTGGTAAATCTTTTACTCTTCCGCCCCTTACAAGTACAATAGAGTGTTCTTGCAAAGCATGACCTTCACCTCCAATATAGGCATTTACCTCATTTCCATTTGTTAATCTTACCCTAGCAACCTTCCTCAAAGCAGAGTTTGGTTTTTTAGGAGTTGTAGTATAAACCCTAGTGCAAACACCCCTTCTTTGCGGACTGCTATTTAAAGCCAAAGACTTGCTTTTTTTCACAAGTTTTTGTCGGCCTTTTCTAATTAGTTGTTGTATAGTTGGCATAAATATTAAACTTTAATCCTCATTTTAACGGCCGGCAAATGTATGAATTTATTAATAGAACTAAAAAGTAAAATTCGTTTTTTTTACCATTAATCTTTTGGCCGAAAAAAACAAAAGTGCCAATCGGCACTTTTATTCTGATATTTTAGTGCAAAAAAGCACTAAATTTTTCAAAACAAATTTGTTAATTTTCACTCACCAATTTGCTTTGAACTTCACTTGGTACAATTGCATACTCACAAAATCGACTGGTAAAACTTCCTTTTCCTTGCGTAATTGACAGTAAAGAAGTTGAATATCTATCCAGTTCGGCAAGAGGCGTTTTTGCCTTTATAACTTGATAGTTTCCTTTGGTCTCCATACCTAGTACAACCGAGCGTCTTCCTTGCAAATCAGTCATTACATCTCCCATTAGATCTTCTGGCACCATTACTTCTAATTCTTGCACTGGCTCCATCAGTTTTGGTTTAGCATTAAGGAATGCGTCCTTAAAAGCCATTTTTCCAGCAATTTTAAAAGATATATCATTAGAATCAACAGGATGCATCTTACCATCATAAAGCATTACCCTTACATCTCGAATATAGGATTTGGTTAAAGGACCTTCGCTCATTAGTTCTAACACGCCTTTCTGAACAGCTGGAATGTACCTTTCATCAATTACCCCGCCAACAATACAATTGTAGAATATTAATTTACCTCCCCAATCAAGTTCCACTTCTTCTTTTTTTCTGACTTTGTATTCAGTGGGGTCGGGCATTCCTTCTTTGTAAGGCTCAATTTTGATATAAACTTCACCAAACTGACCAGCACCACCTGATTGTTTTTTGTGTTTGTAATTGGCTAGTGCAGATGTACGAATAGTTTCACGATATGAGATTTTCGGTTGTTTGTAATCGATAATAAGTTTGTACAAATGTTTTAATCGCCATTTTACAAGCGAAAGATGCAACTCGCCTTGGCCTTGTATAATAAGTTGTTTAAGTTCTTTAGCATAAAATACATTTATAGTAGGATCTTCTCTTTGAATATCATCTAGTGCCTCACTTACTTTTTCTTCATTTGCTTCATCTTCAACAACTATTGCCATAGTAACTCTTGGCTCAGGAAATTCGATTGGACTAATGGCAAAATCAGAACCCTTTTCGTGCAAAGTATGGTTGGTTTTTGTTGATTTTAATTTCAGAGTTGTGCCAATATCTCCTGCATATATTTTATCCACAGGATTTCTTTTGTTGCCATCCATTACTTGCAGTTGATTTATTCTTTCGGTATTCCCTGTTTGCTGATTTACTAAATCTTCTCCTGTTTCCAATACTCCTGAAGTAACTTTGAAAAATGAAAGAACACCTAAATGCGGCTCAATTACGGTTTTAAAAACAAATAATGATAGCGGACCATCAGCAGAGCAGACAATATCAACTCCTTTTTTAGATTGCTCTGCTGGCATATCGGCAGCAGAAGGACATACATTGGAAATGAAACCCATCATTCTTCCACTTCCCATATTGTGTTTTGCGGAAAGACAGAAAACAGGATAGACATCATTTTTCATCATGCCAATTCTTAAGCCTTTTCGCATTTCATCCTCATCTAACTCTCCTTTTTCGAAATAAAGTTCCATCAATTCATCATCATTCTCGGCAGCTTTTTCTACTAGTTCATTATGGAGTTTATCTGCTTTTTCTTTTTCATCATCTGGAACAGGATGTTTAACTGGCTTACCTCCACCTTCTGGAAATTCGTACATCACCATTTTTAACAAGTCAATAATTTTATTAAAGCCTTCCCCTTGATTTACTGGATATTGCATAATGGTAACCGCATTACCGAAACTTTCTTTCATGCCTACAATGGCATTGTCAAAATCGGCCCTAGAATGATCGAGCGCATTTACCGCTAGTAGCATTGGCTTTTTGTAATGCTGTATATGATTCCAATGTAATTCTGTTCCTACTTCCACTCCATTTTTGGCGTTAATTAGCATAATACAGGTATCTGACACTCGCATAGAAGAGACTACTTCTCCTATAAAATCATCAAATCCGGGTGTATCAATAATGTTGAGTTTTGTACCTCTCCACTGGGTATGTAGTGAGGTAGCATAAACAGAGTTTCCCCTGTCGTGTTCTATTTCATGATAGTCGGAAATGGTATTTTTTTCCTCTACTGTTCCTCTTCTTTGGATTACTCCACCTTCAAATATCATGGTTTCTGCTAGGGTAGTTTTACCTGATTTAGTGCTACCTATAAGCACTAAGTTTTTAATTTCATTTGCCTGAAATACTTTCATAGTCGTAATAATTTGAGTTAAAAAGAATCTTGTTTTCGTCAATAAAAATAGCATTTTTTATTTAATCTCAGAAAAATAGACAGAATTTATAGCATTTGAAAACAAAAAATGTACAAGAAGTGAGGGAGAAAAAACAGTTAAATAATTTTGAAAAGTGAAAAATTTTGTTTTAACTTTATCGGCAACTAAAAAGACCCAAAAACTATGATTATTACATTCAATAAACTAAGAGAACTTAAGGACAAACTGCCAGATGGTAGTATGAAAAAAATTGCGGAACAACTAGATATTGAGGAAGATACGGTAAGAAATTATTTTGGAGGAACACATTATAAAGAAGGGGAAGGTAAAAGTGCTGGCATACATATAGAAAGGGGGAGAAATGGCGGTTATGTGCATATTGATGATGACAGAATTTTGGAGATAGCTAGAAGCATGATAGTAGAATAAAAAATAATACATCCTTAAAAGTAAACCCCATTATAACTTTTATTATATGGGGTTTCTTGTTGTAAAAATACTAGAAAGAATTTATTGAATAACCACTCTTTTGTGATGAGTCTGCCCATCCATTTTTACTTCCAAAAAGTAAATACCAGAAGCTTTAGACCCTCTTTTAATGGTGAATTGTTCCGAATTTTTCAAATCGTAAGTTTCTAAAGCATTTCCGCAAACATCTAACACTTTCACCGAAACTACCGATTTTAAATCGCCAAATTCCAATAAGGTTTCTTGCTTAAACGGATTAGGGTAAATACTGAATGCTGTAGTTTCAATAATTTCAACTGCTGTAATTATTATCGTGTTGGAAACCGCCATACAGCCATTAGCATCCGTAACTGTTAAGGTGTAAGCCCCAGGATTATTAGCAATAATATTTAAGCCTGTTTGCCCACTACTCCATTGATATGAATAATTTGGTGTTCCTCCATTTACTGTGCTTTGCAATTGATTACCATTTTGCACAACACTAACTTGCAAAGCAGTTGGCTGAACAACAGTAAAAGTGTCGGTTTTATAGCAATTGTTGTTATCGGTTACATCAACTGAATAAGTTCCTGGACTTAAATTATTAATGTTAGCTGTTGTTTGACTATTAGGATACCAAAAATAAGTATAACCAGGCGTTCCTCCACCAACAGCAGTAGTTATGCTTCCGCTACTTTGCCCATTACAAAGCGCATCATTTACAGTGGCATTTATCATTATTTCAGAAACTTGTGTTAGTATTATGCTGTCAGTTGATGTACAGCCAGGATACACTCCTAATGAATCGGAATAATGGGCAAAAAGCACATAGGTTCCTGCTGTTAAATTAGCTGCAATAGTGTCTGTTCCGTAACTGTGTCCAGTAAGATCCTCCCAACTATAAGTATAGTTTGGTGCCGCTATAGGACTCAATACAGCAATTGCACCAGTTGGTACATTATAACAAGTCAAATGAACTGCATTTGCATCATCAATATTAGCCATAGTTGCTATGCTTGTACTAATTGTTTGCTGATTATTTCCACCTTGAATTAAAGTACTTTGGCAGTTGTTCACATCGCTTATGCTTATGGTATAATTGCCAGAACAAATATTAGGGAATGTAATAGTATCAGCTAGAATGGCTGCAGTAATAACATTGCTATTTGTGTTTTCTGTAGCAATTCCATAATAAGGCATTATACCTCCTTTTACTTCGACTGAAACTGTGCCATCGCAAGCACCAAGGCAAGTTTCATCAGTTGATAAATAGGAAGTAAATTGCAATGTTTCTGGCTCAGTGAGGTTGATGTATCTTGTAATTAAACAGCCATTGGTATCTTCAATGTTTACTGAATAAGCTCCAGCAAAAAGATTGTAGATACTATCATTTGTTGCAGTATAATTATTAGGTCCAAACCACTGATACGAATAAGGTGCATGTGCTCCCCAAGCCGAAACAATTGCCATTCCGTCATTTGTACCAAAGCAACTTACCTGCACTCCTCCTGCATACAATTGGGTGTCAATTTTGGCATCCATGGAATGGGTATAGGCACTGATATCAGTTGTATCAGTTGCTACACAAGTTCTGCTATCAGTTACAGTAATGGTATAAATACCAGCAGCAAGTGCAGTTGCAGTTGCAGTAGTTTGCGGAATGGTTGCATTATCATCCCAAAGGTATGTATAGCCAGGCGTTCCGCCAGTTGCAACAGCAGTAAGTTCAGCAGAACTTATTCCAGTACAATAAGGATGTATAGTAAGGCTATCCACAATATTTACTGTCAATTGATACGGTTCAGTAATAATAACAGTATCAGATGCTGTACATCCTTTGGAGTCCATCATATTAACCGTATGAACCCCTGGAACTAAACCGAAAGCGGTATCGCTTGTTTGCCCGCCTGGTGTCCAATTAAATGTATAAGGAACTGTTCCGCCAATACCAATAGCAGTTGCAATACCATTATCAAAACCATAACATGTTACATGTGCTACTTTTGTAGCTTCAGTTTCCAATACAGTTGGTTCAGAAATAAAAACACTATCTACAACTCTACAGCCCAACTGATCTTCAATAAGTACATAATAAGATCCGTACAATAGTCCAGAATTGGTGTCTAATTGTGATGTACCTAAGTGACCATTACTCCAATCGTAAGAATGAGGTAGAATTCCGCCATAGCTTGAAATAACAACAGCCCCATCCGTTCCCCCATAGCAGCTTACATTTTGAATTACAGTAATACTATCTTCAATTAATGAATTTTCTGAGATAGATATGGTGTCTTCAATGGTACAATTCCAATCATCAGTAATCCAAACTGTATGCAAACCAGCAGTAAGATTAGTTGCTACACTTGAAGTTTCTCCATTGTCCCACAAGTAGTCGTAATTAAGCACTCCTCCATTTACAATAAGTTGCACGGATCCTGTGCTATCACCATAACAATCTACATCTTGTATTTTATTTAAGGTAGATGAAAGTGGATTTGTTGGTTCACTCACCATGTTAGAATAACTCTCCATACATCCCCAAGCATCATACACATGCAATTCATAACTTCCAGTAGGTAAATTATTCAAACTATCTCTAGTAACATTTACAGGAGGAGATGCTGATTGTAAAGTGTCAGGGCCTGAAAGCCAATAATAAGAATAAGGTGCATAGCTACCACCTGCTGTAGCCACTATATATCCTGTACTATCCCCTTTACAAACTACATCCATTATTTGTATAGCAGCAGTTAAAGGTGTTTGTGGTTGTATCACATTAACAGTTGTAAATGTATCACATCCATTAGCATCAGTAACTTCTACATAATAAGTGCCGGAAAAAAGCCCTGAAACAGAATCGTTTAATGAAAAGGAAACTTGTCCTGCATTGTACCAATTATAGGAATAAGGAGGTGTTCCGCCAGCTCCTTGCACAACTGCTGTTCCTTGCGATTGCCCATAGCAGGTGGTGGATTTGCTAGCGGCCAATGCTTGCAATGGATAAGGTGGATCAGTAATTGTTACCGTATCTCTCATCATACAATTTACAGTATCCATAACTGATAGTATATATGTTCCAGCAGTAAGATTATTGAAAAAAGCTGTATCGTAAGGTGGTGGGTTTGTGTTTAATATTCCATCAATAAAATATTGATATGGTGGGTAGCCACTATCAGCATAAACGGCTATATAACCATCATTCCCTTCAAAACAACTTACATTATCTGAGAAAGCATTTAAAGCCAAATCGATATGTACTTGTTTTACAACTAAGGTATTTGAACCAGAACAACCAGTTGTTGGCTCTATTACATTTACAGTGTATGTTCCTGGGAAAAGACCAGTAAATATATGATTGTTCCATACATTATTTTGCGTTTGCAATACATTTCCATTGGCATCCATTAAATCAATATTCCATGGTGGAGTTGTAGTGTTTAAATCGGGTGTAACTGTAAGTGTAGCGTCATTTCCAAAGCAACTAGCATCATTAGAAGTGAGCTGAGAATTGATAGCAGAAGCAAGAGTAATGGTAATAGAATCAATAACTGTACCCCCACCATCACACCTATTGATACTTGCATAATAAGTTGTAGTTGTTGTTGGGGAAACGGTTATAGAATTTCCGGTTCCAATCTGACTCCAATTATTATCGAACCAATCGATAGTTCCCGCAACAATAGGCTGAAAGGGAATCGAATTAATAGTATAACTGTTGCCAACTGGGCTTGGTATAAACTCCCACCCTTCATTTGTAGCAGTCCAAGTAAGCGGCCAATTCCTAGGCAAAAATAATGTAGGGTCATTGACAATATCAAAAAAGGTACTTCCTGAGCTTATTGTTCCTTGAATCGCTGTTCCGCCAGCCCAAGTAAGACAAAGTGGTTTCTCTTGAATAAAAATTTCAATTTTATTTGAATTTTCATGTAATTTAATTTGCTGAGTTGCCAACATATTATTACAAGAAAACATTGGTATGGCACACCAGGTTACAACATAAACCCTATTAGGAGCTGCACCATTTACTCCTTCATATATAACCCCTCCAACACTAGGGTCAATATCATGCCAAGGAGCTAAGATTGCATTCTCTGGTATTTGACCAGGCATAGGAACTGGCGCATTATTTGTCCAAGGAGACATCAATCCAGCATTTGCCAAATCAAAAGTTATATATCCATTAGTAGAAATCAACAGATCGGTATATGTTGTTCCATAAAAAGTAAAAGGGAATCCTATATTAACAATAGGGCTATGAGTGTCATCAGTTAAAAATAATGAGTTCCCATTTGAGCCACCAGAAAATGCTTGTAGAGTTAGATTTTGCGTACCACAAATAGTAGTGTCCTGAGTTAATATAATTTGTGCATTTGCCGCTATAGAGAAAAGAAGTACAAAAACAAAAGTAAAGCGTTTTATCATATTTTATTTTTTTACAAATATAAGGGTAAAAGCATCTTGATTACAAACCCTAAAAATCAAATCTTATTCACTCAAATAAAAAAAGTCCTAACCATAGGATCAGGACTTTTTGTTAATATCTTATACATTTTTTATCTTATTAATGTAACTGATCCTCTCTCTTCATAAGGGTATCCGTCCTCACCTACTGCTGTAAGTAAGTAATAATAAACACCATCTGGTAAATCTTCTCCATCCAACCCTTTTCCATCCCAAGCAGTTTGTGAAGTATTCCATTCATATACTTTTCCACCCCAACGGTTAAATATCAGCATATTGAGCGTTTCCATTCCATGATTATCAACTACAAAGTAATCGTTTGTTCCGTCTCCATTTGGCGTGAATACATTTGGTACATCAACTCCTTGAACATGAATAGTCATTGTAATCGTGTCATAACAACCAACTCCAACATTTGCTTGATCTTCTACATAGAAAGTAACAATGTTTGCTCCAGGGTTAGTAAAAGTAATCCAGAATGGATTATTTACATCCAAGCCACCCTGAACTGACACACCATCAACATCAATATTGTAAATATAATTGTATGAAGCCGCTGGCGTAGTGCTGCTTGTAAACTCAACTGCAAATGGCGGATGAGCAGCTCCAGTATCAGATGCTGTAATGCTTGCTATTATTTCAGCAGGTTCAGTGAATAGGGGCGTACTTGCTGTTGCTTGACAACCATTAGCATCTTCTAACAATACTGAGAAAGAATTTCCAGCACATAAATCATCAATCCTACTTTTCCCAGAAACAGTAGATCCACTTGCATTGGTCCAAGTGTATTGATAATTACTCACACTTAATACAGTGCCTCCTATTGGAGAGACTTCTGCCCAACCATCACAAGCGTTAAAGCAACTAATGGTTTCGTCAAAAGTAATATTAGCGATTAATACTGCAGGGTCAGTTAGTGTAACTGAAGTGCTTTCAGAACATCCATTATCATCAGTAACAGTTACAGTATAAGTACCTGCAGCAAGATTTGTTGCAATTGGGGTACTTTGCCCTCCTGGCTGCCAATCATAAGTTAAATTACCTAAACCTCCACTAGCTAAACTTACTGAAGCCTCCCCATCACTAAGTCCGTTACAAGATATATCTGCTCCACTATAATCAGAAGATACTATGGCTTGTGTTAGTATTGTTAACGGTTGATTGATAATTGCAGTATCAGTTGTTGTACAACCATTAGCATCAGTAACTGTGACAGGATAAATACCAACAGCTAACGCATTAGGATTTTCGCCATTCCAATTTTCATTGTAAGGAGTTGTTCCTCCTGCCGGCGTTACAACAGCCGTTCCTGTCGGATCACCATTACAAATTACATCAGTAACAGTAATATCTGTAGTAAGTGGATCTGGCTCATTAATTATTACAGTGTCAACAATCTCGCAACCAGCAGTATCTGTAAGACTAACAGTATAAGTCCCTGCAATCAAATTATTGATTTGATTGGTTGTGCTCATATTCGGATTCCATAAAACATCAAAATGACCAGCAGAGAAGCTTCCTAAACCACCAAAAATATTGGTGATGTTGATTCTTCCATCATTGTCATCAAAACAATCTACATGTTGTATTTGATATTGAGGTGTGATTTGCAATGGCTGGTTAATAGTAAATGGAGCAGAAGTATCTGTACAACCTAAATAATCTAAATAATAGCCTGCTGAATCACTATAATAAGTAAGTAACTGATAAGTGCCTCCAGCCAAATTATGGGCTGTTGCTCCTGAATCCACAACTGTACCAATTGCCTGAATATTTTGCCAAACATAAGAGTAGTTTGAATTCGGATTTAACACAGATGCGCTTCCATTTGGGGTGTTGAAACAATTTGAATGTATTAAGCTATTAGGATTATCTACGAAGCCAGCGACATTTACTATTGGAGAAACAATTTCTTGCCATCTTCCACCCCAAAGCACATAGCCTTGACAATTATTAGTATCTGTAATATAAAAGTCATACTCAGCAGAACACAAATTAGGAATAATAGAGTCGCTTATCACAGATTCATTATCAGCGAATGAAACTGAATGCCCATTAGAATTAGTCCATTCGTAACGGAAAGGACCTGTCCCTCCAGAAATATCTACATATACTTGACCGTCACAACTACCATCACAACTTTCGTCTATTACATGATAAGTAGTGTATTCTAGCTTTTCGGGCTGTTCTACATCTACATATCGTGTAATCTCACAATCGTTAGTGTCGTTGATAATTACAGAATAAGTTCCAAATAATAAACTATTTATTGCTTGGCTTGTATTAGAATAACCTAAAGGACCAAACCATTGATAAGTATATGGCGCATGTGCACCCCAAACAATGGCTTGAGCTGATCCGTCATTAGCGCCAAAGCAGGATATACTATCACTTGTTACATAACCATCCATTGTATTGGTAACCGTATCAATATCCATTGTATCAGAAGCAATACAACTTCTTTCGTCCATCACAATAACAGAATAGATTCCTGCAAGTAGGTTTGTGGCTAGAGAATCAAATTGATTAATAGGCGCACCAGAACCGCCAATTAAAGACCAGGAATAATTGTATTGTTTTGTTCCTCCCCAAGTTGTTGCGGTTAATGAAGCTGTTGCAACACCAGTACAATAAGGTAATATAGTAAGACTATCAATAATTTCAACTTCTAAAACATCAGGCTCTGTAATCACTACTGTATCTGAAGCTGTACAGTTTTTGTCATCTGTAAGATAAACCGTGTGTACTCCTGGAGTTAAATTAAACGCTGAGTCTCCTATTTGACCATTGATACTATCCCATACAAAAGAATAAGGTGGTGTTCCTCCTGTTGCTGTAGCATGTGCGATTCCATTATCAAATCCGTTACAAGTAACATGTGCAACAAAAGATGCTTGTGCTCTTAATTCATCTGGTTGAGAAATAAATACACTATCCAAAACCCTACACCCAACAGCATCCTCAATAATCACATAATAGCTTCCATAACAAAGATTGAAAGCAGTATCTGGTTGAAGCGTTCCTAATTGACCGTTACTCCAACTGTAATTGTGTGGCAATACGCCGCCAACAGAACTAATACTTGCTATACCATCACAACCATTAAAGCAAGAAACATTCTGAATAATATTCATAGAGCCTTGAATAAGTGGATTTATATGGAAAATTTCCACACTATCTTCAATAATACAGCCGTTTGCATCAGTAGAAGTTAGAGAATGCCAACCAGCATTTAATGTAGCGTTAAGAGCATTTGTCTCTCCATTTGACCAAAGATGAGTGTATGGAAATTGTCCACCTATTACTGTAGTTATAGCTTGTCCTGTTGAATCTCCCCAACAAGAAACATCTGTTAAAGTATGTATCGAACTTGATAAAATATCTTGTGGCTCATTAATAAGTACAGTATAAGCGCTTATACAGTTGATAGAATCATAAACCAATAAATCATAGTTACCATAAGGTAAACCATTTATTATAACTGCAGAATCGATAAAGCCTTGAGTATGAATAGTATCTAAGCCTAAAAGTAATATTACAGAATAAGGAGTAAATCCTCCAGAGAAAGAAGCTAAAATACTGCCAGTTGAATCGTGTTTACAAAGCACATCTACTATGGATACAGAGTCCATATTGATCGCATTTCCCGGTTCAAATACATTCATAGTGTCTATCACAAAACACCCCAAGATATCTGTGGTGGTAACAAAATAAGTGCCTGCTGCTAACCCTATTATTGAATCATTTGTACTCCAAATCAAGCCATTTGCATCTTCCCATTGATAAGTATAAGGATCACCAATTGTGTAAGGTGTTCCTCCCTGAGCAGAAACAAATCCTTGCGCAACACTATCGAAATAACAAGTGAAAGCAGAATCTGTTGTGATTGTAGTTAGAGGAAGAGAAGGTTCAGTAAGAATCACCGTTGAATCAGCAGACAAGCAACCAATACTATCAACGACATGAATTAAAAAAGTATCTGAAGGTAATCCAAGAAAAGAACTGTCCACAGGAATAGTATTTGATATACCAGAAAACTGATTAATAGTAAAATAAGAGCCATAACCAGTAGATGAATCTACAACAACACTGATTATGCCAGTAGAATCGCCAAAGCAAGAAACATGCGTCGTGAGAACTGAATCGATCTCAAGGACATACAGATCCCAGGAGACATTTACTGTGTCTTTTACTGAACATCCAACACTATCAGTAATTGTTAATATGTAATCTACAGGAGTTGTTCCTGGATAGGCAATGGTTGTATCTCCCGTACTTGCAGTTGGTTGCCAAAGAAAATTATAATTACCAACACCACCTAGCACTTGTCCTGCTTGCAAAATTGTGTCTGTCCCACAAGGAATTATAATGTCAGAACCCAAATCAAACACAAGCTGATTATTTTGAAGTATTTCAAAAGACGCTTGAATATTACAACCATTAACATCGCTCAATGAAACTGAATATTGGCCAGATGGCTGGTTGAACAACGCGCCAACAAACGGTGGAAATGAACTAATCTGATTAAGTAATGTGTCTCCTGAAAGATTAGTAAATATATAATTCAAAGGAGGAACCGAATAAACACCAACAGAATCAGGAAATATAATTATTGAGCCTGTACTATCTCCACTACAAAGCACATGATTTATTTGTGTTGAAGCTATCCCAAGCGAATCACAAGAGGTGCCTGCTGGCACAAAATAAAAACTAGTATCTATACATCCATTTGCATCTGTAACATGTAGTTCGTATGTTCCTGAGCAAACATTATTCAAAAACGGATTTACAGAAATCAAGTTATTATTGGAATCAAACCATTGGCTTGACCAAGGAAATGTGCCTCCGCTTACAGAATCGATAAATATATTTCCATCACATGTCCAAAGGTTGGTGGCGCCAGCAACAGAAGCATAAGCATTTAGTGATGGCGGCTCAGTAACCACCAAAGTATCAGTTGTGCAATAAGCCCCATAAGAAGAGTCATATACAGTAACAAAGTAAGTTGCTGGAGGTAATGATGAAAAGAATACTGAGTCAGCATTTGATGCAATAAACCCTTGCAATTGAGTTGGGTTAGTTGTATACAAACTGTAGAGATAACGAACCGAGGAAGGTATAGAGCCAGTACCTGCTCCAATGACATTAACCTTTATTCTAGCATCATCATCGCCATGACACAATATAGGATCTGCTAAAGTGATGTTCAAATCACATGGCACCATGATGATTTCAATACTATCAGATGTGCTACATCCATTGACATCTGTTACAGTGTAACTATACCATCCTTCACAAATATTTGGAATAGTTGAATTAGTTGAATAAAGCGTTCCTGATGTATCCCACTGATAAGTAAATGGAGCTGTTCCTAAAGTAGTATTGATTTGTGCATAACCATCACAGGATCCAGGCAAAGAAGTGTTTCCTGAATTAATACTAACTAAAACATTAGGATAAGAAATGAGATTAAAGGTGTCGGAAGCTATACATCCTGAAACAGAATTGGTAACCTGTACATAATATGAACCTGCCGTACTGATATAAAAGGTTGATATGCTATCAGAATTATAATCAGTTGCTACAATATTTCCTGACATATCTAATAGTTCAAATTGGAAGGTATTGGAAGCCAAACCACCTGCACCGCCAAGCATTATGGTTGTAATGGCTGTTGAATCTCCATGACAGAATGAGGTGTTTCCAGTGGTAAACAAGGTGCAACTACCAGAGAAAACTTCAGCTGTATCACAAATTGTACATCCTAATGCGTCAGTTACACAAACAGTATAAGTACCAATACATAGATTAGAAATTGATTGAGTATTTGCTCCATTATTCCATAAGTAAGTATAAGGGGGGATTCCACCAAATACTGTTGTTACCCCACTTCCGTCACAAGTACCAACTGCAGATGTATAACTAACTGAAGTAGAAACACTTAATTGTGTTGGAAAATTCAATGTAAGAGAATCAGAAGCTATACATCCAGTAGAATCATCAACAACAATTACTGTATAATTACCTGTAAGTGTAGCAGGTATTGAGAAAAAGATAGATGTATCTGTAGTATTCACTACACTATCAGTAAGTGGCCCATTATAACTCAAGTAATAGTTGAAATTATTGGAAACAACTGGAGTTCCTCCTGTTATTGTTAAATCCGCATAAACTGTAGTACTATCTCCACTACAAACAATTGCAGGCGTATTGGAAATGCTGACTGAACATGAAAGTGGTTGCGGGCATTGTGGATGCATTACCATTGCAGGCTGTCCGCAAATTGGCGTATTTACACTTTTATCTTTTACATAAGTACCACCATCAATGTCATTCTGCAATAAATTTCTTCGTATTTGTCCAAATTGTATAGACCAATAAAGCGGATCAGTTTGATCCCTTACATGGCTTAACTGATGTGCATGTCCCAACTCATGCAATGCAATGGATTCCATATCGGCCTGCCCAGTGCTTGGCATTGTAGTATCAGTATGCCAAGGTATACTAGTGTTAAATTCGATATCCATTTCTGAAACATACCAATTGTTTCCGCCACAATTGGAATACCAACTGTAAGATGTTGCTAAAGATGTGATAGAAGAAACAAAAGCAACTACATTCTCCCCATCATTGGCATTAGAAGCAGTTAGGGTAGTATTTTGGACATCGATATCCCAATTGATTCTTGTAGCACACCTCCAACTCTCCAATGCTCTTATAAATGCAGCTTCACTTCCAGTTACAGTAGCTTCAAAAGTATTGTTAAAAATGAAAGTGTACCCGCCTAATCCATTTTTATCCATATGCTGAGTTTCTTCACTTTGCACATTAGAATGACTATAATTGATATTTAATACTTGTGAGCTAATACTAGAACCCAGTTGAGTTTGCACCTGCACATTCCCACTTCCTACGGTTGTGGAATTATCTCCTTTATTTGGAACAACTAGTTGAATTAGTGTGTCGTTCCAAGAAATGAAAGTAGTTACATCTTCCCAAAACACACCAGGACCAACATCTGCATCATACAACATCACTTTTGAAGTAGGTAATTGTACGCCAAATCCTATTCCACTTATTGTTAAAACATCTCCCACTCCTCCATTTAAACTGGTTGGATTAATGGAAGTAATCTGAGGCGGCAATCCGCTTTCAGGAAATTGTATAGTCTCAAAAACAAAAGGAATATTTTGTATAATTGTCTGATTAGTTTGTGCTTGAATACTAGTATGAAGCTGAGCAATCGTTTGATTGTAATCAAATGGAGATATAGCTTTTCCACTAATATTGTCATAACTGTAGAAAGCTTGCTGCTCTCCAATTGGAGAAAGCTTCAATCCATTTATTGCTGATATTTGAGCTGTTGAATTTTCTAGCATAAAAACCCCTATTTCTCCAATAGCAAGTTGTAAAGAAGGGCAAACTTCTAGCCTATCATTCCCTACTGTTCCTCCTTGAGTGATAACATAGTGTTTTCCTGAAGGAATTTGACCTTTGAAAACTTTATAGATTTCAATCTCATTAGCAGTAAAAATATGACTGTTTACATCATTCCAGTAGGATTGTTTTTGAATTACTTTAGCCTCAACAATAAGTAAAGAAGATTGTGTTTTAGTAGCAAAAGATTGCTCGATCATTTGAGCAAAAGCATGCTGCACAGGAGTCATTATTAAGGAGAGAAAGACTACTAAAAATAGTAATCTTCTACTAGCAAACTTTATGCTTTTGGTATTTATCTCTCTAAAAAAAATGTAGCTGCAAACTACAGATTTATATAAATTACTCATATCAGTTTTTTTGCAAATATAACCTTAAAATTAAAATAGCAAATTTACAACCCTCAAACTAAGCAACAGTTATATGTTGATAATTAGCCGATTTACTTTTCTTAATTTTTACATTCTTTTGTTAAACTATTCTCTTATCAAAATGATAGCTCCCTTTTCTTCATATCTATAACCGTCTTTTCCTTGAGCAGTTAGCACATAGAAATAAGTACCTGCCAACTCATCATTTCCTTTTAAACCCTTACCATCCCACTGTGCACTACTTACATCTGTTTCAAATACCTTTTGCCCCCAACGGTTAAATATCATAACATTTAAAATATCCATGCCGTGATTTTCAAATATAAAGACATCATTTACTCCATCTCCATTTGGTGAGAATACATTGTGTATTTCTTCTAGTCCTTGTACATCAATAATAAAGTCAATAGTGTCAGCACATCCTGTTGTTCTATTTAACACTATCAAATTGACTTTATTTTCACCTACATCTGTAAAGGAGTAAGATATATTCATGCCGCTTTGTCCAAACTCCCAAAGGATTGGTTCAATACCACCATCAGGCCAAATCCATGTAAACAGCATTGGGTGAATCGTACTTAAATAAGTGCTGTCAGCAAACGTCACCTCAAGTGGTGGCTTTGCTGGACCAAAATAATTAGTAGTTGATACCTCTGCTTGAAAAGCTGGGGGTTGCGTAAATGTTATGGTGGTACTACTTTCATCACAACCATTAGCATCTGTAATAGTAATAGTATAGGCCAATCCTGCACACAAGCCTTCGGCAAGAGCAGTTGTTTGCCCATCACTCCAAGTGTAAGTATATACTCCTGTAACCCCTGTTGTTCCTCCATTAGCAGTTGCTAAAGCCCAACCATCACAAATTCCAAAACAACTTACATTATAGGAAAGACTATCTCTAATCGCTAAATCAACTTCTAAAAGAGCTGGATCTTCCAAAGTAACATCAGCGCTTTCAATACAACCATTCTCATCTGTTATGGTAACAGTATAAGTTCCTGAAACTAGACCTGAATTAGTAGGATTAGTTGAGCCATTATTCCAAAGAATATCATAAGGTTGTACTCCTCCTATTGTTGAAACAGTGATTATTCCATCAGATGCTCCAAAACAAGAGATATTTGCTCCAAAATAATCGGAACTTACAAGCGGGCTAGGCACCAATTGAGCAGGTTCAGTTAAGTTAGCACTATTAGTATAAGTACAGTTATTCGCATCAGTAATAGTCACAGTATATTGTCCAGATGAAAGATTAGCAATATTAAGGGCTGTTTGCCCACTAATCCAACTATAGGTGTATGGAGGTGTTCCTGTATTTTGATCTATAGATAAGTTGATAGCCCCATCATTACCACCAAAGCAACTTACATTATAGCCATTGTAATCGGATGCCGTAATTGTAGAAATCAAATCAGCTGGCTCTCCAACTGAAAATGTGTCTGCCTGAATACAACCGTTTGCATCAGTAATGTTAATGATATAAGTGTCGGCCGTTAAACCATTGATATTTCTTGTCGTTTGTCCAGAACTCCAAAGAACTTGATACCAATTGTTTGGTCCTCCAGTAAATCGTGTTCCTCCAGTAATTTGGGTAATGATTCTACCATCACTTCCACCAAAACAATCTACATCTTTTATCATCATTGGATTAACTTGAATCTCATCAGGCTGTGTTAACACAACAGTATCGGTACTTGTACATCCAGGATAATTACCTAAAGAATCCGAATAATGTGCAAAAAGCACATAGGTTCCTGCTGTTAAATTAGCTGCAATAGTGTCTGTTCCGTAACTGTGTCCAGTAAGATCCTCCCAACTATAAGTGTAATTTGAAAGGTTAATTGGATTTTGCACAGCAACTGCACCAGTTGGAATGTCATAACAAGTTAAATGTACAATTGATGAGGGGTCAATATTAGCATAAGTAGCAATTGAAGTACCAATAATTTGTTGGTCATTTCCTCCTTGAATTAAGGCGCTATTGCAATTGTTTATATCTGTAAGGCTAATAGTAAAAGTGCCAGAAGTAATTCCCGGAATAATGCTATCATTTTGCATCAGATGAGTAGTGCTAGCACCACTATTATTGTCTGTAGCAATACCTGTATAAGGGGAAGAGCCGCCTTGAATATCAATACTCACAGTACCATTAGCAGCCCCTAGACATGATTCGTTTGAAGAAGCGAATGTTGTAAATATCAGTGCGTCTGGTTGAGTGATATTTATACTTCTATTAATTGAGCAATTATTGGTATCGCTAATTGTTACAGAATAAGTTCCTGCAAAAAGATTGTTGATACTATCATTAGTTGCTGTATAATTGTTTGGTCCGAACCACTGATAAGTATATGGCGGATGCGCTCCCCAAGTTGAAGCTATTGCTATTCCATCATTTGCACCAAAGCAACTAACTCCTACACCACCAGCATAAAGTTGGGTATCAATTTTTGCATCCATTGTTGCGGTAATCATATTGATATCTTCAGTATCGCTTGATGTACAACCTCTATAGTCGGTAACTGTTATGGTATAAATTCCCGCAAATAAATGTGTAGCTGTTGCAGTAGTTTGAGGTAACACATTACTATCATCCCATACATATGCATATCCTGGTGTCCCTCCACTTGCTACTGCAGTAAGAGAAGCTGAATTTACACCCGTACAATAAGCCAATACAGTTTGCAAACTATCAATATTTACTATCAATTGTGATGGCTCTATAATTGTAACTGTATCTGAATTCATGCAACCCTTAGCATCCATAACATTTACCGTATGCACGCCTGGCGTTAGTCCAAAAGCTGTATCGCCTATTTGTCCTCCTGGACTCCAATTAAAAGTAAAAGGAGGTGTTCCTCCAATAGCAACAGCTGTTACTACTCCATCATTAAATCCAAAGCATGAGATATGTGATACCCTACTAGCTTCTGTTTCCAGCACATCTGGTTCAGAAATAAATATACTATCCACTATCCTGCAGCCTATTTGATCTTCAATAATTACATAATAAGAACCATAGAATAATCCTGAATTGGTGTCAGGCTGAGAGAGGCCTTGGTGACCATTACTCCAATCATAAGAATGTCCCAAAACACCCCCTGTACTTGTAACACTTACAATTCCATCATTACCACCATGACAACTTACATTCTGAATAATGCTAATATTACCCACTATAAGAGGATTTTCATAGATGGTAATGGTATCTTCTATAGTGCAATTCCAATCATCAGTTATATAAACGGTATGTAGACCTGCCGCTAAGTTAGAAACAATAGAAGAGCTAACTGCTATATCATCCCAAATATAAGAATATGCTGGAACACCTCCACTTACCACCACTTGAACTGCCCCTGTACTATCTCCGTAACAATCCACATCATTTATTCTATTTAATGTAGAGCTAAGCGCTACAGCTGGTTCGCTAACCATATTGGAATAACTTTCAAAACAACCAGCATTATCATAAACATGTAACTCATAACTTCCTACAGGTAGATTATTTAAACTATCTCTTGTGACCTCAACTGGGTGAGCAACATATCTTAAAGTATCAAGCCCAGAAAGCCACACATAAGTATAAGGAGCATAACTTCCTACGGCAGTAGCAACTATAAATCCAGTACTGTCACCTTTACAAGTCACATCCATTATTTGAATAGAAGCTGTTAAAGGCATTTGTGGCTGAACAACATTAATATTTATAAAAGTATCACAACCAAGTGCGTCTGTAATTTCTACAAAATAAGAGCCTGCATGCAAATCGGTAACGCTATCATTTATGGAAAAAGCAACTTGTCCAGCATTAAACCATTCATAACTATATGGCGGAGTCCCTCCTGCCCCCCAAGCATTGGCCACTCCATTGGAATCACCATAACAAATAGCAACCGAATCAGAGGTAATAACTTGCAATGGATATCCAGGACCCACTAAAGATATCGGTCCTGTATCGAAACAATTATTACCATCAATTACTGTAATGTTGTATGAACCCACAGAAAGATTAGTAAACAAAGAATCATATGGAGGTGGATTAGGATTTAAATTACCATTTATATAATACTCATAAGGTTGAGAGCCTCCAGTTGGATAGACAGCAATTTGCCCATCATTCCCGTCCCA
>JAYZEM010000005.1:0-176341 GCA_036337275.1 Bacteroidota bacterium | reverse complement strand
GTTTTTCTCAAAAAGCAGCAAAGACTGCAAAAGAATTAGTAGTTGCAGTAGCAAGAATTGATACATGGAAGAGAAATCGTAATTTGATTATTGAAGAATATAAAAAACAAAATAAATTTATTCCAATTATAAATAATTATTATAATAAGCTGATTCCATTTGCCTACTATCATGATCGATTTGGAATCGCTGGACTAATAAAGCGCATTATTTTTGTTTTTATAAATATTGTGGGTTACTTCAAACCAGTTCCTAGAGGCCCTATTTACAAGCATGAGCTCTTTGAAACAGTAACAAAAACTACAGCACTAGCTTGCCAGAACTTTATGATGTCATTAGTATCTGAAGGATTTGATTCTTGTCCAATGGAAGGGTTTGATGAGAAAAGAATTAAAAAAATACTTAAACTAAATTGGAGATGCCATGTGGTTATGATATTTGGAATTGGGAAAGCTGACAACAAGGGTATCTATGGTGAAAGGTTTAGAGTAAATGAAGAATTAGTTATTAAAGAAGTTTAAAAACAGTTCGAAATAAAGACCGAGAGGTCCACAAAAAAATTAACCTCACACATTGTGAGGTTTTTTTTATTTTTACTGCATGAAGAATATAAAAGAATATATTAACTCTTTAAGCTCTGAAAAAAAAGAGGTTGTAAGCGAAATCATCTCAGTAATTCAAAAAAAAATACCGCAAGGGTTTAATGAGCAAATAAACTATGGGATGCCTTCCTGGGTTGTTCCTCATTCAAAATATCCTAAAGGATATCATTGTTCTCCAGAACTTCCTTTGCCATTCTTATCGCTTGCAGCTAGAAAGAATTATATTGCGCTGTATCATATGGGTATATATACAGATAAAGAACTAATGAACTGGTTTATCAAAGAATATCCTAAACACTCTAAACATAAATTAGATATTGGAAAAAGCTGTATTAGATTTAAAAAATTAAATGAAATACCTTTCAGTCTTATTGGAAAATTATGTTCTAAAATGAGTGTGAAAAAGTGGATAAATATTTATGAAAAAGAAATAAATCCTTAAAAAGGTTCGGAAATTTGACCAAGAAATCCACCAAAAATAAAAAAAGCTTTTTAATTTTGTTTTATGAATAAGATTAATATAATCAAATCGGTAAAATTATATTCTTTTATATTAGTACTCTGCTACTGCATTTCTTTTATTCCTTATATTATTCCACATGGGCATAATCATAATCATGATGAATCATCATATTGTGAAAGCATTATAGAAAATATAGATCAACATACTAATTGTTCACATGAACACCACTTAAGCAATTCAAAAGCAGATTGCTTTTTATGTGACCAATGTGTTATTTATAACCATCTCTTTACTGTTCAGAAAAGAGGGTCTAATGATAGGCCTCTAATAGGAAAACATTATGAATTATGTGAAAGATTGAATTACCAGAGATTCATTAATTACTCAAATAAATCCCCGCCACTATTAATATAGATTTAAGATCTAGTTATTAATCTTTTTTACATTGATTCGTAAATATCTTACGATTCATTTTTTCTATTTTAAACTTACTACTTCGTAAATATTTTACGAAATCTAAAAAAATATTTTTTATTATGAAAAAAACAATCTTTATATTACTTTTTACTCCTTTCTTTTTATTCTCACAAGATCAACATTCAGATAATTGTGGGTTTGCATGTACCCATGAAAATGAGTTTGCTATTGGATTAGGAGTTATACCAAATCATGATTTTGTTCTTGGTTTTCACGCTCATTATGTAAAAGGTATTGCTTTCGAAAATAAATTAGGGTTAGGTTTAGGTTTTGAAACTATTCTAGATGAACATACACATAACAGTTACAATCTTATGTGTGTGTATAGATTCGGAAGTAAAATTAATGGGTTTCTTTCAGTTGCATATGGAGCTGGCATATTAATGTCTTCTGAAGGAGATCATGAAGAGGATGAGAAAAATGATGAGAATCATGAAGAAGATATCACATCATCATTCGCACAACATTTAGAAATTGTATATGAATTAAATCATAAACAAAACTTCTGTTATGGTCCAGTTTTAGATATAGGTCTGGAAAAAGAAGGAATGCATTATATGATCGGATTTCATATTGGTAGAATTTTTTAAATATCTAACAGTAATAATTTTCTAAAAAAGTTCGGAATAAGGACCGAGAGGCCCACTAAAAAGAAACCCCACTCATTTGAGTGGGTTTTTATTTGCTAAATACATAGCCAAGACCAATTCTAAGCTTTCTTCTTGAAGTATCATATTTTAATATAGCTGTAATTTTTCTGTAGGAATAGAAGACCCCAGAGTCTAAACCGTATGTTGGACGCAATTCTGAATTATCAAAATAAATATTATAATTACCATAACTGTAATAGTGGAGAGTTTTAAATTCTGGACCATAATATACTTTAACACCTAATGTCACCCCAAGCATACAGTTATTTAGATTTAAAACATTGCCGAATATCCCCACATTAGCATTATAAAAATTAAACTTATCGTCATTAGATAAATTTACAATCTGATTTGGGTTATGGTCTAGAATATATGTGTTGACACCTAATTGGTAGCCTATGTTGTCATTAATGGAAGAATTAAATTCAATTCCAGGAGAGTGTAAAAAAGTTGAATAACCATAAGTTAACCAAATATTTTTTTGCTGTGAAAAAGCCGTATTAGGGATGATAACAATTACTACAAAAAGTATTCTAATTATTTTCACCTTGCAAAGTGTTTATTATACTTTTCATCCTGTCATTCCTCATATTATTAAATTGTATCATTTCATCGATCGATTTTGACCATTGATTTGAATTTAATGTATTCCATTTTAAATGATGATTCTGATACTCTTTTTCTATTCTATATTTATTTGCTAATATTATGCTCTCTACACGTCTTTTTTCAAAAACTGTTTCTATAAAAAACAAGTATCTTTCTAAAAAATACTTCTTAAAATCCGGATTTTTAATTAAATTATTAAAGATAAAAAGGTCCTCTTCTTTAGGTATATCGCCATATAGATCTCCAATCCAAACTTGATCAACATTAGATTTTAATGCCCAATCTGTATCATACACAACCCATCTCCATTTTGAGAAACTAGCAGATGATTTATCTCTCCACCATTTAACATTTCCTCCAGGCCAATCTGTATTGCGTATATATGTTTGTATTATTATATAATCAATATAACTATCAATATCTATCCTATTGCATAGCGTAATATAATTATCATTATTACTCAAATCATTTTCTTCTATAAAATAGATTATATCATTTAAAAAATCATTTGCAGATCCATCATCAACTTTAGGATTTAATTCTGAACCTTCTAATAAATCTATTTCATCACTATCTAAACCAAAATGGTAAGCAAAATGATGAGGGGTTATCATTTCTCTTATATTATATATACCCCAATATTCATCATTCAGATATAATACAGAGGGCTTATATTCCTGATATTCAACATTTGCATAATCTTTATAAATCATACTTATCGATGCATCTTTTATATGTGTTTCCCCAAAATCGTTACCTGAATTACGAAGAAAAAGACGTTTAAAAATTGAAGTAGGAATATTATCAAAGATATCATATTCTAACCTCTTATTTCCATACTTATTTCGCCAATAAATCCCAAATGATTTCATAGACTGTCCTCTACTAGCATTTCCTTTTATCCGGAATCCAACATTCTCACGAAATATTGTGTGACCATTTTCTAAATACTCAATAATCGCTGGGAATTCCCATTTTTCGAAACAATTTGGCAATATATATAAACCAGAATCCGGAGACCAAAGATATTCTTCATCTACAGTAAGTCTAATTACTGGCAAAGTGCCAGAGTCATCTAAATCTATAATATCTTCCTTCTTACAAGCAGACATTACAAGCAATAATAGAAAACTTAAGTTTCTTACATTCATCTTCTAAATAATCTAAGTATTAATAACTTCTCTTAACAAGCAAAGTTAGTTAATAATTCTCTGAAAAAGTTCGAAATAAGGACCGAGAGGTCCACCAAAAATAAACCCACTTAATTGAGTGGGTTTTTATTTATTCAAGAATTAATTTTATTCACTAATTCTTATCAATCATACTCAGAGCTTCCCTTAGTAGAGGAACTATTTGACGTTCATCGGTAGTTTCAACAATATTAATATCTTCACCTTGGTATTTTCGTACCAAATTTCGATACTCTGTAAGCCCCCAACCTTTTGTTTGTGAACAACTACCTGGAATAGGTAATGTTCTCGCATCATATCTACATGCTCCAGGTGCAAAGAAAATAACCGACCACTTTTTTCTCTGTAATTCGGTGATAAAATCATCATCGTTTGTAATCGAAACCATTTCAGGGTTACCCAATACTGGGGGTAATAACTTAATTGCACGTCTACCCATTTCTGGATCGCAACCTCTTACAAGAATACTCTTGTTTGAGTTATCACCTATCTGCGTAGTGTCAATACCATCGTTAATATGTCCTATTAATATATCTCTTGAATCCATTGTCATATTTTTTTTAGTTTTAATTATCCCTTGCTGAGCAAATAGAAATGTAGGTATACATAATAATATAATGCATAATTTTTTCACAATGCAAACTTACTCAATAGTTTTCTAAAAAAGTTCGAACTTAGGACCGTAAGGTCCACCAAAAATAAACCCGCTCAAATGAGTGGGTTTTCTATTTCATAAATTCATTTAATTGATTACTCACACCACCATAATCTGCCCACTCCCAAATTGCTAAGATTTTACCGTCTCTAAAATTCACTGTTTGATATCCAGAGAATTCGACATTACTTGTGTCAAAAGATAGAGTGGCACCATAATAGACTCGCACGCTCCCATCCATCTCATAGGATACTTCTTCAATACCCGGTAAATAAATTGAGTGACCAATATTAATTGACAGATTCATTTTCTTCATTTGGTTGAGATTTGCAATGTAATCATTTCTATTAGTTCCCACTCCTTTCTTATGGCCTGCTGGATATGAATAAAAAATAAAATCCTCAGTGTAATAGTCTGATATATCAATAGTATCTTGTGTAGAGTCAATAAAGTAAGTATTAATATCTTTAATTAAGTTTTTAAAGTGTTCTAGATTTTTTTCATATTTATTACTGTCATTATTACACGAAAATAAAATAGAAATACAAAATAAAGTGAATAATATTTTTTTCATGCAACAAACTTACTCAATAATTTTCTAAAAAAGTTCGAACTTAGGACCGAGGCCCACCAAAGCGGAATCTATCTCACTATGAATTAAGATGCCACTTTTTTATTCTCACAAAGATCTAACTGTCTTGGAAATATTCTATCTTAGCACTCCATTATAAATGATATTAAAAAATTTACAGAGAGGCATTTGCAATCTAACATGTCATTGCTATTAAAATCTACTGTTGATCTAGTTTGAAAAGACAATATTAAATGAAGTTTGAAAAATTAGAAGCTTTAAGGGGTATTGCCGCCTTATATGTGGTAGTGTATCATTTAAGGATAGGGTTTGATACGAAACTTATATACTTTACAGGGCATGGGCAAGGAGCTGTAATGCTATTTTTTGTGCTTTCCGGATTTGTAATCATGTATAGTAGTCGAAGCAAGCCAAATTATTCCTTTAAAGAATATTTCACTAAACGTTTTAGAAGAATTTACCCAGTTCTCATTGTTGCCATCCTGGTCTCATATATTTTTGCGTGTTTGAATTCTGGTTCATTGATGCCATTAGACCTGTCAACACTTACAGGGAATTTACTCAATTTGCAAGATATGAAAAGACATCCGGGGTATTGGTTTGAGCCTTATTATAACAATAGCCCACTATGGTCTTTAACATATGAGTGGTGGTTTTACATGATATTTTTTCCAATCTTTAAATTCATAGAAGCTTCGTATCAAAAGTGGTTAGCTCTAGCTATTTCTGTGATTGGCTTTATCACTTATTTCATCTACCCAAATCAGATTTCATTGATTATGGAATATTTTATTATCTGGTGGTGGGGTGTTGAATTAGCTAAAATATGGCTTAAGCACAAAGACTTTAAGCTAAGTTCTTTTAAATTCATTTTCCTTTCATTTGGAATTATGACAATTCTTTTACTGCTGCAGTTATATAGTTATGAAGGATATTTGAATACTGCAATTCATCCGATATTGGAGATTAAACATTTCGTGTATGCGTTTGGATTGATAGTTTTTGGATACGTATGGAGAAAAACGAAATATCTCGGTTATAAATTCACGCTTAAACCATTCTTATATTTTGCTCCGATATCCTACGGAATTTATGCTTTTCATTTTCCAATAATGATAGAATATGACTTTGGATTTACTTCTAATATAACCTGGCTGCAAATTGGAGGCTTTCTTTTTACTTGCATTCTTGCACATCTGATTGAAGTAAGTCTACAAAAACATATTAATCGAATGACTCAAAAATGGCTAAATTGAATAGGTGCTTTTGCTGAATGGCGTCCAACAGACTCTTCTATTTATATTACTACTCTTTTCTGCTGCTATTTCATGTAAAGAGGCAACTGTTCCTTTTTCAAATGTAATTAATCTAATAAACGGCATCATATCCAACTGGTGAAGGATTAAATACAGAACATTTGGTTGGTCAGATGCTCACTTAATTTTATTAATTACAGAATAAAAAATCTCAAATTTAGAACCGAGAGGTCCATCAAAAAGAAGCCCATTGAAATTTCAGTGGGTTTTATTATTTTAGCCCTTATGAAAGAACGTGTTCTTATTACCGGATATAGTGGTTCCTTAGCGCAAATAACAAAAGAATTATTAAAAAATGATTATGAAATCATTGGATTAACTAGTAATAAAGAAAAGGTTAATAATAAAGATATCTATTTTTGGAACACATCCACAAATGAAATTGATGAAAAAGCATTAGAAAATTGTAAACATATTATTCACTTAGCTGGATACCCTATACTAAAACGCTGGACAAAGAAAAATAAAAGATTAATGCACCAAAGTAGAATTGGTGCAACCAATTTATTATTCAATAAATGTACAGATTTAAATATTTCACCTAAAACTTTTATATCTGCCTCTGCAATAGGAATATACGGTCTAAATGCAAGAGGTGTAAAATCTGAGAATGACAAAATTGGGAATGATTGGATAGTAAGAATGGTTTCAGATTGGGAAGAGTCTGCACAGAAATTTAAACAAATTGGAAGTCGTGTTATTCAAATGAGAATATCATTATTGATGAATGAAGAAACTACTTTCTTGAAATATACCATTATCAGCATGAAGTTAGGTCTTGGAATCATAATTGGCTCAAAAGAAAGAAAAATAAATTGGATACATGTTAATGACGCAGCTAACTTCATTAAAGAAGTAATAACTAATAAGAATTATAAAGGCGCATATAATTTAGCGACAGCAGAACCAATCTCTCAAGGAATATTTATTAAAAAGATAAAAGAAAAATTATTCCCATATGCTTTAATTATTAGAGTGCCCTTTTATCTATTAAGATTATTCTTAGGAGAAAGGAGTCAAATCATAAATACGAACGTATCTGTAGATGTAAATAAATTAAAAAAAGAAGGGTTCATTTGGAAATTTTATAATTTCAATAAAGTATTAGAAAAAGTTCTAGATAAGGACCTATAGGTAAGCCAATAAGAAACCTATGGGTTTTTATTATCTTAGCAAACATGAAGAATAAAATCTTAGTCATAGTTTTATGTATTCTTAATTGCACAGCATCCTATTCTCAGGATCCAAATATTTTATTAATAATTGCGGACGACCTTGGAGTAGATGCATTGAGTGGATATAATATAGGAAGTCTCAAACCTACAACACCACATCTAGATAGCATTAGGAATAGTGGGGTTACCTTTTCCAATGCATGGTCATCTACCGTCTGTGCCCCAACTCGAGCTGGGATAATGAGCGGTATGTACGGAAGTAATAATGGTGTTAAGACTTTACCTGGTAATTTAGACACGACATATATATCATTATTGGATGCGTTAAAGAATTCAAACCCAATATACACCACAGCAGTAATTGGGAAATGGCATATTTCTAATCCTACTAATGAACTGCATCCAATATGGCATGGAGCAGATCATTATATGGGAATATTACAGGGAGCTGTTATGTCTTATGATAATTGGAGTAAAACAGAAAATAATATTACGACTAATTCTACTGATTACATAACAAGCTATCTTACTGATGATGCTATAAACTGGATTGACAATCAGAATAACCCTTGGTTTTTATGGGTAGCACATGTAGTTCCACACACGCCTCTACATATTCCTCCTGCAAACATGCACACGCAGCCATCTACAAATTCACAAGTGCAAAAATATATGGCCATGATTGAATCTTTAGATTATGAGGTTGGAAGATTATTGAACTCTTTAACAACTAGTGAAAAGGCTAATACAACAATAATATTTATTGGAGACAACGGAACTCCTAACAATGTTCTTCAAGACTATCCCGCAAATCATGGTAAAAAAACATTATATCAAGGAGGGATTCATGTCCCTATGTTCGTTTCGGGTTATGGTGTTACAAGAATTGGAGAAACTGAAGATGCTTTAGTAAATGTAATTGATATCTACGCTTCCATACTAGAGATTTCTGGAACTAACTTACCTGGAGGAATTTTCAATAGTCTAAGCTTTAAACATCTCTTATCAACTTCTATTTTACCAAAAAGACAATTCAATTTTTCGGAGATTGATACAAATGGGGCATTCCTTACTACTCAAGGATTTACAATCAGAGATTCGGTCTATAAACTTATAGAATATTATACTGGGCAACAAGAAATGTTTAATCTTATTAATGATCCATTGGAAACAAATAATTTATTACAAGGAACCCTAACTCCTAATGAACAAAACTTGAAATTAGAACTTGAGAATGAAGCAAACCAAAGAATAACAGCATGGTCCTGTAAAGATGATATTCAAAATGGCAATGAACAAGGGATTGATTGTGGGGGGGCATATTGTTTACCTTGTTCTACAACATCAACAAATGAATTTATTATTAATAACAGTATCTCAGTATACCCAAACCCTGCAAGAAATAGTCTGCATATTAAAGGAAATGAAAATATTGATCAAATAAGAATAATAGATAAACTTGGAAAGGTAATTAAAGCTGAAATGATCTCAAAAAATACTATTAACATAGAATCATTAAAAAAAGGCGCCTATCTTATTGAGATATTATGTGAAAACAAACTCATTAGAAAGAGATTTATTAAATGATTAATTCCTTTTGAAATGATTCACACAAAAATAGAATGTGTGTTTAGTTGCTTTTTTTGAAATACTCTTTTAACTGCACTTCTACCCTCTTTTCCTAATGAGGTTGAGAAATCATTTACATATAAATTGATGTGTGCATCAATTACTTTCTTATCCATCTCTTGCGCATGGCACTTTACATAGTCAGCAGAACTATTAGGGTTTGTAAAAGCAAATTCCACACTTTTTCTCAACACTCTTTCAATTTTTTGCTGTGTAGCAAAAGGTAATTTTCTATTTACTACTACGCCACCTAAAGGTATTGGTAATCCTGTTTCTTCTTCCCAAAATTCTCCCAAATCCATTACTTTTTTTAATCCTTTATCTTGGTATGTGAAGCGGTTTTCGTGTATAATAAGTCCTGCGTCAACATTTTCATTTAACACTTCATTTTCAATTTCACAAAAAAGCGTTTCTACTCTATTTTTCATTTCTGGAATTGCAATATCTAGTAACATATTAGCAGTTGTGTGTTTTCCAGGAATGGCAATTGTGCTTTTTGAATTTAAAACTGTTTCTGACTTCATGATTAATAAGGGTCCGCAATTTCTGCCTAGTGCAGCACCACTATCCAAAAGCGCATATTTATTTGCACAATGGGTAAAAGCATTAAAACTCAATTTTGTCACATCAAGTTTACCTTCAAATGCCCACTTATTCAATTGCTCTACATCAGCAAGCAGAACATCAAACTCCAAAGCTTCAGTGTCAATTTTATGATGCACCATGGCATCAAACATAAAAGTATCATTTGGGCAGGAAGAATAGCCAAGCGTTAATTTCATAGTTTAGCAATTATTTTTTCTACTTCTTTATTTAAGTTTTTAATTGCTAAGGGAAGATCCCAGTTGTTTTTATTTCTCTGCTCTATCTTATTGGAGATGGAGCGAATTTGCATACAAGGAACATTAAACCTTTCACAAAGTTGAAAAGCAACTGCTCCTTCCATATTTTCGATATCAGGGGATAATCTTTTTACAATTGTTGAAATGGATTTTTCATTACCATGAACCGTATTTACGGTTATTGACTTTACCTTTAATAATTGTGTTCTTGGCCGATTTGTAAATGTGCTCTTCAAATTTAACTCAGTGAATACTGAAAAGCCATCAGTATCCTCATAGCCTAATTCCGAAATTGCATCTTCAATAACCTCAACCACATCTCCTATTTTCAATTTTGAATTAAAGGTACCAGCAACTCCCATATTTATCAGTAAATCATAATCACTATCTGATAATTTTTGAGTTAAGCAAATTGCAGTATTTAGCATTCCTACACCTGTAATGAGTATATCGCAATTTGCAAATCTTTCCTGTTCTATTTCAGTCTTTGTTGCAACTACTATTAGAATCTTCATAAGGCAAATATACTATCTTTCTTTTGGTATATTTGCAGCCTATTTACAAAAAGATGAGTGATAATTACAAAAAAGGATTAGCAGAAAATATCAAGGCTTTACTTACTGAAATTGGAGAAAATCCTGAAAGAGAAGGACTTTTAAAAACGCCTGAGCGAGTAGCAAAATCCTTGGATTTTCTAACCAATGGATATGATAAAAATCCAAGTGAGATTTTAAAATCTGCCATGTTTGCTGAAGAGTATAACCAAATGGTTTTGGTAAAAGATATTGAACTATACTCTCTTTGCGAACATCATATGTTACCCTTTTTTGGGAAAGCGCATGTAGGCTATATCCCAAACGGACATATTGTAGGGCTTAGCAAAATACCAAGAATTGTAGATGTATTCGCCAGAAGACTGCAAGTTCAGGAACGATTAACCGATCAGATAAAAGATTGTTTTCAAGACGCCTTAAATCCAAAAGGAGTTGCTGTAGTTATTGAAGCCCAACATCTTTGTATGCAAATGAGAGGAGTGCAAAAACAACATTCTTTTACAACAACATCTGCTTTTTCAGGAATATTTATGTCGGACGAAAAAACAAGAGCGGAGTTTATGAATTTAATAAAAGTATGAAAGCATATGTATTCCCTGGGCAAGGAGCCCAATTTCCTGGAATGGGAAAAGACCTGTATGCAGCATCAAAGGATGCAAAACAAATGTTTGAAAAAGCAAATGAAATTTTAGGATTTGCAATTACCGATATTATGTTTGGTGAAAATACGGAAAGTTTAAAGCAAACTAAAGTTACTCAACCTGCCATCTTTTTACACTCAGTAATTCTCGTAAAGGTATTGGAAGATTCTTTTCAACCTCAAATGATTGCAGGACATTCTCTTGGTGAATTTTCTGCTCTTGTTGCTGCTAGATATCTTTCATTTAAAGATGGATTGAAATTAGTTTCCAAAAGAGCAATGGCTATGCAAAAGGCATGTGAAAAAAATCCGTCAACAATGGCTGCAGTACTAGGTTTAAAAAATGAAGTGGTAGAAGAAATCTGCTCCTCAATTGATGAAGTAGTTGTCCCTGCAAACTACAATTGCCCAGGGCAATTGGTAATTTCTGGAAGCAATGAGGGGATTAATATTGCTTGCGAAAAATTAACAGAGGCAGGAGCAAAAAGAGCACTTAAACTTCCTGTTGGAGGAGCTTTCCACTCTCCACTTATGGAGCCTGCTAGGGCAGAATTGGAACAAGTTATTGACAACACTAATTTTAATGAAGGGATTTGTCCTATTTACCAGAATGTAACGGCTTCTGCCATTACAAATCCGCAGGAAATAAAAGAAAATTTGAAGAAACAACTTACTTCTTCAGTGCTTTGGACGCAAACTATGCAACAAATGCTTACAGATGGTCTGGATTCGGTAACTGAAGTAGGTCCTGGAAAAGTTTTACAAGGATTATTCAAAAAAGTGGCTAGAGAAATACCTACTGAAAGCGCTAGTTTATAAAGTGTTATTTAGCAGTTTCCCACTATTGAGCAAATCATGCCAAGCTTTTTTAGTTTGGCATTTTTCGTACAAATTAGCATGATTCATATTATGACAGTCCGTACCAATAAAGGAAATCATATTTTGATCAATTAACCACTCAGCTTGTTCTTGAATTGGAGTAGAATAATGTCCTATTAAGGATAGTAGGTTTAATTGTAAAAGAACACCTCTTGTTTTAAAATCCTCATAGTCCTTTTTTTCAAAGAAACTATAACGCTCAGGGTGAGCTAAAACTACTTTATAGCCTTCCAATTGCAATGTAAAGATAATATCTAACAAATTAACTGGGGCTTCCAAAAAAGAGAACTCGATGAGAATGTAGTTGTCTCCAAAAGTCAGCAGTTTCTCCTTGCCTATTTTTTGCTTAAAATCATAATCGACATAATATTCTGCTGCCGCTTCTAACTTAATATTAATGTTTTGTTTTTTCAATTCTACTTTTACAGCTTCGAGCCCTTTAGCAATAATCTCTGGAGTATTTTTATAAAAATCACTCATGATATGAGGGGTAGTAACTATTTTTTGATAGCCCAACTGTTGTAGTTTTTTTAGCATACTGATGCTAGCTTCCAAATCTGAAGCGCCATCATCTATGTCTGGAATAAGGTGGGAATGCATATCAGTTTTCAGCACAGAAAAATCAAGAGGAGCTAACTCCTGCTCTTTATTTTTTAAAAACCATTTTAACATCTTTTAACTATATTGTTGCTCGTAATATTTTTGATAGTCGCCAGAAGTAACATTATCTATCCATTGCTGATTATCCATATACCAGGCAATTGTTTTAGCAAGTCCTTCTTCAAATTGCAAAGAAGGCTCCCAACCCAATTCATTTTTTAATTTATTGGCATCAATGGCATAACGCTTATCGTGTCCTGGCCTGTCTTTCACATAGGTGATCAAACTCTCAGCTGTTCCCTTAGGCCTTCCTAAGGCTCCATCCATTTGCTTGCAAAGCGCTTTAATCAAATCAATATTTGTCCATTCATTAAAACCACCTATATTGTAAGTTTCTCCATTGCTACCCTTATGATAAATCATATCAATTGCTCTTGCATGATCTACAACATACAACCAATCTCGCGTAAATTTTCCGTCTCCATAAACAGGTAAAGATTTTTTGTTTCGAATATTATTGATAAAAAGCGGCAATAACTTCTCTGGAAATTGATTTGGACCATAATTATTGGAACAATTTGAAATGACATAAGGCATGCCATAAGTATTCCCGTAAGCACGAACAAAATGATCGGAACTTGCTTTAGAAGATGAATAAGGAGATTGCGGATCGTAAGATGTTGTCTCTAAAAACAATCCTGTATCTCCTAAACTCCCAAATACCTCATCAGTAGAAACATGGTAGAATAATTTTCCATCTTCATTACCCTTCCAGCTATTTTTTGCCGCATTAAGCAAATTAACTGTCCCGACCACATTAGTCATGATAAACTCCATTGGATTTGTTATAGATCTATCCACATGGCTTTCTGCAGCTAAATGAATTACTCCATCAAAATTGTATCTGGTGAATAAACCTTCAATATATTTCCTATCAACTATATCGCCTTTTTCAAACAGATAATTGCTTGCCTTTTCAACATCTCTTAAGTTTTCTAAATTTCCAGCATAAGTCAATTTATCCAAGTTTACTATTTTGTAATTGGGATAATTATTGATAAATAATCGGACAACATGCGAACCAATAAAACCTGCTCCTCCAGTTATTAAAATCGTTTTACTCATTTTTTTACTTTTTTGACAAAAATACCAAATTAGATGGTTTGTGATTTTACTTTCCTGCTTTTATAAGCCTGCTCAATAAAGGCAATAACTTTTAAACATTGCTCAGGGGTAGCATCCTTTGTTTGATTGCCTTTCAAACTTTCTATTACATTTTCTATTACAAAATGATGATTGTTTGCGCTACCTTTATACTTGCCGTAATTATGCTGACCATTACTACTTTTAAGCTGAGGTAGTTTATAATCTTGAATGTCACAATAGTCTAATTTTTCCATGTATTGCCCCCCTACTTTCACGCTTCCTTTCTCCCCAATTATTGTGATACTCGATTCCATATTTTTATCAAATACAGCAGTAGAAAACTGCATGCTACCAATTCCTTCATTTTCAAATTCATACTGAATGATTCCACTGTCTTCAAAGTCGGTTGTATCTTCGTGTTTAAAATCTGAAAAAACAGCATCTTTTACTTTTACATTATCGAATAAATGAAACAAAATATCTATAAAATGAGAAAACTGAGTGAAAAGTGTTCCTCCGTCTAACTGCATTGTTCCTCTCCAATCTGCAGACTTATAATAATTATGGTCTCTATTCCAAAAACAATTCAAATTAACCATGTAAATTTCTCCTAGCAGATTGTTTTCTACTAAAGATTTTAACCAAATTGCTGGAGGAGAATAACGATTCTGCATCACACAAAAAAGTTGATGCTTACTGTCTTTTTCTTTTTGTATTAAAGCTTTCGAATCCTCAACTGATAAAGCCATTGGCTTTTCCACCAGTACATTACAATAATCTAATGCTTTCAAACTTTGAGTTGTATGTAGTCCGTTTGGAGTACATATAGAAATAACATCAATATTCAGTTCTGCCGCAAGCAAATTGTCTAAACTTTTAAAAAAAGGAGTATCAAGATCTTCAAATTCAGATGCTACTTTTATATCACAAACTGCCATAAGTTCTGCTTTTGGATTGGCTTTTATTTCTGCAATATGACGCCAGCCAATATGTCCGCATCCTACTACTGCAAATCTTATCTTATTAGCTTCACTCATAATCTAATACAACTTCCCTTTTCTAATTTATATTGAGAATTACTTCCTTTGCAGGTTGCCTGAGTATCAACAAATGATAGTCTTTCTCCATATTCACTCATCCAACCATCTTGTTTTGCAGGCACACCAATCATAATTGCATAATCAGGAACATCTTTGGTAATTACAGCTCCTGCAGCAATAAATGCATGTTTTCCGATTGTCACCCCACAAATAATTGTTGCGTTTGCTCCGATTGTTGCCCCTTTTTTAATTAATGTTTCTTGAAATTTATCACTTCTATCAATTGCACTTCTTGGATTCTTTACATTCGTAAAAACCATAGAAGGCCCTAAAAAAACATCCTCTTCACAAACTACTCCACTGTACAAAGAAACATTATTCTGCACCTTCACATTATTGCCCAATTCTACATCATTAGCAATAAATACATTTTGCCCAATATTGCATTCTTTTCCAATCTTTGCTCTTTCCATCAGATGAGAAAAATGCCAAATTTTGCAGCCATCACCAATTTGGCAACCTTCATCAATAATTGCAGTTTCATGAACAAAATATGACCTTGAATCACTCACTATTTATAAAGGTAATTATTGTATTCGAGATAAAATCTATTTGCTCTTTTATGAGTTCTGTATGCATTGGTAAAGAAATAACACTTTTGCAAAGCGCATTGGTATTTGAAAAATCTTCATTACTAAATCTTTTATCATAATATGGTGCTTGTTGGTGCAACGGTATCGGATAATAAACTCCAAAAGGAATTCCTTTTTCTTGCAGATACGCACACAACTTCTTTCTATTTACATCTTGCAATTTTAATGTGTATTGATGAAAAACATGAGAAGAATAATCATTTTCTTTTGGGGTGGTTATTTTCTTCTCATTCTTAAAACACTCATTATAATATTTTGCAGCTTCTACTCTTGAAGCATTGTAGGATTCTAAATGTTTTAGTTTGATCCCTAAAACAGCTGCTTGCAAACTATCCAATCTGGAGTTAACACCTATATATTTATAATGATATCTGTCTTCCATGCCATGATTAACAATTTTTCTCATCTTTTCTTCCAACTTATCATCATTAGTAAAAATAGCGCCACCATCTCCAAAGCATCCTAAATTTTTAGAAGGGAAAAAGGAAGTGGTGCCAATTGTTCCAATTGTTCCTGCTTTTTGTTTGTTGCCATTCTCAAAAATATATTCAGCACCAATAGCTTGTGCTGTATCCTCAATCACATACAAATCATTTTTATTTGCAATTTTTAGGATAGCTTCCATATTAGCACATTGCCCAAACAAATGTACTGGAATGATAGCTTTTGTTCTTGACGTTATTACACTTTCAATCTTTGCAATGTCAATATTGAAGTTTTCTTTATCTACGTCTACAAAAATAGCTTTCAATCCTAGTAATTTTACTACTTCAGCAGTTGCAACAAAAGTAAAATCAGGACAAATGATTTCATCTCCTTTATTTAAATCTAAAGCCATCAATGCAACTTGCAGTGCATCAGTCCCATTTGCACAAGGAATTACATGCTTTACATCCAAATACTTTTCTAACTGTTGCTGAAATTCATGCACTTTTGACCCATTGATAAATGCAGTAGAATTCAATACTTCCTTTATCACTAAATCAACCTCTTTTTCAATTTTTGTCAGTTGACCGCCAAGATCAACCATTTGTAATTTCATCATCAAATTTTATAAACGGCAAATATAGGCAATTATTACTGCTTGTATGCGTTTGTGAAAAACGAAAAAGTTTAACTTTACACCAAATTATATTCATGAAAAAAGGACTTGTTTTTCTGTTTTGTATTTTCAGCTTTCAGCTTTTCTCTCAGGAAGAGAAAAATGCTTTGACCGCAATTATTTTTGATTATACACATCAATTTCCTTTTGCAGATTTAAAAGATAATTATGGCGACAATTCTTCAGTTGGCATAAGTTTAGTAAAAAAGAGTCAAAACAATTATTTATTTGGTATTGATGCTTCGTATATCTTTGGATCAAAAATAAAGGAAGATAAACTGTTTGATAGCATTTCAACTGAAAATGGAGAAATCATTAATAAAGATGGGCTCTTTTCAAATATACTGACTTATCAGAGAGGTTTTTCTACTCTTATAAATGGAGGGAAAGCATTTTTATTTGCTAAGGATAATCATTCTGGCATATACCTTACTGCCGGATTAGGCTATATGCAACATAAAATTCGCATACAGACCCAAGAAGACATCATTCCTCAATTAGATGAGAATTACAAAAAAGGATATGACAGACTATCTGGAGGATTTAGTATGAAATTGAATGCTAACTATATGCATTTCAGCAAAAAAAACAACATTAAATTTTTTATTGGGGTTGAATTGATAAAAGGCTGGACAAAAAACTTAAGAGTATATAATTTTGATCAGATGACACACACTTCTGATGAGTTTAGGAGTGACATACTGCTTGGTATAAAGTCAGGCATTATCATTCCTATTTTCAGGAAAAATAGAGAAGAATTCCACTATTTCTAATGCATTTTCTTTATAATTTAAGTGTTCATTTTTATACCCTAAGCATTCGTATTGCTTCAATGTTTACCCCTAAAGCAAAACTTTGGATAAAGGGAAGAAAAGATATTTTTCAAAATTTAGAGAATACTGTTAAGAATGAAAAAGATATTGTATGGTTTCATTGTGCTTCTTTGGGCGAATTTGAACAAGGAAGACCAATAATTGAAGGCTACATAAAAAAGTATCCAGCACACAAAATACTGCTTACTTTTTTTTCACCTTCTGGATTTGAAATACAGAAAAAATATGCTGGAGTAGATTGGGTTTTTTATCTCCCTGCCGATACACCTAAAAATGCAAAACAATTTGTTGAAATTGTAAGTCCATTAAAAGCTATTTTCGTGAAATATGAGTTTTGGCTTAACCATATGGCTGAACTTAAAAAACAAGAAATTCCGTTTTATAGCGTTTCTTCCATTTTCAGAAAAGAACAGCCATTTTTCAGATACAAAAATAATTGGTTTGCAAAGCAGTTGAAAAATGCATCTCACTTTTTTGTGCAGGACAATAATTCAAAAGAATTGCTTAATAGTATAGGGATAAGTAGTGTTACTATTAGTGGAGATACAAGATTTGATTGTGTAAAATCAAATGTTCAAAATGTAAAACAATTTCCACTAATTGAAGTGTTTTCTAAGAGCAAACCGACAATTGTATGTGGTAGCACTTGGCCAAGAGACGAAATGCTATTAACTCAATACATAAAAGAAAATTCTCAGTATAACTACATTATTGCTCCACATGAACTTACTAATGTTCCTGAACTGCAAAAGGGTATAAATGCTTTGTTGTTTTCAGAAGCCAATCAACATAATATCTATGATGTAAATGTGTTAATTATTGATAGCATAGGTTTGCTTTCAAGCATTTATAAATATGGAACTATTGCCTATGTTGGTGGTGGTTTTGGTAGGGGAATACATAATATTTTAGAAGCTATTGCCTTTGGTTTGCCAGTAATTTTTGGCCCCAACTATCAAAAATCTAAAGAAGCAAAAGAATTGATTGACCTAACTGCTGCAAAAAACATTAAAAATTATCAGCAGTTAAAAGAAGCTTTAGAAGGTTTTACTGATTTTGACAATGCTATTTCAGCAAAGTATATAAGCGATAATAGTGGTGCTACAGATTTGATAATTTCAAATATTTAAGTTGTTAAAGACAAAAAACGGAAGAGAATCTTTCGATAATCTTCCGTTGTGTACCCAGAGCGGGACTTGAACCCGCACGGACATTACTGTCCATTGGATTTTAAGTCCAACGTGTCTACCAATTCCACCATCTGGGCAACTAGTAAAAATCCCTCTTTTGGAGGGATTCTAGAGCGAGTGATGGGATTCGGACCCACGACCCTCACCTTGGCAAGGTGATGCTCTACCCCTGAGCTACACTCGCAATCGATCGGCAAATCTAATTAAATATTCGTTTTTGCAAAGCTCAAAAACCCTTTTATTTTTTATCTATATATTTTTTTATTTCATTGAGTTTCATCAAGGCCTCGACAGGGGTAAGTGTATTGATATCGGTATCTAAAATCTCGTCTCTTATTTGCACCAAAGCAGGATCGTCTAATTGGAAGAAACTCAATTGCAAGTCATCTTTTGCACTAATACTTTTAGCTTTTTCTTGCAAATCATTGTCCTTGCGAGATTGCTCTAATTGCTGCATAATAGTATTCGCTCTTTTTACAATTTCTTTTGGCATGCCAGCCATTTTCGCAACATGAATTCCAAAACTATGAGCACTTCCTCCCTTACAGAGTTTGCGTAAGAAAATGATTTTCCCATCTATTTCTTTTACCGATACATTGTAATTTTTTATCCTTTCAAAAGAATTTGTCATTTCATTTAACTCATGATAATGAGTGGCAAATAGCGTTTTGGCCTTTGAAGGATGTTGATGTAAATATTCTGCTATTGCCCAAGCAATAGAAACCCCATCATAAGTAGAAGTTCCTCTACCAATCTCATCAAGTAGAATTAAACTACTTTCAGAAATATTATTTAGAATGCTTGCTGTTTCATTCATTTCCACCATAAATGTGGATTCGCCCATAGAAATATTATCGGAAGCTCCAACTCTTGTGAATATCTTGTCAATTACCCCAATGTTTGCAGCTTTTGCTGGAACAAAACAACCCATTTGTGCCATTAAAACTATTAATGCAGTTTGCCTTAAAAGTGCAGACTTTCCTGACATATTCGGTCCGGTTATCATCACTATTTGTTGTTCTTCTTTATCTAGCTGAATACTATTTGACACATAATTCTCGTCTGCATTTAACTGTCGTTCAATTACAGCATGTCTCCCTTCTTTTATAATTAAGGTATTGGAATTGTCAATAACAGGTTTTTTGTATTGGTATTTTTTAGAAATAAATGAAAATGAGTACAGACAATCTAGTTTTGCAATAAGTCTAGCATTGAGTTGAATTGGATCAATAAACTTTGAAATGCTTAACACCAAATCCTGAAAAAGTTTTTGCTCTATTTCCTTTATTTTCTCTTCTGCAATAAATATTTTACTTTCATAATCTTTTAATTCTTCTGTAATGTAGCGTTCGGCATTTACTAGAGTTTGTTTACGAATCCAATCTTCTGGCACTTTATCTTTATGTCTGTTTCTCACTTCCAGATAATAGCCAAAAACATTATTGAACGCTATTTTCAATGAAGGGATTCCAGTTCTTTCGCTTTCTCTTTCTCTAATTTTTTGCAATATGGCTTTTCCAGAATTGCTGATTTCTCTCAATTCATCTAATCCTTTAGACACCCCTTCTTTTATTACATTACCTTTATGTAATAAAGCAGGCGGATTTGAATCTAACTCCTTATCTAGTTTTTCAATTATTTCTGCACATACATCTATTTGCTTGCCAATCTCTTTTAGAGTTTTTTCTGATGCTTTTTGACATGCTTCTTTTATTGGTGCTAAGGCTTCTAAAGCAATTTTTAATTGCAAGCATTCTCTCGGGGAAATCCGCCCAGTTGCCACTTTTGAGATAATCCTTTCTAAATCTCCAATCTGAGATATCTGCTGCTTAATCAGGGAAGTAAATTCTCTATTTTGCATTAAATATTCTACTACTTGCAAGCGTTTATTTATTCGCTTTGCATCCTTTAACGGAAGTACAAGCCACCTTTTTAAAAGTCGTGCGCCTATAGGAGAAATCGTTTCGTCCAAAATATCTATGAGTGTTTTTGCACCTTCATTTGGAGAGAGAAAAAGTTCCAGATTACGGATTGTAGATCGATCCATCCACACATAATGCTCTTGTGCTATCCTGCTTATTTTACTAATGTGTGAGGTATGATGATGATGGGTTTCGCTTAAATAATGGAGAATAACCCCTGCTGCAATTTTTCCATTTTTAAGAGCTTCAATACCAAATCCTTTCAAATTTTTGGTGTTGAATTGTTTGAGTAAAATTTCTGAAGTGTAATCCGAATTGAAAGCCCAATTATCAATTGCAAAAGTGTAATGAGATTTCCCAAAATCTTCCAAGAAATTTCTTCTTTTATCTTTTTGAAAAATCACCTCTGATGGAGAAAAAGATTGCAAAAGTTTGTCAATATATTCTTTGTTGCCCTCCGTAATTAAAAATTCTCCTGTTGAAATATCTAAAAATGAAATCCCAAAATTATCAGAATCATAGACAACAGCTGCCAAAAAGTTATTCTTTTTATTTTCAAGCACCAAATCATTATAGGATACTCCTGGAGTTACCAATTCTGTGACTCCTCTTTTTACTATCTTTTTAGTTTGTTTTGGGTTTTCTAATTGCTCACAAATAGCTACCCTTTTGCCTGCTCTAACTAATTTTGGTAAATAACTGTCAATGGAATGATGAGGGAACCCTGCCAATTCTATTTTTGAATTTCCATTATTTCTTGCGGTAAGAACAATACCGAGAATTTTGGAAGTAGTGATAGCATCCTCACCAAAAGTTTCATAAAAATCGCCGACCCTAAAAAGCAAAAGTGCTTCAGGATGTTTTGCTTTAATACTATTATACTGCCCCATTAGTGGGGTGTCCTTTTTTTGCTTTTTAGTTTTATTAGTCAATTATTTATTGTTTAATTTTGCACGCAAATATAATAGATGCGTAAATTAAAAAATAGCGAATTAAAAAGAATAACCTCCTCAGAGTTCAAAAAGGTGAAGAAAACACCAATTATTCTAATATTAGATAATGTAAGAAGCGCTATGAATGTAGGTTCTGTATTCAGAACTGCTGATGCATTTATTATTGAAAAAATCTATTTGTGCGGCATAACCGCTACCCCTCCAAATAAAGAGATATTGAAAACTGCATTAGGAGCTCACGAAACTGTGGATTGGCAGTATTATGAAGATACTGTTTCATTTATTAAAACCTTAAAAAAAACTGGTAATTATATTGTTGCAGTAGAACAAACTGAAAATGCAACAGCATTAAATGATTTTAAACCCACAACAAATAAGATTGTTCTGATTTTTGGAAATGAAGTATTTGGAGTAAATCAGCAAGTGATTGATTTGTGTGATGAGTGTATTGAAATCCCTCAGTTTGGCACAAAACACTCCTTTAATATCTCCGTAAGTGCTGGAATAGTGATGTGGGAATTGTGGAATAAAATGCAAGAGTAAGTTATGTTACTTACTCAATTTAATAGTAGTTCCTAAACTGTAAATAGTAAACATATCATCTTTGTTACTAACTTTAGCATCCCATTTATCACTTCCTCCAATTCTATTAACAATAGAAAATATTAATTTCTTTCCTTTTGACAATTGATGTTCTATCACAATTCCTAACACAAAACTAGGCTCAACAATTGTATTCTTCCATGATTCTTTCACGCTACCTGCATGTTCAAAGTCATTCTCCCACATCCATTTATACCCGTAACTATTAATAAAATCTCCTGAAATCAATTCAGTTCTTTTTGTCCTAAACATATTTAATCCTACACCAACTTTAGCTAGGAAATTCAGATTCATATTTTTTGAAAAGCTTTGTGATTGATAGTTCTGAGAACTCCTTTTTCTATCAAATAAAGAAGAAAAATTCACCAATAAATTGATGTCAAATTCCATAAATTCTGCATCAAATATTTCGCCTTGCATTTCATGCATCAATTGAACACCGGATTCGGTATGATAGGGATTTTCACAAACACCCGAAAATAATTTCTCTCCATTCATGTCTCCCATTATAAATTCTATTTGCAAATCATAATTATACTCAAAATCTTTGTTAAGTTGCAAGGAAAAAGCAGAACCTAAATCTTTACCCATATCTAAATCACCAAAGAATTGTGTTGATCCAATTCCAAAACTAAAAGACCAATCATTTGATTCCTGACTCTTAATTTGTAAGCTAAAAAAAGCGAACAAGATTACAAATATTATACTTTTCTTAATCATCTGATGTTACATAATTTTGGACAAATTTAGAGAAAAAAAACCTTTTCTCTTGCCTTTAGAATTCTTTTCAAGAATTGCTGTATAAAAAACCTATTTTTGAGCGTTATCTGTATTGTGTATTTTATATATTTGCGAAAAATTAAATCAACAAGAAACAAATTCTAATCATGAAATCACCAAGCCTTTATAAAATCTTTTCGATTCTATTTTTAGCCTTTCTAATTAGTGGATGTGGGCTAACAAAAATGACAAGTAAATACAATACAGTACTTTATACTGTAACACCACCTATTTTGCAAGTACATGGAGGAAAAGTGGCTTTACAGATTGATGGGAATATTCCTGAAAAATATTTTCACAAAAATGCTACAGTGGATCTTACCCCCGTTTTGAAAAGTGATAACTCCGAAAAAAGTTTCAAAACTATCACCTTGCAAGGAGAAGAGGCAAGCGGAGGACAAACTACAATCGCTTATATATCTGGAGGAGGATTTACTTATAAAGATGAGATTAGTTATTCTTCTGATATGATAAGTTCTGATTTGGAAATAAAAGCAGTAGCTAAACTAAAAGATGATTCTGAGTCATTGGGTCCTGTAACGATCGCAAAAGGAGTAATTGCAACTTCACAAAGAGTGCAGAATACTGAAGAAATTGCTGTTGCAAATCATAGGTATGAAAAGGAAACCATCTTGTCAGAAATTGCTACTATTTATTTTTTAGTAAATCAAAGCCTTATCAGAACTTCTGAAAAGAGTGATGAAGATATGCAAAAACTAAAAGAATTTGCACGATTAGGCTATAAGACTCATAACATTGAAATCAAATCTTTTGCTTCACCTGAAGGAACAATAGATGCTAATGATGATGTCTCTAAAAGAAGAAACAAATCAACTGTAAGGTATGCAAAGCAAATTCTAAGAAATTTAAAATTGGATGGTGCAAATAATGAAGAGCTTTACACAAACATCTCTTATGGAGAAGACTGGGAGGGGTTTAACAGTCTCATGAAAGCATCAGACATGCAAGATAAAAGAAGGGTATTAAATATTGTGAATTCTGTTCAAGACCCTGAAAAAAGAGAACAAGCTATTCGTGATATGGCGGAACTTTACGATGCGATTGACAAGAATATTTTACCTCAACTTCGAAAAGCCCAAATTAGCATTTTAAGCTACCAACCGAAAAGAACAGATGAGGATATTGCAGCACTAGCTGTCTCGCATCCTGATTCTTTAGATATAAAAGAACTCTTATTTGCAGCTACACTTACTGATGAAAATCAGCTGAAGTTGCAAATCTATAATTCTTCAGTAAGTTTGCATAATGATTGGAGGGCATATAATAATATTGCGTGTATTTATATTACAGAAAACAATTTGGATGAAGCAAGCAAATGGCTTGAAAAAGCATTTGAAATAAGCGGAAACCAATCTGATGTTTTAACCAATTATGGAATTGTTGCAGCAAGAAAAGGAAATCTGGCAAAAGCACAACAATTCTTTAACCAGGCAAATACAAGTGATAAAAATCAAGCAATTTTGGATATACGCCAAGGTAAGTATGCGAAAGCAGAACGCTATTTTAAGAATGCAAGCACACATAATGCAACTCTTGCAAAACTTTTGAATGGAGACAATAATAGCAAGTGCACGGAAAATACTGCTGCTTGTTATTATTTGAATGCAATTGTTGGTGCACGATCGGCTAATTTGCAAATGCTTACAAATAATTTATCAAAAGCCATTGCAATAGATGCAAATTATAAAGTACAAGCTGCTAAGGATTTAGAATTTTTGAATTACAGAGAAAATCAAGAGTTTAATGCGCTAATTAATTAAAACGAATACTACAAATAGTTTTGAAAGAACCTCATATATTTGAGGTTCTTTTTATTTTTGGGACAAAATGAGAAACAATCTTCCTAATTTTATAATTATTGGCGCAATGAAAGCAGCCACAACCTCCCTTTACACTTACCTCAAACAACATCCTGATATTTTTATGCCAGAAGTGAAAGAGCCCATGTTCTTTAATAACTATAAGCAGGATAACAACTTTATTTTAAAGGGAAGAAAGGTAAGTAAGGTAACTACTCTTGAGCAGTACAAAGCGCTATTTGATGGCTTGAAAGATGAAGGTGCAATTGGTGAAGCCTCCCCCGCTTATATTTACAATAAAAAAGCAGCAGAATTAATAAAAGAAGTTGTTCCAGATACGAAAATTATTGCGGCTTTAAGACAACCGGTGGAAAGAGCATATTCCAATTTTCTTCATGCTAAAAGAGCCGGAAGAGAGCCAGAAAATAATTTTGCAATAACATTTGAACTAGAGGAAGAAAGAATAAATAAAAACTGGAGTCCACTTTATCATTACAAGTCAAAAGGACTCTATTTTAAGCAATTGCAAAGATATTTTTATCTTTTTCCAAAAGAAAATATTAAAATTATACTTTTTGAAGATATTGTAAAAAACCCTGAAAAAGTTGCTAAAGAAGTCTTTGAATTTTTGCAAGTTGACACTGATTTTACAGCCGACACTTCTAAAAAAGCTAATGTGTCTGGAAAACCCAAAGGAATTTTAGGTTGGCTTTTGATGCAGTTAAGATACTACCGACTGCTGCCAAATATTCATTTAAGCAAATATTTACCTCAACCTGTAATGGATTTGCTTTTCAAATCTGTTTATGAAAAACCAGAAAAATTAGATGAGCAATTAAAAAAAGAATTAACTGAAAAATATTATAAAGAAGATTTGTTGCAATTGGAAAAACTAATAGAGAAAGATCTATCACACTGGCTATAAACTGAGTTGATGCACCCCTAATACATATTGTTTTTTTAGTGCAAAAATTATCTTTTGATATTCCGATTTATTTTGCACAAAATCAGCATTGGTAACATCTATAATAAGTACTGGAAAATCATCCTGTTTTCTAAAATAATCTAAATACTTTTCTTGTATGTTTAGCAAGTAATGATCTGTTATGTCTTGTTCAAAAGTCCTAGCTCTTCTTCTGATGTTGTTTTGCAACACATTAACGTCTGCATGCAAATAAATGAGTATCTCAGGTTTTGGTAAAGATGAAAGCATAATATCAAATAAGCGATAAAACAATTGCAACTCATCTGCTAACAAATTATTTTGTGCAAAAAGCCGAGATTTAACAAAGAAATAATCGGAAACAATAAAATCAGCGAATAAGTCTTGTTCGTTTAATGCTTTAATTTGTTTATAGCGTTCAGCCATAAAAAAAAGCTCTAATGGGAAAGCATATTTTGTGGGCTCTTTATAAAATTTGGGCAAAAAAGGATTGTTGGCAAATTCTTCTAAAACAAGTCGCGCATTATAATCTGATGCAATTTTTTGGGCCAAAGAAGTTTTCCCTGCACCAATATTACCTTCAATGCAAATAAATTTATATTGCATATTCCTCTACGCTTTCTATGTCTTTACACTCGCTTAGCAATTCGCTAATTGTTTTATTGTATTTAGGATGCATAAAGTCTGGTACAATCTCATTAAGTGGAAGGAGAACAAATTTTCTGCTATGCAAATGGATATGTGGAATACAAATCCCTTCTTTCTCTATAATCAAATCATTAAAAAATAAAATGTCGATATCAATAATACGCTCTCCCCATTTTTCATTTCTGATTCGGCCAATTTCATCTTCAATCTGCAATACTTTTTCTAAAACATCTTCTGCAGAAAATTCACTTTTAATTTGCAGTACTTGATTCAGATAATTGTTTTGATTTTCTACTCCCCAAGGCACACTCTCATAAACTTTTGATTTTTTTTGAATTATTCCAATTCCTTCTGCAATAAGTGTAATTGCATTTTGCAAATAAACTTCTCTCTCTCCCATATTTGAGCCTAATTGTAAAAAGATTGTATTCATGAAAAATATAAAATCCAAATATAAACAATAGGAAATGATTATTTATTACTTTTAGCCGACTAAAATTTAATAGCTTTAAAAATGAAATCATTCTTTAAAAATGTTTTATCTACTATAGTGGGAATAGTGCTTTCGGCTGTAGTAGTTGTTTTATTATTTGTTGGTATTTTAAGTGTTGCTGTCTCATCTTTAGATAAAGAGAGTGAAACTAAAGTAGCAGAAAATTCCATTTTGAAAATAAATTTGTCAAACCCTATAGTAGAACGGGCCTCAGATAATCCTTTAGATTATCTTAGTTTGGGCAATAAGGAAATAGCTGTCCCAATTGAGATTAAAACCATTTTAGATAATATTGATAAAGCCAAAACAGATGATAGAATTAAAGGTATATATTTGAATGTACCTTTTATAAATGCAGGGCTTTCGCACACTGAGGAAATACGGAATAAATTGTTGGATTTCAAATCTTCTGGAAAATTCATTGTTTCCTATGCAGAATATTACAGTCAACAAAGTTATTACCTCAGTTCTGTTGCTAATGAACTTTATTTAAATCCTGAAGGCATATTTGAACTAAAAGGATTTTCTGCTCAAATTATGTTTTACAAGGGACTTTTTGATAAGTTGGATATAGAGACACAAATTATTCGTCATGGGAAATTCAAATCTGCTGTTGAGCCATTTGTTTTGGAGAAAATGAGTAAAGCCAATAGAGACCAAATTTCACTTTTACTCTCTACCATATCCGATAATATTTTAGATTCCATTGCTAGTCAAAGAGGTATAACATTGGTGCAAGTAGAAGAATTTGCTAATAAACTAACGTTAAATAACGCCCATAAATGTTTAGAGCACAATTTTGTAGATGCCCTGATTTACCAAGATCAACTGGATGAAAAGTTAAAAGATAAATTAATAGAGGATGTAAAATTAGCATTCATATCGCTTACAAAATATACCAATGCTAAAGTGAAGACAGAAGGAAAAATTAGCAGAGATAAAATTGCTATTATTTATGCTACTGGAGAAATTAACTCTGGTAAGGGAGATTTAGAGACAATTGGCTCAGTAACAACAGCAAAAGCCATCAAAGAAGCTCGAGAAGATGAAAGGGTAAAAGCAATTGTGTTGCGTGTGAATTCTCCTGGAGGTAGTGCCCTAGCTTCTGATGTTATTTGGAGGGAAACTATTTTAGCAAAAACGACAAAACCCTTTGTAGTTTCAATGGGAGATTTAGCTGCAAGTGGAGGCTATTATATCTCCTGTGCAGCTGATAGTATTGTGGCAAATCCTACCACAATTACGGGTTCAATTGGTGTGTTTGGTATTATTCCAAATTTGCAACATTTTTATAAAAATAAGTTAGGTATTACTATTGACACTGTAAATACACATAAGTATGCAGATATAGGTACAAACAGAGCTTTATCGGAATTTGAAAGAGTAAAGATTAGGGAAAGTATTGAAGGTATCTATACTACTTTCATTAAGCATGTAGCTGAGGGTAGAGGTATGAGTACAGCAGCTGTAGATGATGTTGGGCAAGGCAGAGTATGGACAGCTTATGATGCAAAACGCTTAGGTTTAGTAGATGTGTTAGGTGGGTTGGAAACCGCTATTGACATTGCTGCACATCTAGCTAAAATTGATGAGTATAGAATTGTTTCATTGCCAAAAAAAGAAAATCCTATAGAAGTGTTAATTAAAGAAATGTCTGGAGAAGAAAGCAAGCATATTGCTCAATATTTTGGAATAGACAGTAAATTTTTAAAGTCAGTGAAGCGTTTATTAAAGGCAGAAAAAATTCAGGCAAGAATACCTTTTGAGCTGGAAATCAATTAAAACAACCTGCCTTGGGCTATCTCCTGAAAAGAGAAATTTGATATAAAACCTTCATGGGAGCGAATATTAAAAACTCTGTCCTTGTCAAGAATCAGGTATTGACCTTTTATGCCCTTTAACTCTCCTTCAATAATTGGTGTGCGTTCTAATTTTATGCTGTTTATTTTTTTAGGATACTCTTTTACAGGATAGGAAATGTCTGTTACGGTGTTATCTGGAAGGATATATTGCTTTAAGGCTGCTGGAACATACGCAGATAAATCGTCTTTCATCTTTACCAAATCAACAGGATTAGGGATACATGAAAGCATTTTTCTCCAATTTGTTTTATCATCTACATATCTTTTTAATACTACCTCAATATCACCTGATAATCTTCTATTTGGCACTTCAGCTAATAAAATAGCTTGACTTGCACCCTGATCCATCCATCTAATAACACCTTGCGAACCTCTTGTTATTCCCACTTTTATTCCTGAGGAATTTGCCAAATACACAAAATGTGGTGCTAACTGAAAATTCTTTTCCCACTCCAAATCCCTTTCCTCAATACCAAGATGTGCAGTACAAAGTTCTGGCTTAAAAATAGATTGTGAAGCTAGTGGAGATTCATAATAGCATTTATAACAAAATCCTGAACGAAAAAACTTGTTCATTTTCTTCTTGCAAGGACATATTACCTCACCACTCCAATCAATCTTAATGTGCTTACCTATTAAATCATTCATTAAGATATTTTTACCATGAATATGCAAAGTGTATTGCACCAGTTGCTCCAACTTGGTTTCCATTTTTTTTAACGTATCTCTAAACATTATTTTTTGTAATTTTAGGGCAATAAAAATAACCATATTTTATGAAGTTACCTTTCAAAAATTCTTTTCTTTCTTGGGTGTTGAAAAAGCGCATGCATCAGATTGATTTTTTTCTGAAATATCCTATTGCTGTACAGAAAGAAGTTTTGTCTGAGTTATTAGAAACAGCAAAAAACACAGTATTTTCAGAAGAATATGATTTTCCTTCTATTAATTCCTATGATGAGTTTCGTAAAAGAGTTCCTATCAGAAATTATGAAGATATTTTTCCTTTCATCAAAAGATTAAGAAATGGGGAAGAAAATATATTATGGCCAGGAAAAACCAAGTGGTTTGCGAAATCTTCAGGGACTACAAATGCGAAAAGTAAATTCATCCCTTTCACTGAAGATGCTCTTTTTGATTGTCATTATAAAGCAGGGAAAGATATGCTTGCTATTTATTGCAATAATAATCCGCAAACCAAAGTATTTGACGGAAAAGGCTTGATGCTTGGGGGATCAATGGAAAGTAATTCTATTGCTGATTATACTGATGGAGACCTTTCCGCACTACTTATTGATAACTTTCCTTTTTGGATAAATATCCACCGCATTCCTGATTTAGAAACTGCATTACATTCCAATTGGGAAGAGAAGTTAGAAAAGATAGTAACACAATCAATAGAGGAAGATGTAACGAATCTAACTGGAGCATCATCATGGATGTTGATTGTTTTGAATCAAATCTTGGAAAAAACAAAAGCAAATAATATCTTAGAAGTTTGGCCAAATTTAGAACTTTATATGCATGGGGGTATGAATTTCTCTCCTTACAAATCGCAATTCAAAAAGATAATCCCTAATGAAAAAATGAATTATATGGAAAGCTATAATGCATCAGAAGGGTACTTTGCAATTCAAGATCAGCCTAATAGCAATGAGTTGCTGTTGATGTTGGATTATGGAATTTTTTATGAGTTTATTCCAATAAATGAATTTAATAAAGGGGGCCGAGATGCGATAAGTTTAGAATCGGTAGAGATTAATAAAACTTATGCCATTGTCATTTCCACTAATGCGGGGCTTTGGCGTTATTTAATTGGAGATACTATTAAATTCACTTCATTAAACCCTTATAGAGTAAAAGTAGTTGGTAGAACAAAGAGTTTTATCAATGCTTTTGGTGAAGAATTAGTAATTGAGAATGCTGAAGATGCACTTGCTTTTGCGTGTAGAAAAACCTCTGCAGTTGTGAAAGAATTTACTGTCGCACCAATTTACATTAATAATGGAGAATCAGGAGCGCATCAGTGGTTAATTGAATTTACAACTTTGCCAATTGATTTGGATATCTTTACCAAACTAATAGATGATTATTTACAAAAAGTCAACACCGATTATAAAGCGAAACGGACCCATGGTTTGATATTGCAAAAACCAAAAATTGAGTGCGTAAAAAATAATACCTTTTATAAATGGTTAAATATAAAGGGGAAATTGGGAGGGCAAAACAAAGTGCCAAGATTAAGTAATAATCGAGAATTTGCAGAAGAAATCTTATTGCTGACTTAAAAACTTATTAACGATTATTGAAATTAGCTAGTAGGACTATATATTTTTAATCTTCTTTTTTTATTTTAGTCCAAAATTTTGAGAAATATGCATGTAGCTATTGCTGGAAATATAGGTTCTGGAAAAACAACCTTAACTACAAAGCTTGCAAAACATTACAAATGGCAAGCACATTATGAAGATGTTGAAAACAATCCATATTTGAATGATTTTTATAAGGATATGCAAAGATGGTCATTCAATTTGCAAGTTTATTTTTTGAATAGTCGTTTTCGTCAAATCCTTAATATAAAATCCAGTGGAAAGGATTTTATTCAGGATAGAACAATTTATGAAGATGCCTTTATTTTTGCGCCAAACCTACATGCAATGGGACTTATGAGTAGTAGAGATTTTGAAAATTACCAACAACTCTTTAGTTTAATGGATTCTTTCGTTCAAGGGCCGGATTTACTTATTTATTTAAGGGCATCAACAACAACTTTGGTAAGTCAGATTCAAAAAAGAGGAAGGGATTATGAAAATTCTATTCGCCTTGATTATTTAACCAGATTGAACGAACGTTATGAAGCATGGATTTCGGAATACGCAAAAGGTAAATTACTTGTAGTAGATGTAGATGATATTAATTTTTCTGAAAATGAAGAAGATCTAGGAAAGGTAATTACCAAAATTGATGCCGAGATTCATGGGCTTTTCAAAACAGCTTAATGATTAAATTTGATGACAAAAAAAGAGGGTTATTACCCTCTTTATCTTTGTGTAAAATTCAAATTATTTTAATTTAATCCCAATTGCAACTCCTTTTATATCTTCAAAATGCTCTGGTTTTTCGAAAAGTAAGTGCCCCTCTATTCTGTTTGTTGCCTTATCATAATTAAATGCTAACTGAGGTGAAGAAAATTGCATTGTTTGAGAATTCAACTGCCCTTCTGCAATAAATTCGTACCTGTCATTATTAAGTGCAATTACTTTATCACAAGAAAACTTCAATATACGGTTTTTATCTATATCTAAATAATTCTCACCTAATAGAATATTACCATAACTTTCACTCTTAATAGCTAATATAGGTATTACGAGTCCTATACTCTCTCCGTCAAACATAACCTCATATTCCTGACATTCAAATTTTATAAAGAGATCCTCCTCTTTTTCTTTATTTATCAACATTTCTTGTTCAACAGTTGAACTACTAATCGCAGAATCCATAGCAATAGAAGGTGCAATTACAAGCGCAACAACTGACATTAATTTTAAAAGAATATTCAATGAAGGACCTGAAGTGTCTTTAAATGGGTCTCCAACAGTATCTCCTACAACTGAAGCTTTATGAGCTTCCGTTCCTTTTCTTCCTTGTTCTTCAATCATTTTCTTGGCATTATCCCAAGCACCACCAGCATTAGATTGAAAGATTGCCATAAGCACACCACAAGTTGTTACACCAGCTAACAATCCACCTAACATTTCAGCTCCACCAATACCAAACCATTTACCTCCAAATCCGACAAGAACAGGAACTGCAATTGCTAAAAGGCCTGGAAATACCATTTCTCTAATTGATGCGGTTGTAGAAATCGCTACACATTTATCATATTCAGCAACACCATCAGCAGCATCAAATATTGCTCTGTCTTCATCAGATGCTTTACTCATATCTGAATCGTATTTACGCATTACTTCTAATGCAGCTTTTAATTCAGGAATATCTCTAAATTGCCTTCTAACCTCTTCAATCATTGCCATTGCAGCCCTTCCTACAGCATTCATTGAAAGTGCAGAAAATACAAAAGGAAGCATACCGCCAATTAATAACCCTACCATTACTTCAGGGTCAGCAACATTGATTTCTTCAACCTTAGCTATCTCCATAAATGCAGCAAAAAGCGCTAAAGCTGTAAGAGCAGCAGAAGCAATTGCAAATCCTTTTCCAATTGCAGCTGTTGTATTCCCTACTGCATCTAATTTATCTGTTCTTTCTCTAACCTCTGAAGGTAATTCTGCCATTTCTGCAATACCGCCAGCATTATCAGAAATCGGTCCATATGCATCAACTGCTAATTGAATTCCTGTATTTGCTAGCATTCCTACAGCAGCAATAGCGATACCGTACATTCCTGCAAAACTGTAAGATACTAAAATAGCAGCTGCAATCAAGAGAATCGGAATAGCAGTTGACATCATTCCTACGCCTAATCCTGCTATAATATTAGTTGCTGAACCGGTCTCGGATTGCTCAACTATTGAACTTACTGGTTTGGTACCTGTTCCTGTATAATATTCGGTTACTTTACCAACTAATAATCCGGCAACTAAACCAGCAATAGTTGCCCAAAATACACCCATTGCAGTATATTGTGTTCCTTTTTGAATCCAACTTTCTGGAAGCATACCTGTTATAATGAAATATGAAGCAATAAGCATTAATCCAGCAGATCCAAACTCTCCAATATTCAGTGCCTTATGAGGAGAACCCCCATCTTTTACTTTTACAAAAAATGTGCCAATTATCGACATTACAATACCAACAGCCGCTAAAGCTAATGGTAAATAAACAGCTCCGAGACCATCAAACGACTCTTGAAACTGTGGCACGCTAGCATAAGCAGCTCCCAACACCATGGTGCCAATTATCGAACCAACATAGGATTCGAAAAGATCAGCACCCATACCAGCAACATCTCCCACATTATCTCCTACATTATCTGCAATAGTTGCAGGATTTAAAGGATGGTCTTCTGGAATACCAGCCTCTACCTTACCTACCAAATCAGCACCAACATCAGCAGCTTTTGTATAAATTCCACCTCCTACTCTTGCAAAAAGAGCAATAGAAGAAGCCCCTAATGAAAATCCTGAAAGCACATTTAGAATCTCTTTTATTTCCCATCCTTGACCACTATAAAACATAAATAATCCACTCAATCCTAATACGCCTAAACCTACAACGCCTAAACCCATTACAGCACCTCCAGCAAAAGCTACTTCCAAAGCGTTTCCAAGTGATGTTCTTGCTGCATTTGTTGTTCTTACATTTGCTTTTGTTGCAGCTTTCATTCCTATAAATCCTGCAAGTGCAGAACAAATAGCCCCCACAATAAAGGATACTGCTACCATGCCATTTGAATTTGCTTCTGAGTTTCCTTTAAAGAATAACAAGACTGCAACTGCAACTACAAATATTGCAAGTATCTTATATTCTGCTTTCAAGAATGACATTGCACCATCAGCAATATTTTTTGCAATTCTCGACATTTTTTCTTCCCCTTCATCTTGCTTAGCTACCCAAGCGTTTTTCCAGAATACAAAGCCCAAAGCCAAGATTCCAAAAAGAGGTAAACAGTTTACTATCATTTCCATTTTTTTCTAGATTTAATTAATATTTTTTAGCTATAATTTTCGGCTGCAAAAATAATATTTTAATTGAATTTGAGAAATAAATATACGCTTTCTATTTTTTCCCCTAAAAAATAAAATTACCTTCTAATTATTCTCCTTATTTTCATTAAATTTGCGAACCTTAACTAATAATTGTATAAACAAAATGAATATTGTAGTTTGCATAAGTAGTGTGCCGGACACTACTTCAAAAATAAATTTTTTGGATAACGGGTCAACATTTGATAGTAATGGGATACAATTCGTTATCAATCCTTATGATGAATTTGGTTTAACAAAAGCCATGATGTTAAAAGAAAGAATTGGAGGGAATGTGACAGTCATTACTGTTGGAGATGTGGCTGTTGAACCAGTAATTAGAAAAGCATTAGCAATTGGTGCCGATCAGGCAGTTAGAATCAACACCAATCCTAAAGATAGTTATTCAACAGCAACAGAAATTGCAAAATATTTGAGCGAAAATCCTGCAGACCTAATTATTGCAGGAAGAGAATCTATTGATTATAATGGGGGTGCTGTTGGTGGAATGGTTGCGGAGATATTGAGTCTTCCTTTTGTAAACGCTTGTAATGGTTTGGAGGTAGAAGGGTCAACTGCAAAAATGAGTAGGGAAATTGATGGAGGGAAAGAAAATCTATCAGCAAATTTGCCGCTTGTAATTGGAGGACAAAAAGGCTTGGTAGAAGAAAGCGATTTAAGAATTCCAAATATGAGAGGTATTATGCAGGCAAGAAGCAAGCCATTACAAGTGGTGGAACCATCTAATACTGATTGTTTAACAAATTCAGAGCATTTTGAAAAGCCTGCAGAAAAAAGCGCTTGCAGATTCGTAGAGTCAGGAAATGAAGCTGAACTTGTGCAACTATTGCAAGAAGAAGCAAAAGTAATTTAAGAAAAAAGAAAAAGAAATGTCAGTATTAGTATATACAGAAAATTGGAAAGGAACTTTTAGGAAAAGCACATTTGAAGCAGTATCTTATGCAAGGAAAACTGCAAAACTATTAGAAACAGATGTTGTTGCCTTATCTATTGGAGATGTTAGTGATGATGAACTTGGTAAATTAGCTAATTATGGTGCCAGTAAAATATTATCAGCAAGAGGGATTGAAAAAGGTGACAGCCAAGTTGCCGCTAATCTTTTTGCAGAACATGCCGCAGATACAACTCTTATTGTTTTTGCAAGCACATATACTTCAAAAATGATTGCGCCAAGATTAGCTGCAAAACTAAAGATGGGAATGGTCTCAAATGTAGTTGCGCTCCCTTCAAGCATAACTCCTATTACTGTAAGCAGAAAAGCTTTTTCAGGAAAAGCAATTGAAAAAGTAGTTATTCATTCTGAGCAAGGTATAATCAGTTTAGCACCTAATGCTTTTGGATTAGTAGAATGTGGTGGAGATTGTAATATTGATGAAATCAGCCCATCAGAAAAAGGAAGCGTAACAATTGAGGGAGAAGAAATAGCTAGTGGAAAAATTTCTTTGACTGAAGCGGAAGTCATTGTGTCGGCAGGAAGAGGATTGAAAGGTCCTGAAAATTGGGGAATGGTTGAAGAATTAGCAGAACTACTTGGTGCTGCAACAGCATGTTCAAAGCCAGTTGCAGATATTGGCTGGAGACCTCATGGAGAACATGTTGGGCAAACTGGAAAAGCAGTGGCCCCAAATTTATATGTGGCTATTGGAATTTCTGGTGCTATTCAGCATTTGGCTGGAGTGAATTCTTCAAAAGTGATGGTAGCCATCAACACAGATGCTGAAGCGCCATTTTTTAAGGCTGCCGATTATGGTATTGTAGGGGATGCTTTTGAAGTTGTACCAAGACTTATTGAAGAAATTAAAAAAGTCAAAAATTAAAGATTGGATTTGATTCAACTTGATATTGCTGCACTTAAAACAAGTGATTCGCAAAACAACGCTTATGTGTTGCTCCTTAATGAATTGGTAGGAAAAAGGCAATTACCTATTGTAATTGGTTGGTGTGAGGCTCGTTCTATCGCTTTAGCTTTAGAAGATGCTGATCCGCCAGAAAGACCACTAACACACGACTTATTTTTAAGCATTAGTGATAGTTTTGATATTACAGTTAGTAAAGTTGTTATTCATACTTTGAATGAAGGAATCTTTCACGCCTCTTTTTTCTGCAAATCGGCAGGGAAAAAAGAAATAGAAATTGATGCTAGAACTTCTGATGCAGTTGCAATTGCAGTGCGTTTTAAGTGTCCTATTTTTACTTATGAAGAGGTGTTGAGTAAAGCGGGTATTATTTTAGATAAAACCTTAGAAGAAGATGTCCCTTTTGGAGATGAAAATGTAGATACACCAAAAGAAAAGCAATTGAAAGACTTCACTTTAAACAAACTTAAAAATATGTTAAAAAAGGCTATTGAAGATGAAGATTATGAAAGGGCTTCTGCAATTAGAGATGAAATTAATAGCCGAAATGATAAATAAATGAAGCAACTTTCTCTCATATGTGTTTTTGCGATTATTACTCTTTTTTCAAATTCGCAAAATATAGAAGGGGAATGGGATTTTGATTATATCCTTCCAGATTCTGTTAAAACAGGCGAAAACCTAAAACCTATCTCTGCTGAGGATAAAATGCAAATTGGTGCAGATGGAACTTTCCATTATGAAATTATTCAGTCGAATTTAATTGCAAATGGAAAATGGGAATTAGTAGAAAACAGCCTTTCTTTCCATTATAATCTACCAAAGGAAATGACACGTACTTATCAGATTAAAACTGATGAGAATACTTTGGTGTTAAACGAAAATGGTATTGATTATTCTTTTGTAAAATCGGATGTAAAACCTAGAATAATTGCAACTTCAGGAATTTCCATTTCCTCTTTGTTTAGAGGGCTTCTTGGCGTGATCTCTCTTTTGATAATTGCTTTTTTGTGCAGTAGAAATCGAAAGGCAATTGACTGGAACTTAGTAGCAAAAGGATTGGGCGTGCAATTAATTTTTGCAATTCTGATATTAAAAGTTCCATTTGTTTCTAGAGGATTTGAATTTATCGGAAAAATATTTACCAAAATTATTTCTTTCACTCAGGATGGAACAATGTTTCTATTCAAATCTTTTGAGTCAGGCTTGATAGAATCTCCACTAATGAATTTTGTAGTGATGATTCTGCCTACCGTTATTTTCTTTTCAGCACTTACGGCACTCTTTTATTATTGGGGAATTTTACCTAGAATAGTATATGGATTTGCATGGTTGATGAAAAAAACATTACGTCTTTCGGGGCCGGAAAGTGTAGCAGTTGCAGGAAATATTTTCTTAGGACAAACCGAATCTCCACTACTAGTAAAACCCTACTTAAATAAGATGACGATTTCGGAGATGATGTGTTTAATGAGTGGGGGAATGGCAACCATTGCTGGTGGAGTATTAGCCGCTTATATTGGGTTTTTGGGAGGAGATGATCCTGTACAGCAAATAATGTTTGCCAAGCATTTATTAGCAGCATCAGTTATGTCTGCACCAGCTGCCGTTGTCGCTGCAAAAATCCTACTTCCGGAAAAAGAAGAATTTGAAGAAAAATTAGAAGTTACAAAAGCAGAAATGGGAAGTAATGCACTCGAAGCTATCTCAAAAGGAACTACTGATGGACTCAGATTAGCGGTAAATGTAGGCGCCATGTTATTGGTTTTTATCGCTTTGATCTCTATGGCAAATTACATACTGCTAAAAATTGGAGATTGGACAGCACTCAATAGTTGGATTGCCGGAAATACGAGATATACTGAACTTTCTTTTAATATGATTTTAGGATATATTGGAGCTCCTATTGCATGGCTGATGGGGGTGTGTAAGGAAGATATGTTTTTAGTAGGGCAATTATTAGGAGAGAAAACGGTATTGAACGAATTTGTGGCTTATGTATCATTGGGGGAGATGAAAGCATCAGGAGCGTTTGTAGAGCAAAAATCTATTATTATTGCTACATATATTTTGTGTGGATTTGCCAACTTTGCATCCATTGGAATACAGATTGGAGGAATAGGCGCTTTAGCTCCAAAACGGAAAGGAGACCTTTCAAGATTAGGAATACTGGCTCTGATAGCAGGAACATTAGCTTCATTGTTTACAGCTGTAATTGTAGGAATGATTTTATAAAATAGAAAATGCAACAATATTTAGATTTAATGAAACGCGTGATGAAAGAAGGCGCGCTAAAAGAAGACAGAACAGGAACAGGAACTAAAAGTGTTTTTGGACACCAAATGCGTTTCGATTTATCGAAAGGATTTCCTTGTATAACCACTAAAAAATTACATTTAAAATCCATAATTCACGAGTTGTTATGGTTCTTAAAAGGAGATACCAATATTAAATATCTTAAAGAAAATGGGGTTCGAATCTGGGACGAATGGGCAGATAAAAATGGAGATTTAGGCCATGTGTATGGTTACCAATGGAGATCTTGGCCAGGACCAAATGGGAAACACATTGATCAAATTACTCAAGTAATTGAGGCTTTAAAAAACAATCCGGATAGCAGAAGAATTATTGTAAGTGCCTGGAATGTAGGAGAGATTGAGCAAATGGCACTTCCTCCTTGTCATGCGTTTTTTCAGTTTTATGTAGAGGGTGGAAAACTTTCTTGCCAACTCTATCAAAGAAGTGCAGATGTTTTTTTAGGTGTCCCATTTAATATTGCTTCTTACGCACTACTTACTATGATGATGGCTCAAGTATGTGATTTAGAAGTTGGGGACTTCGTTCACACTTTGGGAGATGCTCATATTTATACTAATCATTTTGAGCAAACCCAGTTACAATTGAGTAGAGATACGAGACCGCTTCCAAAGATGATCATCAATCCAGATGTAAAAAACATTTTTGATTTTACCATTAATGATTTTCAGTTGGTTGATTACGATCCGCATCCACACATTAAAGGAGTTGTATCTGTATAATGGCTAAAATTGTTGTTCTTGGAGCAGGTTTAGTCGGCAGTGTAATTGCCAATGATTTAGCCAAGCAACATTCTATAACTTCAGTAGATATCTCCAAAAAAAATCTAAGAGAGTTAAATAATATCAATACAATTTGTGCTGATATTTCTAATACAGTTGAAGTCCAGAAAATTATAAAAGATTTTGATTTAGTAGTGGGAGCCGTTCCTGGCTTTATAGGTTATAAAATGATGAAAGATGTAATTGAAGTAGGAAAAAACATAGTGGATATCTCCTTCTTCCCTGAGGATCCTTTTGGTTTGGATGAATTGGCTAAAGACAAAAAAGTAGTAGCAGTAATGGACTGTGGAGTAGCTCCTGGAATGGGAAATATTATTTTTGCCCATCATGATGCTCAAATGCAAATTAGCGATTACGAATGTTTGGTTGGTGGATTACCAGAAAAAAGAGAGTGGCCTTATGAGTATCAAGCAGTTTTTTCTCCAATTGATGTAATTGAGGAGTATATTCGTCCTGCACGGATTGTAAAAGATGGTGAGATGATAACTAAAGAGGCTTTGTCAGATACTGAGATTGTAGATTTTGAAGAAATTGGCCCTTTAGAAAGTTGGAACTCTGATGGATTGAGAACGCTAATTGATACCATGAATCATGTTCCTAACATGCTAGAAAAAACTTTACGTTATCCTGGTTGTGTAGAGTATTTGAAAGTTTTGAGAGCAACAGGATTTTTCTCTTATCAGCAGATTGAGGTAAATGGACAAAAAGTGCGACCAATTGATGTAACTGCCAAACTACTCTTTCCAATATGGCAGATGAAAGAAGGGGATAAAGATTTTACAGTAATGCGTATTATTATTAAAGGAACTAAAGAAGGAAAAGATGTGACTTACACTTATTATTTATTAGACCGCTTTCAAGATAACACCACTTCTATGGCTAGGACTACAGGATTTACCTGTGCAGCTATTGTCAATTTAGTTATTGAAGGTAGCTATAATAGAATAGGTATTTCTCCTCCTGAATATTTAGGAGAACATTTTAACTTTGTAAAAGAATATTTAGCGGAAAGAGAAGTTATTTATAAAGTAAAACAAAGCTGATGAAAGTATCTTTAATAGTAGCAGTATCCGAAAATGGTGTAATTGGAAAAGACAATGACCTTATTTGGCATTTACCAAATGACATGCGCTTTTTCAAGGAAACCACTACAGGACATCATGTTATAATGGGAAGGAAAAATTTTGAATCTATTCCTCATAAATTCAGGCCTTTGCCCAATAGAACAAATGTTATAATTACAAGACAAACTGACTATAAAGCAGAGGGCTGCATTGTGGTTCATGCTGTAGAAGAGGCCCTTGCAATTGCTAAAAAGAATGCAGATGAGGAAGTATTCATTATAGGAGGAGGGCAAATCTATGAACTAGTGCTTGAAGCAGATTTAGTTGATAAGATTTATTTGACAAAAGTTCATAACACTTTTGATGGAGATACTTATTTCCCAGAATTAAATGACGATTGGAAAGAAGTAGAAAAAATCCAAAATCAAGCAGATGAGAAACATCTCTATAATTACGATTTTATCACTTTTCAGAAAAATCAGTAGTTTTACAAAAATTAAAAAGATGAGAAAAACAATTTTTACCCTTAGTATTTTTTGCATTTTACTTTATGCTTGTAAAGATGAAGATATTGTGAATACCCCGAATCAGACAAGCACTCAAGCATCACAAGATCATTTGTTTGCAGAAAATATCTTTAATGATATTAACAGAGTAGTAGAAGATGGATTTAATGATAACGGATTGAGTAAATCTTCTTGTGCCAATTATAAGTCATTAGGTTCAGATTCATCAGATGCTGATACCTTAATTATTGATTTTGGAGCAGTTGATTGTTTGGATGAGTATGGGAAACTTAGAAGAGGAAAGATAATTGTAATTTACACTGCCCCTTATCAGGATTCTTTAGCAGAAATCACTACCACTTTCGATCATTATTATGTAAATAGTAAAAATTGGGTGCAAGGCAGTAGAACAATTACAAATTTGGGAAGAATAGTTGATGGGTATATGGTGTTTGATATAGAAGTTGATGCAAATATTACAACCGAAAATGGCAGGATTGATTGGACTTCAAACAAGACGAGAATCTGGACAGATGGTAGAAACACAACTCAATATCCTTTTGATGACATATATAAAGTTGTAGGGACTGCCTCAGGAAATGGGTTAAACAACAATGATTTTACTGTAGAAATAACTGATAGTTTAGAAGTGAATTTAGCTTGTTTGAAAGAAATTGTTACTTACAATAAAAGATGTGCAATTGTTAGTGGAAAAGCAAAGGTTACTCCCAATGGATATGAAGCAAGGGAAATAGATTATGGAATGGGTGGATGTAATTGCGATTTCTCAGTAATTATAAATGGAAGAAACTATTTGATTGTAGTTCCTTAAGCTGCTTTCAATTTTTTTACTGACGCTTTCTTTAGTTTTTCTTGTGCGTAAGCAAGTGTAATTTTCAAATTGTCTTTTTTATTTTCCTCAGAAGGAATATCAAACATGGCGTCTAGCATTATTGCCTCACAAATAGAACGCAATCCTCTTGCGCCTAATTTATATTCAACAGCCTTCTCTACAATCAAGTTTAATGCTTTTTCATCAAAAGACAAAGTTATCTCATCCATTTCAAAGAGCTTTTTATACTGCTTAATGATAGCATTATTTGGCTCTGTAAGAATTGCTCTTAGTGCTTTTTTATCTAGTGGCTTCAGATAAGTAAGTATAGGCATTCTCCCTATAAGTTCTGGGATTAGGCCAAAACTTTTTAAATCTTGTGGAGCAACATATTGCAAAATATCTTTTTTCTCAATACTCTTATCAGTAGATTTTTTATAACCAATAGCTTGTGTGTTCAACCTACTTCCTATTCTACCATCAATACCATCAAAAGCGCCACCACAAATAAATAAAATATTAGCAGTATTCACTGCAATCATTTTTTGTTCTGGGTGCTTTCTTCCACCTTGAGGAGGAACATTTACAACCGATCCTTCCAATAATTTAAGCATAGCTTGTTGCACCCCTTCCCCACTTACATCACGCGTAATGGAAGGATTGTCATTTTTTCGTGCAATTTTATCAATCTCATCAATAAAAACAATGCCTCTTTCTGCTCCTTTTACATCATAATCCGCAACTTGCAAGAGCCGAGAAAGTATACTTTCTACATCTTCTCCGACATAACCAGCCTCTGTGAGTACAGTAGCGTCTGCAATACAAAAAGGAACATTTAGCATCTTAGCTATTGTCCTCGCTAGTAAAGTTTTACCAGTACCTGTTTCTCCTACCATAATGATGTTGGATTTTTCTATCTCTACCTCTTGCTCTTGTTTTATCGGCTGCATTAATCTTTTATAATGATTATAAACAGCAACAGCCAATACTTTTTTAGCAGCATCTTGCCCTATCACATGCTTATCTAGATGATTTTTAATCTCTTTTGGTTTTAATAGTTTGAAATGCTCGGAAAGTTCGGAGGCATCTTTTCCAGATTTCTCAGCTTCAACAATTCCTATTGCCTGATCAATACAAGAATCACAGATATGCGCGTTAATACCAGCAATAAGCACATTCGTATCTTGCTTATCTTTTCCGCAAAATGAACATTTTATGATTTCTTTATCTGGCATCTTATTTATGATTCACTAATACTTCGTCAATCATTCCATATTTTAGTGCCTCATCAGAGGTCATCCAATAATCTCTATCCCCATCTTTCCAGACTTGCTTGTAAGTTTGACCAGTATGATTTGCAATTATTTCATACAGTTCCTTTTTCAATTTCTGAATTTCTTTGGCAGTAATTTCAATATCTGACGCTTGTCCACTTGCGCCTCCCATAGGTTGGTGAATCATCACTCTAGAGTGTTTGAGGGCAGTTCTTTTCCCTTTGGCTCCAGCACACAAAAGTACAGCTCCCATTGAAGCAGCCATTCCTGTACAGATAGTTGAAATATCACAATTAATATACTGCATTGTATCATAAATACCAAGTCCTGCATAAACACTTCCGCCAGGACTGTTTAAATAAATAAGAATATCTTTATCCTGATCCAAAGAATCTAAATACAATAATTGTGCTTGAATAATGTTCGCCACATAATCATTAATTGGTACTCCTAAAAAGATGATTCTATCCATCATCAACCTAGAGAAAACATCCATAGTTGCAATGTTTAATTGGCGCTCTTCAATAATTGTTGGAGAGATGTAATTGCCATATGCAGAAGTGAAATTGTCAACTGCTATTGAGCTAATTCCTCTGTCTTTTGTTGCAAAGTTTTTAAAATCCTTTTTGAAATCCATAATTAAATAATTAATTGTTAATTACTGTTAGTTATCAGAAAAATGAATTTATTTTTCTGATGCTAATTTAACAAAATCATCATAAAAAATATCTTTATCTATAAGTTTGAAGTTTGATTTATAAACAGCCAATGTTTTCTGATTATAAATTTGATCAATTATCTTCTTTCGTTCATCTTCTTTTTCTAGTATGCTTTCTGCAATTTCATTCATTTTTTCATCATCTAATACTGCTTGACCATACTGCATCATTTGTTGAGAAATTAGCGATTTTGCATGAGAAAGTAATTCTTCTTGCTCTATTTTAACTTCATAATTCTCACTTATTTTATTTTCAATAAGTTGCCATTTCAAGCTTTTTGAATACATTTCATATTCACTTTCCACTTGTTCTAAGGTGAGGGGTTTTTCTGAAGTTTTCACCAACCATCTTTTCAAAAAATCATCAGGAATATCAAGTTTATTTTTTTCTAAAAGATAAGTCACTACATCATTTTTGAGCATTCTATCACTTTCAGCGACAAAACTCATTTCCGCTTCCTCTTTTATTTTTGCTTTGAATGCTTTAAGCGTTTTGACATTCCCCTCTCCATAAACTTTATCAAAAAGCTCTTTATTTAATTTGGAAGGTGTTAAGCGACTGATGTTTTTAATAGTAAATTGAAATTCTTCCGATACTAAATTGTGAATCGCGTCATGCTTAACATTTAGCATTGCGCCTAAATCGGAATGATTAGTAAATGCTCTCATCACATTCACTTTAATTGTGTCTAATGACTTTCGTGCAACAAATTGTTTTCTGATTCTTTTGTCAGCAATAAAGTCCATGGAAACTGTAGCTTCATTTTTTATGCCGTTTTTCATTAGATTACCATCGATATCCAATTGTTCAATTTTGCAAAATACCAAATCTCCTTCTTCTGACGTTTCCACATTTCCCATTTTTCCATATCGTTTTGCAATATCATTGCAATATTGATCTAGTAGCTTTTTGTCTGCTTTTATATTATAATAAGTAAGCTTGTCTTTTTTGGTTATTTTTATTTCAAATTCTGGAGCTAATCCAATCTCAAAATCAAATGAGAAATCAACATCCTTTTGCCAATCAATTACTTGCTCAGACTTTATAGGCATTGGGCTACCTAAAACATTTACTTTATTTTCAGTGATATGCTTGTACAATTCATCTTGAATCAACCTATTTACTTGCTCAACAGTAACTGAAGTTTTATATTGTTTTTGAATTATTGACATTGGTGTTTTTCCTTTTCTAAATCCAGGCATTTGCGCTTTTTTTCTGTAGTCCTTCAATATTTTATCTACATTTTCTCTATAGTCTTTTTCAACTACTTCAACTTTTAAGGTTGCTATCAAATCTTTTGTTCTGCTTTGTGTAATTTTCATAAATATTTATTGTTTTAGAAAGGGTGGCAAAAATACATTAATTTATCTGATTAGAAAAATCATAAATAAAAAGAAAAAGCAAGCGAAATTGCTTGCTTTTATCTGTGCGGCTGAAGGGAGTCGAACCCCCACGCCTTGCGGCACTAGATCCTAAATCTAGCATGTCTACCAATTCCATCACAGCCGCAAAATTGGAGGGCAAATATATTATTTTTTAACATTTTTTCGCAAATGTAAATAAGAAGATTATTAAGTTTTATATTTGCTTTTTCAAATTAAAAAATAAAAAGAGATGAGTTTGTCAGTTAAAGGAAAAATTAGCAATAAATTAAGTGTTGAAAGCGGAACTTCAAAAGCTGGAAAAGAGTGGAAGAAACAATCTTTTCTTGTTGATACAGGAGCGCAGTTCAATCCAGAAATTTGTTTCCAACTTTTTGGTGATGAAAAAATTGCCATATTAGATCATTATGCTGTTGGCGATCAGGTAGAAGTTTCATTCAATCTTTCCTCAAGAGAATGGAATGGGAGATATTTTCATAATGTTGATGCATGGAAAATTGAAAAAATTGGAGAAGAAACTACTGAAACTGAAACTTTAGAAGAACCTCCTGTTTTTGATGCTCCAGCATCAGAAGAAGACGACTTACCTTTCTAAGAAATGAACTTTGCTAGTCGGTTTGAAAAATTGTTTAGATCTCTACTGCCAACTCCATTTACAATTGCAGTGCTACTCACTTTTCTCACTTTTTTATTAGCGCTATTTTTAACTAGTCCTCAGCAGGAAAAAAATCATTTTTTGCAATTGCTCATCTTTTGGGAGCAAGGGCTATGGGATTCACCACTACTTGTCTTTACTGTACAAATGATGCTAATGCTAGTATTAGGACATGCCCTAGCGCTAAGCAAACCCATAAGTAAACTAATTGCAAAAGGTACACAATACTGTAACAATACTGCTAATGCAGCAGCAATTATTACCTTTTCCACCCTCTTAGTTGCATTTTTCAATTGGGGATTAGGGCTTATTTTTGGTGCAATTTTTGCAAGAAAAGTTGGAGAGCATGCCACTAAAAGATGTGTCAAATTGAATTACCCATTAATTGGTGCTGCAGGCTATTCTGGGCTGATGGTTTGGCATGGAGGAATCTCTGGATCTGCACCCATAAAAATTGCAGAAGAGGGGCATTTTTTAGCTGAGAAAATTGGCGTTATTTCTCAATCTGCAACTGTTTTCTCTAGCATGAACATCAGCATCAGTATTGTGTTATTGATTACCTTACCCCTAATAATGTATTATTTGGGCAAAAAAAATGAAGGAGATATTCTGCAATTAGAGTCAGAAGAAGATACAAGGAAAATAGTCCTAAGTGGAGCTGAGAAATTGGATCATTCAACAATCCTATCATACCTTTTTGGCGGCATAATACTCTTCTATGCTTTTTACAAAGCATTTATCTTTCCAGAAGTTATCTCTTTAAAAGTGATTACTCCTAATTACCTCAACTTGGTTTTGCTAGGATTTGCGATTGTGATGCATAAAAGTTTCTTTAGTTTCCTAAAAGCTATTGACAGTGCAATTTCAGGATCTTCAGGAATTTTGATACAATTCCCACTTTATTTTGGAATTATGGGAATCATGAATCATTCAGGAATGGTGCAAATTATGTCCGACTTCTTTGTAAGCATTGCAAACCAAACCACTTTTCCGATTTTTACTTTTATTAGTGCAGCAATTGTAAATGTATTTGTACCAAGTGGTGGTGGGCAATGGGCAGTACAAGGGCCTATTATAGTGGATGCTGCAACTCAACTTGGTGTAAGCTTTCCTAAAAGTGTAATGGCGCTAGCTTATGGTGACCAACTTACTAATATGTTACAACCCTTTTGGGCTTTACCACTTCTAGGAATTACAGGATTAAAAGCAAAAGAAATTTTGCCTTACACCCTCATTTTACTCCTTGCTGGAATAGTTGTTTTTATCGGAGGACTTTTACTTTTTTAATGAAGTAGGATTTGCCATATCTGTCGTGATATAGGCGTTTGGATTGACCTCCTCAATAGTATTAAGTACTGATTTCAGCCTACGCCTAGGAATTACACAAAGATAAATTTTTACAGGCCCGTCTTTTCCTTGCCCATCAATTATAGTAACACCATGACCGTCTTCTCTAAGCGTTTCTGCAACAGAAGGTGAATTTGCAGGACAAAAAACACGCACAACAATATTTCCAACCCCAACAATTCGTTCAATATAAGAACCTAAAATTGTTCCTGCAGCAAAACCTGCAGCATAAGCTGTAATTAAAACAGGATCATCAATATCTTTTATAACCTGAGAAATCGCAACAATCCAAATAGCAGATTCCACTAAACCAACTAATGCAGCATAAATTGGACGGTTTTTACTAACTAGCAGAGCCCTAAAAGTTCCTAAACTCTGATCTGCTAACCTGAGTGAGAAAATTATTAGTGCTGATAATATTAAATTCATAATCTTAATCTTTTACATCAAATGCATCACGTAAGCCATTTCCTAACAACATAAAAGCTAATACTAAAGACATTATAGCTACACCTGGAATTATAGCTAAATAAGCTTTATCCATGATGATGTAAGCATAATGGTCTTTTATCATTCCGCCCCAACTTGGCATAGGAGGTTGTGCTCCAATTCCAAGAAAAGAAAGTCCTGCTTCTATCAATATTGCAGCTGCAAAATTGGCTGCTGAAATTACAATTACTGGTCCAATTACATTAGGTAAAATGTGTTTAAAAATAATGCGAGAAGATTTATAGGCCAAAGCTTTTCCTGCCTCTACATATTCTAATTCTCTAATGGACAATACTTGACCTCTTACTACGCGAGCTACCTCTACCCACATTGTTAATCCTACTGCAACAAATACTTGCCAAAAACCTTTTCCTAAAGCAAGTGTTATAGCAATAACCATTAGCAAAGTTGGGATAGACCAAGTGATATTAATGAACCACATTATTACATCATCAACTTTTCCTCTAAAATAACCAGCAACAGCTCCTAAACTGATTCCAATTAGTAAGGAGATAAGTACAGCAATCAATCCAACTGCAAGAGAGATTCTAGTACCTAATAGCATTCTACTAAATAAATCCCTTCCGTATTTATCTGTTCCAAACCAAAAAATTTGATTATTAATATCAAAATCTCCATAATGTGTTTTGGCAATAGTTGATTGATAAGGGTAATAAGTAATTCCGTTTTCAACCTTTTCAAAACTACTAATTGGAATCCTATTTATTTTTGAGGGACTGCCAAAAATCAAGGCCTCAAAGGAAGAAACTTCAACTAATTGTTCTTTTGGACTTTCAAGAAATACAACTTTTGTAAAGGGTCTTAATGTTGCTAGTTCAATATGCATCTCATTAGCCATTGGCGTTTTATCTGGACTTACTACAACTGCAAAAAGTGCAAAAAATACTGATAAAATAATAAAAACCAAAGCAAAAAACGCAAGATTATTCTGCTTTAATCTTTGCCATGCCAATTTATTTAATGAAGCCGCTTGCATCTATTTTTTATGTATTCGTCCTTTCCAACTAAATGATTTTGTGAATGATAAAATTACAATCAAAACTATATAAAAAGAATATAAAAGCTCAAAAGGAAAAACCCATTTTACTAAATCATTTCGGTTGAAAAACTTTAAAACAGGATAAAGTAGTAATACATCAACTACAAACTTTGTAAGATAAAACAGCCCAAAGATCTGTAATGTGGAAATATTAATAAATGATACGGCAAATAAATACAATAAAGTAAGGTTTGTCAAAAGTACTATAAAAGAGACGTAAATAGTTGCGATATCCTTATAAGCACTACTCTTTGCAGTCCATCTCTTTCTCTGACTTATAAATTCCTTTATAGATTGAGTTCCGCTTGTTCTTACAACTGCCTCTTCATCTTTAGCAAATGTAGTTGCATGTGGATATTTTCGCTTCACACTGTGCAACAAAAAAACATCATCACCACTTGCAGTAGTATTGTTTGCGAAGTCGTTTAGATCTAAAAAAACCTTTTTTCGAAAAGCCATATTTGCACCATTACAAAATATGGGGTTGCCACTTGCAATTGCTCCTGCTCCACTTGCAATTAATGATGTAAATTCTAAAACTTGTAAGTTGTGAAAAACACTATCTTGTTGTAGATAGGTAACTGGTCCTGAAACTAATTCTATCTTCTCATCAGCAAAATAAGACACAATAATTTGTGCCCAATTTGGACCAAAACTACAATCAGCATCAGTTGTAAGAATAATATCCCCTCTTGCTACACTTATTGCTTTTGAAATAGCTTGTTTTTTACCCCAAACCTCTTGCAAATTAATAATCACAAGATTATCTATTGTATTTTCTTGTAATAATTCGAATGTATTATCAGTTGAATGATCATTTACCAATATGAATTCAATTTTTTCAGTTGGATAAAGCTGAGTTCGGAGGTTTCTTAGTAGGGTTTCAACTTGTTCTGCTTCATTACGCAATGAAATTACAACACTTACCTTCGGTGTAAACCTATCATAATCTGTCTTTTTTATTTTATACCATCCAAAAGTGTATTGTAGAATCAGCAGAACATAAAGTAGCAAGATTATTAAAATGATAATCTGCATTATTTTCTAAAAAATTTAAGCGTAAATACAAAAAAGGTGCCAACAATTGCGGGAATCAAGAGATTAATTACCCAAAGAAGGAAAGTAGCAGAAAGAATACCAATAACATTTAAAGAAACTAGAGAAAATAAATAAAGTGCAACTGATCCTCTAATGCCAATTTCTGAAATAGCAATGGTCGGGATTACAGAGATTGCGAAAAGCATTACCATGCTAAGAATAATTGCATCAAAATAAGAAATATCAACTGCAAATAATTTTAATAAGATAAAAAATTGAGTGGTAAATACTGTATAACGAAATATGGAAAGCAAAAAAACCATCATCAATTCTTGCGCATTATAATAAGTAAAAACCTCTTTGTATTTTTGGTATTTTCTCAACCAATTGAACTTATCCATAAGATTAGAGATTACAGAAATGTTATGAAAAAGAAGTATAAGCAAAATATTCAAAAACAAGAGCGTGAAAAAAATTAAGGGATAGGCAAAGCCCATTTCTTGGTATAACCTATCAAGTTCAGGAATGTAATTGTTTAAAAATAAAATGCCAATTGAGCCAAAAAAAATAGTGGTAAGCAATTGCGCCATAGAACCCATAACCGTAATCAAAACGCCTTGGATTCTGTCAGCTTTCTCCAAACAAAACACCCTTCCACCATATTCGCCAACTCTGTTTGGTGTAAACACGGAGACTGTAATGCCAGAAAATACTGCACGCAAAGCTGTAAGCAAACTTACTTTTTCTATTTTCTTAATTAAAAACTTCCACTTCACAGCTTCCAAAAACCAATTAAGAAACATCATTAAAAGAACCAAAAAAATAGATGACTGATTATTGATAATTTTGTGTTGAATAAATTCAATGTCAAAACCATCAATAGTTCTTTTGCTTATGAGTTGACGATACAAAAAATATAGCGCAAAAACTACAATTGTAATTTTTAATAGCACGCCAAGTGTTTTTTTAGAAAGCATTGTTTAGTTTTGTCTTGCAAATATACTTAAAGATAACAATTGCCAACTGAGAAAATAATATTAGGGATTGATCCTGGAACAACCATAATGGGCTATGGGCTTTTGATGGTGAAAGAAAAGAAAATGGAATTGATACAAATGGGTGTTTTGCATCTTTCCAAATTAAAATCTCATGAATTAAAATTGAAAAAAATATTTGAGAGAACACTGTCAATGATAGATGAGTATAAGCCAGATGAGTTGGCAGTAGAAGCACCTTTTTTTGGGAAGAATGTACAATCCATGTTAAAACTTGGTAGAGCACAAGGAGTCGCTATGGCTGCAGGGCTCTATAGAGATGTTCCTATTTTTGAATATACTCCAAAAAAAATAAAGAAAGCAATTACTGGAAACGGGAATGCAAGTAAAGAGCAAGTAGCTGCAATGCTAAGATCGCTTTTATCAATTGAAGAAATGCCTAAACATTTGGATGCAACTGATGGTTTAGCTGCTGCAGTTTGTCATCACTTTCAAGGAGATGTTTCAGAGAATAGAAAAAGCTACACGGGCTGGAAAGCTTTTTTAAAAGACAATCCGGATAAGTTGAAATAATTAAACTTCTGCTCTAATCTGCTGAGCAATCTGTTCAAATTCTTCTGTTGTAAGCTTGAGTTTTGGTTTTTCAAAATTAATGTTTGTAACGCCTTTTATAAGTGGCACTAAATGAATATGTGTATGAGGTACCTCCAATCCTATCACAGCCACTCCTATTCTTTCACAATCAAAAACTTGATCCATTGCTTTTGCTACAATTTGTGCAAAATGCCAAAGAGCCATAAAATCTTCTGAATCTAAATCAAAAATATAGTCCGTTTCTTTTTTAGGAATAACTAGCAAATGTCCTTTTACAAGAGGGAAAATATCTAAAAATGCTAAATGGCGTTCATCTTCTGCCACTTTGTATGCAGGAATCTCTCCAGCAACTATTTTAGAAAATATACTTGACATTTTTTAAGTTGAAATATTAAGAATCTCAAATTTTACGATTCCACTAGGCACAATAATTTCTGCAACTTCTCCAACTTTTTTTCCTAAAAGTCCTTTTGCAATTGGTGATGAAACTGATATTTTCTTAGCCATAAAGTCTGCTTCAACTTCTGGAACTATAGCATAAGTAAGTTGCATATCATTGTCTAAATTTCTAATTGTGACTTTTGTAAGTAGGTGCACAGATGAGGTGTCAAGTTCACTTTCATCAAGTATTCTCGCTTGGTTGAGCTGCCCTTCCAATTTTGCAATTTTTGCCTCTAACATTCCTTGGGCCTCTTTTGCAGCATCATATTCTGCATTTTCTGACAAATCCCCTTTATCTCTTGCGTCAGCAATTTCTTGAGTTATTCTTGGACGCTCAACTTGTTTTAGAAAATCCAATTCTTCTATTAATTTATCGAATCCTTCCTGTGTAAAATATTTAGTGTCGCTCATAGTAATATAGCATTATCAAAAAGAGAGAAGTTTGTCCCTCTTTGTTAAAATTTAATTTTTTTGATTTAGAGGTTTATTCTGGCACCAAATGAGTGCGACCCTTGGAAAGGATCAGTATGTCGATAAGAATAATCTACCCCAAAGGTTTTATCTCCACCCATGGGAATTTCAATAGTAAAACCACCGCTTGGCCCTCTAAGAGCTGTAGTTCTAGTTGATGGTGTTCTAATCCCTTTTTCAAAAGTATATCCACATCTTATCATAAACATATCTCGAAAAGAGTACTCACAACCTAATCGGTATTGGTCCTTTTGGAAAGCATTTGAAGTAAATGTTCCTGCACCTGTTAGTCTATGTCTTAAATAAAGTATATCGTATGATAAGCCAATATTTAGCAGTGATGGTAGTTCAAATTCTGCAGATTTGTGATTTACTGCCATTTGATAATTAGGGTCTACATATTCTCTAAAAGTAAGTCCATCACCAGAGAAACTCATTCTTGGGCCAATGTTTTTTAAAGATATTCCAAATTTCAAATTATCTTTTGCTCCTGTTACATATTGAATTCCTGCATCAAAAGCTACGCCTCCAGCACTAACATTTGAAATCTGTTCTGAGATCATTTTCAGCGTAAAACCTCCATAAATGCTATTCGAAAAAGTTTTGGCATATGAAAGTCCTATATTCATAAATTTTGGAGAGAATGTGCCTATTCCTCCATCAGGAAGTTCTTCTGTTGTGATTTCAATATCTCCAAAATCTAAGGACATAATACCAAGAGCTAAAACACCAGACTCTCCTACTTTTTGAGAAAAACCAAAAGTATTGATGTAACTTACCGCCTCATTATCACCATAGGTTAACCAGTTAGTTCGTGAAAAAACAAGTTCTGTTTTTCGTGTAAATGCCAATCCGGCAACATTATTGTATACTCCTTCGAGCCCCCTGACACAAGCAACATTTGCTCCTGCCCATCCTGAACTTCTTGCCCAAGGATTAATTAGTAATTCGGAAGCACCCGATTGCCCAGATCTTTGCTCATTTCCTGCAAAATTTTCTTTTACTGGCATTGTAATCAGGGTAACAATCATGACGGCTTTTAGCCAATTCTTTATTTTATTCATTTGAGTTGTATTCATTTTATCTATAATTTAGAAAGTATCAAGATCTACTGGTCGCATCACACCAAACCATTTGAGCACTTTTTCGCCAACACCCTTTGCATCAATATGTATTACATAAAGGCCAGATGCAACTGGAATACCAAAAGTATTTTTCAAATCCCAATCCACAGATGTCAATTTATCGTTCTTTTTAATTTGCCTTACTAAAGTTCCACTTATAGTGTAAACGGAAATAGTTGCTCTTCTAGGAAGATTAGTAATTTTTATTCTGTTATCAAGTTGAGAAGTTTCATAAGTAGAATAGGCATAATAAGGATTTGGCACTACATTTATCATGTCTAATGCATTTACAGCTGTTTTATGATCTCCTTTTTCTGCAACAATATCTGCTGTAGAAAAACGATACCTAGCACTAAATCCGTTTGCTGGAATTGGACTTACAGCTTTTGCATTATTACTACCTGAAAAAGAAGCGCTCATTGCAGTAAAAGTGTCCCCAGGAGCATACTGATTTCCATTATGACTGATATTTGCTCCCATTACAAAATAAGTATTTCCTATAATAAGGTCGTCATTTTTATCCAAAATAGTAGAAGCATCTCTGGTAACATATTGTCTGTAAGGTTTACTTACCCTTAACTTAACTGTAGCATCATTAGCTAGAAGTGTTCGTCCAGGACTTAGAATAGGCATACCTACCCAAGAAGCATTACGAAATACTTGCCAAATATTAGCCGAATATCCTGGATTTGGTTGGCCTGTTGGTAAAGCATAATTTTTTAATTGATTGTGTATCCAAGCGCATTCATCATAATTTGGGCTTACTGTTCCGTCAATATAAGAACTGTCTTTTTTTACAGCAGCAGAACCTTTAATCACATAAACGAAATGCTTGCCTCCTAATAAATAAGATCCTTGATAAAAAGTGCTAGATTGAGCATCGTACATTGGCGCTTGAGAAGTAACAATATTTGAAGTTGGATTCCATTTTAAATCTCTTCCATTATCTTCAGATAAATGTGAATCTTCTGAAAAAATTATGTTTAACCTTTCTCCGGTTTCTATATCAATAGCATAGCCTGGGAACCAACTCATACCCATTGTTCCATCATTTAACAGATTTCCATTTTTATCAATGGAAGGTGCTAGACGTAATCCCATTTTAATTTGATTACCTTCTGCAAGTAATGGGTCACCCCCAAAAGTTGGGTTATTTTCATTAGCTTCAACCACCACACATTTTGACCATTTGGACTGATCATCTGTAAATACAATATCAACAGAATGTAAATCTTCCATGCTAGCTTGTTGAGCCACTGGCTGACTACCAATGATTACACCAGGACCATCTTTATATGCAGAAGCTAAATGATAAGGCGCCCAAGTTCCTCCAGTATATTCTAACGTAAAGTTTCCTCCTCCAAAGAAATTATTAATCGGTACTGCCACACTACGCTCTACAGCCGTTTCATAAATACCATTAGGATCATCATCTTCTGAATAATCACTTAATAAACTATTATCGTCATTCTCAAAAGAACCAGCTCTTATCCAATTTAACCCCCATATATATCCATTTTCATCGTCATAATCAGGAACTCCTGTAAGCCATCTGTCATTAATGTTCTCAAATTCTATAGCAGATGAAATTAAACCATTATCAGCAATAACAGTTGGGTCTTCTGCTGGATTCATACCTTGCTGGACTTTTATAGAAAGTCCAATATTTGAAATTAATTTCTCTGAACCAACATTAATTGGTTTTGTCGATGAAGCCACCTCTTTTCCTGTTGCCTCATTAGTTAATACCCATTTGTCATAAGCGGTTACTACACTTACTCCTTGTACATTTGTGTAAGTAGGATCTTCTAAAGTAAATACGTAAGTTCCTTCTCTTACTGCTACAGGGTCTACCACAGAAACATTAATAGGTCCTAATCCGTTTTCATAAACAGGATTTAACGATCGGTGAGAAGAAGAATTTAGGATTTCTGTTATAGTTTCCTCTGTAAGTTCCATAGGGTTATTACCATTTCCTGTCCCTTCTAATCTTTCAATTTTCACACCATCACCATAAGCGGAATTGAGCACTGTACCACCAGATTCTGGTTCAGTAAAGTGTGGGATTACACTATATACTTGAATATTTCTTCTTCCTGCAATATATGGCTGATTTCTGCCATCATAACTAGGGTCGTCTACATTATAAGGATCTGCATTTTCTTCTGCCATATTGTATGCATATGAAAGTGCCATATAGTGGTAAGTTTTATGATTTACTAAACGCGTATTTCCTAATGCAAATCGATCTTCAGTAATTTTGAATGAGTACTCTATTCCATTATCAATTGAACCTTTCATGCCAGCACTCAATACACCACTTACTTCCTCTACCGGTGTATACACCCCTAAAACAGGATCGAGATACTGATTTACAATGGTTGAAACATCATCTTTAATGTCGCATCTGAATATTAATCTTGCTTTATCAGGATCATCTAAATCCGTAACTGAAGTAGTTGAATTTACTAATTGGTACACCAAATAACCTTGGAATTCATAATTTGGATTATTCTGCAAATTATCTGGTTTTGTGATATAAGGATCTTTTTCCGAATAAGATTCATTATTATTATTGGAAGATTCTTCATTAGATAAAGAGAAAATTAATTCTTTATTCAACTCTCTAATTTTTAAATCAGGAGCATCAGGTCCATTTAAGATATTAAAGTTGTTATCAAAGAGTGCTTGCGCTTCTCTATCATATACCTTAACTAATTGAACTGAAGCTGTAGGACCTCCAGCTTTAGCTCTCGCCCATACCACACCAACAGTAATAAGATTAACTGCTCCTGGAGCTAGCGTAAATGGTCCTGCAGATTGAAGGAATCTTCTATCAGCAGGAATATTCCCAGCAGTAACTTCTGTCCATTCTCCATTTTGTGGATACATATCAGGATCTGTTGACCCAGGAAACATAAAATTACAAAGATCTGTAGTTGCTCCAGGCCCATTACCTTTTCCATCTCCTCCATAAGTCATAGGTACATTATCTTTCCAAATTCCTTGTAAATAATTATAAAAATGTGTTCCTGTACTTGGATTACCGGTTACAGTAAAATCATTATTGTAATAAACAAATTTTGACATAATTATTTCTTCGTACTGTACATATTCCCACTGACCAGTTACGGAATTTATAACAGAATCCATCTCATCAACAAAACCATCTCTATCATTATCTATACCATCAAATTCATCAGCTCTTGGGCCTTGAAAAAAATCAACACCAATTGCCGGAGGATTGAATCCATAACCTGCAGCTCCTTCATCTTCAGCATCTCCATTGTAACAAAAACCAAGTCCTAATCCAACATCACAACCTACATAATCATCAAGATAATATCCTAAATCAGGATCTACCCATTGACCAAAATAAGTTTCTGTTAATGGCTGAGTACCTCTATTGATAATTTTGTAGTTGTAGAAAGTCATATCATTTACCTCATTCTCAGCTACAAAACCAAATGCTTGTGCATGAATTTCTAAACCAATTGGCTCTGCTTCTGTTTCAGTATGAATATTACCCTTATCATTAAATACCCACCAAAGGGTTTGATCTCCATAAAGTTTTGCATTATCATTATTCCCCGTTACATTATAATCAGGATAATCGCCATCATAAGGGTTATAAAAACCATCTCCATTAGCATCATGGAAAGGAGCTAGATATTGATTATACCCCAAAGCTACACCATTTCCAGTTGCTGGCCAATCTGTAATTTCTTCAGGTATTGTATAAGTAGGATCTTGTGCATCTACATATCTTGCAATAAATTCATCTACTTGAACACGATCAATTTTAAAATGTTTATTAAAAAATAAACATTCTTCAGAAGTAATTGAAGCAGTATTTACATCAAGTGGACCAGCCCAGAAATCATCACCTCCTTGCCTGTAAGTTTGTGCAGCAGCTTTCAATTGTCCTCCATTATCAACACCCCCAATCCAAAGTGCACCTGCGAATAAGGAATTCTTAAACCCTCCCTTTGGAATTTCATATTGTGCATCATTTAAATCCCACCACATATCTCCACCTCCTAAAATAGTAGCCCTTACATTATTCACGTCTAGATCAGTTTGAGAAGTAGATGCTGCACATCCTGCTGCAATTTTGGTTTGAACAATTGTGCTGACGCCCGGAACAGAAATGTTTTCTTTTGCAATCAAATCATTACATATTAAGATAAGGGATATGGTGAAAAGTTGTTTTACTTTATTTTTCATAAATATTGTATTTTTATTTACTCTCATTTTTTGTAAATTAGAAGCTAAGGGTTAATCCTAGATTCATCATTCTTGGTAAAGAATAATGTGAAGGGTTATCGACTTTTATTTGATAAAGGTCTACAAAGGATTCAGGATTGTTTTTTGTGTTAATTTCATTTTGAGATGCTGATGCTGCTAAATAACCATCATCATCAGGATTTCCTGTTGCTCTATAAACACTTATAATGTTTTTGGCATCAAATAGATTTTGCACTTGCAAATAAACATTTACATGCGAACTTTTTTTATCGTTCCATTTTATTTCAAATTCTTTGTTTATCTTAGTACTCACTCTAGATTGCCAAGGCAAGCGAGAACCATAAAGCGTGCCTTCTAGAGTTGAGCGGTCGTTAATACCAAAAGCAGCCTCTTGAGTTATATTAGATTGTTTACTGTATGGGGTACCAGAACCTGCAGAAAGCAGTGCGTTAAAGCCAGCTCTTTGAAAAATCTTCTTGCCAAATAATACCGGGCCATTATAGTCTTTTCCTTCTCCATAATGGAAATCAACTGATAAGGAAATGGTATGTCTTTGATCAAAAGAAAGTGGCGTCATTGTTCTTAAATTTGGTTGTTCAGTATTAGCTAAACTGTACCCTGAGGTAGCAGAAGAACCGGTTCCATCTGCAAATTGTAATGTGTAATTTGCTGTAAGGGCTACATTATTGGTTCTTCTTAAATCATAGGCAACCGACAATCCTTTTACCGTTCCAAAATCCAAATTCTGCATGGTCATGTATCTACCAGGATAGGCTCCAGGCAAGTTCATAACTTGTATCATATCTCTTAACTCTTTGTAGAAAAGTGAGATTGTAAGAGCCGATTTTAAGGATAAGGTTTGTGCAAAACCTATTTCATAATCTACTGTTTTTTCTGGTTTCAAATCAGGATTATTCAAAAGACCACCAATATTTTGCTCCAAGAAATAGTATTGTGTTGGGCTAAAATTACTTCTTTCAGGTGGTCTTTGTGTAAGCACGTCATAGTGCGCAAAGAATTGTGCCTCATCAGATATTGGAAAAGAAAAAGCAATTCTTGGCATAATAACGGTTTGCGGATCGTAATCCTTAAATGCATCTGTGCTTAAATCTCCAGTAAGTGCTGCAGCGGCATCTTTTACAAGTGGCGCTATTTTTCCACCAGCAGCAGTTATCAATACATCAGGAGTAGATATTTGTCGTCCTGTTTCATCATACCAAGTATCTCCATTTCTATAACCAACTATAGAAGAAGGATTCTCAATATCATCAACATATACATAATGCTCTTCTCCAAATTGTGAAAGACTACCTAAACCTCTTGCCTTTGAAGAGTTTGCTGTATAAGCGTCATAAAGCAGATATTTATCCTTTAATACCAGTTGATTAGCATCATATCTATCAACCCTAATACCTACATTAAATATCAAGTCCTCAATAGCAAACTTATCTTGAACATAGCCAGCTGTATATATAGGTTGGAATGCAGCAATCGGCCTTGTATAGTTACCATTATCATCTTGTTGGTTAAGGAAGTCATCAAAAGTAGGTTGATTATTAGTTTTATATTTATTTCCTAAATAATCATAGCCAGAATACCCAATATAAGAACTTCCATTATTTAATAATTCATCAGCTGAGAAATAACTCAAATCAAATATATCAGGCGTGTAGGAATCTACATCAATCCACTCCATATTATCCACAGGAAGGTTTAATTCTTTTCTTAAGTTTTTATCAAAGAAGGCTTGATCCTCTCCAACATAAAGTCGATCGTAATTTATAGTATCTTTATAAATGCCATTCTCATCAAATACAGGATGAGGATTGCTTAAATCTAACTGGGTAAGGTGTTTGTTAGTTAAAAGTCGCATCAACCCCCAAATCCCAACAGGATTTACACCCCAAGAAGCATCTGTTCTTTGCTCGTATTCCATGCCAAAAGAAAACTCATGATCCTTTATATCGGCAGAACCAGAGGCTTTAAATGTACTTTGGCTATAATAGGAATACCCATAATAATTATACTCTCTTCCAAAAGGATACCAAAGGGAATAAACCGATTGTGAACGCTCACCATTTCTAAGACCAACTCCTTGCAAATCAAGAGGTGTACGGATTACTCCATCCATACCATAACCATCGATATAAGAATTCATGCCATAATCTTTGAACATCTCATAATATTTGGAGGTATATATAGCAGCATCAGGATTAACAGTTCCAGCCTCAAAAGTGTAAAGTGTATCTGTCCAACCAGAATGAATCAGTCCTGTATAATAGGTGTTTCTTGTAGTGTCAAAGATTTCACCATTAGCATAGATATTTTCTTTGTAGGTATTGAATTTTCCTATATAACCGTAATCAAAAATATTCTCATTATGAGAATCATCTTGAGTAGTGTATTGGTTTCTAGTGTAATCTCCTTGAATGGTAAAGAAAGCATTTTTAATAGTAGAAGCGCTTTCTTGATCATCTGCCTCTTGGGTACCAAATTTTTGAGTAAGTTTACCAAACACCCTCCAAGTATTACTTATACTTTCCGCATTATTGTTAGCATTAAATAATGAATATGTCCTAGTGTAAGAATGACCTCTGTTATAGTAGTAATTCCCACCTAATGACAAATAAGTGTTTTTAGCAGGTTTGAAATCCAATTTTCCAGAAATAGAAATTCTTTTTTGTGCAACATTTTGTCTTGCTTGCACTTTTTCTAAATCGTCCATTGTCACAAATTCTGAATTTTGTAAAAATCCCGCTGCAACATCAGGTGCTGGTCTAAAAGGATTGGCTTTCAAGTCTGCTAATACATCATCTTTAACCTTCCAGTTACCAATTGCTGAAGGATCAGAATCATCCACCATTCTAAATTCTCCTGATAGGAAATAACCTATAACAGAGTTCCCTTTTGTGCCATCATCATTTCTTTTCTTTAAAATTGGTCCTGACAAATTAATTCCAAAAATGTTTTTGTTGTATTTGTCGAAAAGGGAAGAAGATTCCACCTCAGTTCCTCCAAAGAATTTATTTGATGGTCCTTTGGTAGTAATAGAAATAATACCAGCAGTTGCATCTCCATATTGTGCAGGCAACCCACCTGTCATTACTGTAATTTGTTCAATAGCCGATTGAGGAACACCTAAACTACCCCTTACTTTAATTCCATCAATATAATAGTCAGTAGCATCTGAACGAGAACCCCTAACATTTAAAGATTCGCCTTCATCCCTTTGATAGATGCCAGCAGTTGTTGCAGCAACAGAAGCAACACTTCTTGTTGGCATTGCTACTATTTCCTCAGCTGTTTTTGTTTCCCCAGTAATATTATCCTGATCAATCAATGGTTTTTTATATTCTACAATTGTAATTTCATCCTTTTGGATACCAGAAGATAACTTTAAATCCTGAAAAGTAATTTTGTTAGCAGATATAATAAGTCCAGTCATCATATAAGTTTGATAACCAACAAAAGTTGCTTTTACAGTGTAAGTGCCTGGCTCAATTGGCTTGATGGTAAATTTTCCATCAAAATCAGTAGTTGTTCCTGCAGTTTGACTTCCATTTCTTTCAATAATAACATTTGCAAAAGGAATGGCTTCTCCGCTTATAGCATCCAATACCGTACCTTTTAGGGTACCGGTTTGCGCAAAGGCAACTGCCGATATTAGGACAGTAGCAAAAAGTAAGTATATTTTTCTTAACATATTTTTTTAGTTTGTTTTGATAGCGATTTAAAAAACAAGGGCGTAAAGATATAAAAAGAAATAAATAAAGCAAAAGAAAAAAGGAGTGATAATTTCTTCTTATATATCAAAAAATTGATAATCTTGCAAAGCCTATGAAAATTAGAATTTTAACTCTTATTTGTCTATTGTTTTTTTCTTGTCAGAAGGATGACGATTATATACAAAATGTAATTGTAGATATTGATTTGAATTTGACTCTGCCTGAGTTTTCTGAACTTCAAACAGTAGGTAACTATGTTTTTATTAATGGAGGCGTAAAAGGAATTATCGTATATCATCAAGATTTTGATATTTATAAAACTTATGACAGGAATTGCTCTTATGAGTCCTCATTAAATTGCGCAATAATTGATTCGGTAAATTCTACAATTGCAATATGCGGCTGTTGCGACTCTAAATTTTTGTTAGGACAAAATGGACAATCTATTGATGGTCCAGCACTTTTGCCTTTAAAGCAGTATCCAAATAGTCTTGCGGGTGATTTTCTTTATATTTATAATTAGCTGTTGGTGTTAGATTGAAAGTATAAAAAATCCCGATCTCTTGGGATTTTATACTAAGAATTAATCACTAAGAACTTAGGCTTTTTTTTTAATATCTGTAGTATTCGGGTTTATATGGCCCTTCTACTTTTACACCAATATATTCAGCTTGGTCAGGGCGTAAAGTTTCTAACTCTACACCAATTTTTGTAAGGTGCAATCTCGCTACTTTCTCATCCAGATGCTTTGGTAACATATATACTTTGTTCTCGTATTTGTCAGAATGATTCCAAAGCTCTAATTGAGCTAATACCTGATTTGTAAAGGAATTAGACATTACAAATGAAGGGTGTCCTGTGGCGCAGCCTAAATTTACCAATCTACCTTCAGCAAGCAGAATGATGTCATTTCTATTTACAGTATACATATCTACTTGAGGCTTAATCTCGTTTTTGGTATGACCCCAATTTTCGTTTAGCCAAGCTACATCAATTTCATTGTCAAAATGACCAATATTACAAACAATAGTTTTGTCTTTCATGCTTTCAAAATGACGCGCCTGTATGATATCTTTATTTCCTGTAGTTGTTACAATAATATCTGCATTTTTACAAACATCATCCATTCTTTTTACTGCAAAACCATCCATTGCTGCTTGCAATGCACAAATAGGATCAATTTCTGTAACAATTACTCTAGCTCCTGCTCCTCTAAGGGAAGCTGCAGAACCTTTTCCTACATCACCATAACCCGCAACAATAGCAACTTTTCCTGCCATCATTACATCAGTTGCTCTCCTAATTGCATCCACTAAAGATTCTTTACAACCATATTTATTATCAAATTTAGATTTTGTAACAGAATCGTTAATGTTAATAGCAGGCATTGCAAGTGTACCCTTTTCCATTCTTTCGTACAATCTATGAACTCCTGTTGTAGTTTCTTCAGAAAGCCCTTTGATACCCCCAACCATTTCAGGAAATCTATCTAATACCATATTTGTTAAATCACCACCATCATCTAAAATCATGTTTAGTGGTTCCCCTCCTTCAAAAGCAGTAAGTGTTTGCAAAATACACCAATCAAACTCTTCCTCATCCATACCTTTCCAAGCGAAAACAGGAACTCCTGTAGCAGCTATTGCAGCTGCCGCCTGATCTTGAGTAGAGAAGATATTACAAGAAGACCAACTAACCTCAGCTCCTAAATGAACAAGGGTTTCAATTAACACTGCTGTTTGTATTGTCATATGCAAACAACCGGCAATTCTCGCTCCTGCAAGCGGGTTACTATCTCCATATTCTTCTCTAATTGACATTAATCCTGGCATTTCTGCCTCAGCTAATGTTATTTCTTTTCTACCCCATTCTGCTAAGGAGATGTCTTTTACTTTATAATTCATAGTTTCTGTTTCCATATTTGTTTTTTCGGATTGCAAAGATAAGCATTATTATTATGTTCTTCTAAAATTTTATAAATAACAAGAAACTGAGAAATTGTTTAAGCTCAGGTTGATACCAAAAGCGTAATATTGAATTTACCAAGGAATCTACAACTTAACAAAAATTGCATGACCATTAAGATTATGAAAGACTAATCTATCTTTACGGTGCATTTGTTCATTAACATATTTAGTTATCCCATCACAACTAGAAAATCCATAATCGTCAAATACAATAATACCGCCCTTACACATTCTAGGCCAAATCCAATCTACCACATCTTTAGCTGACTGAAAAACATCTACATCAATATGGCAAAATCGAAATCTTTCTTTCTCAAAATTTGATAACATGTCTTCTGGAAATACGCCTTGCATTATTTTGACATTATTGAGATCTAATTTATCCAATAATCCTTCAACTATAGTGCGAGATGTGTCAGCATGCTCACCTCCTTGATAATTTGAGTCTTCCGACCCTGCCTTTACAACACCAGTAAATGTGTCACATAAATATACAGGAACAGAAATCCCACAATCTTTTGCTTGTTTTGCTATTAGTGCTCCAGTCCCCCCTCTCCAAACTCCAATTTCAATAATACTTCCAAACTCTAATTTTTGGCATTGCTGGATTAATGACCATAATTCAAAACACCTATATTTATCAACAAGAGTGAAATTTGCAATCAAATCATACGTACATAAAAATGAGCTATCCTTTTTCCAAGGCGCATAAGACGCTTGCGGAAGTATTCTTTCATGTTCTAATCCAGAAAAATAAGGGATGCGATTTACTTCAAAACCAAGTTTGCTTACCAACCATTTTATATGTCTTATTACTGATCTCATCTTTTAATTTGTTATATTTTTTCTCGTATTTTACATTTTTGTATTAAACACTTGCAAAGATAAGTATAATTGCTTAAATTCTTTTATTTTCGCATAGCTTAGAGATGATAATCATCAAAAAATATACCGATAACAACTGTAAAATTGCTGTTTGGAATATGTGCGAATCATTAGATGAATTACTCCAATTGGATAAACAGCATGACTTGCTAGCACTTAAAACAGAAAAAAGAAAGAAAGAATTTTTAGCAAGCAGATTACTATTAAACGAATTAGCCCCCAATCAGCAAATCACCTACAACAAATATGGAGCCCCAGAATTAGAGAATGGAAAATTTATTTCTATTTCTCATTCCAAAAATTTAGTTGCTATAATAGTTGGAAATCAAAAAGTAGGTTTGGATATTGAGCAGATTTCAGAAAAAGCTCTCCGGACTGCTTCAAAATTTATTTTAGAAGCGCAACAACAAAATATAACAGCAGAAAAAGCTACTTTAATTTGGTGCTCTAAGGAGGCAATTTTTAAATGGTATCAAAAAGGAGGTGTTGATTTTAAAGATGATATCCATTTAGACTCTTTTGTATTGTCTGAAAAAGGAAAAATAAATGCCAATTTTAAAAAGCAATCATTAATCCTAAACTATCAGAAAATTAATAATCACTATTTAGTTTATGTTTGCAAATAGAAACTCAATAATATGAATATTTATAAAAAAATAAAATCAGATAAAAAAGCGGCTAAGAAATCATTTGCGCTACTTATTGATCCAGACAAGCAAAATAAAAATCAATTAATCTCAATAATTGAAAAAGCCGAACAATCAAAAACAGAATATTTTTTTGTAGGAGGATCATTGCTTACAAATGATAGTTTAGATGCTTGCTTGTCTACGCTTAAAGAGCATTCTGATATTCCGGTAGTGTTATTTCCAGGAAATGCCATGCAAGTAAACGAGAAAGCAGATGGTATTTTATTTTTATCATTAATCTCTGGAAGAAATGCTGAAATGCTAATTGGCAAACAAGTAATTACCGCCCCTATTTTAAAGCAATCCTCATTAGAAGTATTGCCAACTGGCTACATGCTTATTGATAGTGGAAAACCAACTACTGTTTCTTATATGAGTAATACCACCCCAATTCCTTCTGATAAAAATGAAGTAGCATCTTGTACGGCAATGGCAGGAGAAATGCTTGGCTTAAACCTTATTTTTATGGATGGAGGTAGTGGCGCTAAAAATCCAATAACTGAAAAAATGATTGCAACTGTAAGTACATCAATTGATCTGCCTTTAATTATTGGCGGAGGAATTGATAGTGGAGAAAAAGCAATTGCTAACTGTAAAGCAGGGGCTGATATTATAGTTGTTGGAAATGCAATTGAAAAAGATGAAAATTTAATTACAGAAATTGCCACTGCAATTCACTCTTTATAATGGATTGTTCTGTAGAGATATCAATGTACCCTCTAAATGAAGACTACAAGCCTTCAATTATTCAGTTTATCAAGAATTTAAGAAAACACCCATTTATTAAAGTAGATACAAATGGAATGAGTACTCAAGTTTTTGGAGATTATAAAAGAGTAATGAAAGCTATAAATTCAGAAATGGGAAACACCTTCCTTTTGGAAGAAAAAGTAGTTTTCACTTTAAAAGTAATTAATGCTGATTTGCAGGAAAATCCTAACATCTAAAGGTGGAAGAACTTTTACAATTCTTCACTCAAATTGATTTCAATTGGAGCATCATTGAAACTGTTGCTGTTTTCTTTTCTATTGTTTATGTAATCCTAGCAACTAAAGAGAATATATGGTGTTGGGGAGCTGCAACAATAAATGTGCTCCTATATATTTATATTTGTTATACTGCACAACTTTACCCTGAAACTACCTTGCAAGTATTTTATTTATTAATGGCATTTTATGGCTTTTACAATTGGAAAAAACAAAACAAGGCATTACAAATAACTGAATGGAGCATAAGCAAACATCTCAGTATTATAGCGCTAGCGGCAGTATTAGTGTTTTTTATGGGTTTCTATTTTGTAATTTACACAGATGCAGCAATGCCAATTATTGATTCTTTTACTACAGTCTTTGCTGTTTTTGCAACCTATATGGTGACCCAAAAAATAGTAAGCAACTGGCTCTATTGGATTGTTATTGATACCGTCTCAATTTATCTCTATTTCAGTAGAGATTTACACCTTACTGCTCTTCTATTTTTCGCTTATACAATCATTGCTATCTTTGGTTATTTTAAATGGCAAAAATTGATGCAATAAAATGCTTAAAGTAATAATTACTGGCCCTGAGAGCAGCGGAAAAACAACTCTTTGCAAAGCACTTTCCGAACATTTTAATATTTCTTTTGTTGAAGAATTTTCAAGAAAATATCTAGATAGAAATGGAACAAACTATACTCAATCTGATTTATTAGAAATTGCGAAAGCACAACTGAAAATGGAAAAACTAGCCACTAACAACCAACAACTATCTCTTTATGATACAGATTTAATCACCATTAAAATTTGGAGTAACTATAAATACGGATTTTGCGATTCTTGGATTTTGGAGCAAATTGAAAAACAAAGAACTGAAAACAGATTATACCTTTTGTGTAAGCCGGATATCCCATGGGAAGCAGATCCATTAAGAGAAAATTCAAATGATAGAGAAGTTCTTTTTGAAATTTATAAAAAAGAGTTAGAAAAAGTAATATGCAAGTATGCTGTTATAAAAGGAAAAAATAGAAGTGAAGTTGCAATAAAAAAAATTACAGATCTAATATCCTAATTCTCAAATCTATTTATAATTTTGTACTATCTTAAAAGGGGTGCCGTAAGGCTGAGATTATACCCATTGAACCTGAGGCGGTAATTCATCCTAGGGAAATGAGTTTTCATTAAATAAACATGCGCCAACCCCATTATGCATGTAAATGTTAACTAAAAAAATTAATACAATGTTTAACAAGAAAATCTGTATGACTACTCTGCTTGCAATTCCATTTTTAGGTTTTGCTCAACAGTCCTCCGATACGATTTCTTTACAAAAAGTGTTGGATGAAGTAAATGTAAATACACTCAGAGCAAACGAAAAGACCCCTATTGCATTTACAAACATTAATAAAGCCGAAATTGAAAAAGGCAATCTTGGACAAGATCTACCCTATTTAATTTCCCTCACTCCATCAGTAATCACTACTTCTGATGCAGGAACTGGTGTAGGTTATACTAGTTTTCGAGTAAGAGGCTCGGATCCCACTAGAATTAATGTTACAGTAAATGGGATTCCATTAAATGACTCGGAGAGTCAAGGAGTTTGGTGGGTAAATATGCCTGATTTTGCTTCTTCAGTTGATAACATTCAAATTCAAAGAGGGGTTGGAACATCAACAAATGGCGCTTCTGCATTTGGAGCGACCGTAAATTTGAAAACAACAGGACTGAATAAGCAAGCCTATGCAAGAAGTAGCAATAGTTATGGCTCCTTTAATACACTGAAAAATAATGCAGAATTTGGAACAGGATTAATTGATGGGAAATTTGCACTTGATGGCAGATTATCTCAAATCTTCTGTGATGGATACATAGATAGAGCCACCTCTGACTTGAAATCGTTCTACCTTTCTGCTGCTTATTTTGGAGAAAATGACATGATAAAAGCAGTGATGTTCTCAGGAAAGGAACGTACCTATCAATCTTGGTATGGGGTACCTTTAAATTATTTGGACTCTGCTAGAACTTACAATCCTTACGATTATGAAAATGAAGTAGATAATTATGAACAAAGACATTACCAATTGCATTATAGCAAAAAGGCGAATGAGAACAGCAGTGTAAATGTTTCAGGACATTACTCTCATGGAGAAGGTTATTATGAACAGTATGTAGGAGATAAAAACAATCTGCATCTTTATTATAATACTTATATTCCATATGGTGAAACCGCTTTATCATACTATAATTTGAATAATGTTTTAGTAGGAAATGATACAATTACAACATCTAATTTGACAAGAAGGAAATGGCTAAATAATGATTTTGGAGGAGTTGTATTTTCTTTAAATCATAAAATGGAAAAGACGAATTTAACTTTTGGGGGAGCTAGCAATCGGTATTCTGGGCAGCATTACGGCAATGTGATTTGGGCTGAGTATGCGTCCAATGGAAATTATGAGCATGAATATTACAGAAATATTGCTACCAAGTTTGATCATAATTTGTATGTAAAAGTAGATTATTCGCTTTTTAGCAATACCAATTTATATGCCGATTTACAGAAAAGAAGAGTGACCTACGAATTCGTGGGCAATGATGAAGATGGAAATGCTGCTGAGCAAAGCATTAACTTGAATTTCTTTAATCCGAAAGTGGGGGTGCATCATAGCTTAAATAGCAATCAGGTAATTTATGCCTCTTTTGCAGTAGCTAATAGAGAGCCAAATAGAAATGATTATGTTGAAAGTACACCAAATTCTCGTCCTTTATACGAAACGCTTTATGATGTAGAAATAGGCTATCAGTTCTTAAACGATTGGATTTCATTTGGCACAAACATCTACTTAATGCAATATGAAAATCAATTAGCTCCTACTGGAAAAATAAATGATGTTGGCGCTTATACACGTACAAATATTGATAAATCTTTCAGAAGGGGTGTAGAATTGCAAGGAACATTAAAATTGGGCGACAAACTACAGTGGGCAACTAACATGACATTGAGTCAAAACAAAATTGTTGCTTTTACTGAATATATTGATAATTGGGATACTTGGGGTCAAGAAAAAGTAGAACACGAAAATACAGCCTTAGCATTTTCTCCATCTGTAATTTGGGCTTCTCAATTTAATTTGAAATTGTCAGATAGAATGTGTGTTGATTTTATTTCTAAATATGTGGGGGAGCAGTTTATTGACAACACCTCATCTGATGATAGAAAACTGGATGATTACCTCACTAATAATGTGAGGGTCACTTACAATATTAAAAATATTTGGTTTGATCTTGCAAAACTTACGCTTCAGATAAACAATCTACTCAACAATGAGTATGTAAGCAATGCTTGGGTATATCGTTTTATTTACCAACAAGAAGATCCAATAACTTGGGATCCTTATGTAAATGCCAATAGCGAAAAAGGCTACAATATGGCGGCTTATTTTCCAGAAGCAACACGCAATTATTTAGTAGGGCTTACTTTAGGATTCTAGATTATAGCTGTATCTTTGAATTTAGACAAAAGCCCGCCAATTCGTGGACTCTTTATTTATTTATTGAGCTAATTTTTTGCAGTAAAACTTTGGCAATCTTTTTATTACTTTGGTGCGACCAACCAGCAATATGGGGCGATAATATTGTTTTTTCAGATGCTAATAAGTAGTTTAATTCATCCGATAAATTTTCTTTTGAGAGTCCTTCAAAAGAAGTTTTTTCCTGTTCTAACACATCCAAGCAAGCACCTAAAATTTTACCCTTTTGTATAGCAGCAACTAAATCAGTAGTTTTTACACATTTACCTCTTGCTGTATTGATGAAATAAATGGGTTTTTGAAATTGATTAATATAATTTTCATTAACCAAATAAGTAGTTTCTTCCGTAAGTGGAATGTGCAAACTCAATACATCAGCATTTTGAAAAATAGCATCCATATCCGATTGAAAAGGATAATCATTCACATATTTATCATAAGCTAAAATGCGAACATCAAAACTCTTAAGAATATTTACAAAAGCAGAGCCGTTATTTCCATAACCAATAATTCCAATGGTTTTTCCAGTTAGTTCCTCTCCTCTATTTATCTCTCTTTCCCAAATTCCATTTCTTACCTCACTATCTGCCTTATTCAAATTATTAAAAAGTGAAAGTAGCATGCCGAGCGCATGCTCGCCTACCGCTTGTCTGTTTCCTTCAGCTGCATTAAAACATGCAATACCCTTACTTTGGGCATATTTTACATCAATGTTTTCCAATCCACTTCCAGCTCTAGCAATAAATTTTAAATGAGAACTACAATCAATAAAAGATGAATCAATTAAAAATCTGCTTCTAATAACTATGCCATCATAATTCTGGATGATTTGTAAAATTTCATCTTTGCTTTTTTCATAATCTGTATCACAAATATGATTTTGTTTTGCTAATTCCTCTTGCAAAAAAGAATGGACCGTATCAACAAAAAGAATCTTCATTTTTAAAGAATGGCTTGTCCAATAAGAAAATAAATAAACAAGCCCAATACATCATTTACAGTTGTAATAAAGGGACCTGTAGCAAGTGCTGGATCGATATTATAATTCTCTAAAGTAAGCGGAATAACTGTGCCAAAAAGTGCTGCAAAAATAATAACAGCCAAAAGAGAAATACTTACAGTTAGGCTCAGTTGAAGACCATAATTTAAGCCGTAAGCAGTCGCCAAAATAATGACAGCACAAATAAGTCCATTGAGCAAACCCACTCCTAATTCTTTAAGTAATTTTTGAAAAAGATTTTCCATTTTCAAAGAATCATTTGCCAAGCCTTGTACCACAATTGCTGCTGATTGCACGCCCACATTTCCACCCATTGCAGCAATAAGGGGAATAAAAAATGCTAACTGATAATTGTTTTCTATATCAAATATACCAATCACTTTTGCACCCAATATTCCTCCAAGCATACCTATAAGTAGCCATGGTAGACGCGCTCTTGTAAGCGTCCAAATACTGTCGCTTGCTTCCACATCTTCTGAAATACCAGATGCCATTTGATAGTCTTTTTCTGCTTCCTCTTTCAATACATCCATAACATCATCAATAGTGATTCTGCCTATTAATTTGTTTTCTTCATCCACAACCGGAAGCACTACTAAATCGTATTTGTTCATAATGTTAGCAACCGACTCATCATCTTCAGTGGACTGAACAGAAATAATATCAGTTTTGATAATTGCCCGAATTGGTGTATTGGTCTCAGTAAGCAATAACCTTCTAAGCGACATTAAACCTAACAAAACATCATTGTTATCAACCACATAAATGGTGTGTACTTGTTTAACATGTTCGGCTTGTTTGCGCATTTCTCTAAGACATTGCAAAGTATTCCAATTCTCATTTACTTTTATCAGTTCCTTTGCCATAAGCCCTCCAGCAGAATCTTCTGGAAAAGTAAGCAAATCTGAAATGTCAGAAGCATGTTCCTGATCCTCAATATGCGATAGCACTTCCTCTTGTTTTTCCTCTGGAAGTTCACCAATTACATCTGCTGCATCATCCGATTCTAAGTTCTCAATTACCTCCTCTGCAATTTCCTTCGGTGTTAAACCCGCCAACAGATCTTCTCTTAAATTATCATCTAGTTCAATAAGTATTTCTGCTGACTTTTCTTCATCAATCAAAGTGTACAATTTGCTGGCATCTACTAGCGATAATTCTTCTAATAATTCTGCAATATCAGCTGAATGAAACTCAGATAGAAGTGTTTGCAACTCTTTTACATTATCTTTAGCAAGAAGAGTGCTAATTTCTTGAATAAATGCTGTAGTTATTTCTGGTTTTTCTGACATACTAAAGTTAATCTTATCCACTCCTCTATGGTTAATTCTTCCGCTCTTTTTTGCATTAGATTTGTAATTGACAAATCATCTTCCAAAGAAAAGAATTTTAAGGCATTTCGCAAAGTTTTACGCCTTTGATTAAATCCTGCTTTAACAATTTGCTTGAACTTTTTCTCATCACAAGGAAGTGTTTTCACATTGTTTCTGATGAGTTTTATTACTCCTGACTTGACTTTTGGCGGGGGTAAAAATTTATTTTCATCTACTGTAAAACAATACTCTATATTATAAAAGGCTTGTAAAAGTACGCTTAATATCCCTCTTGGTTTACCTTTTTTTGCAACTACTCTTTCAGCAACTTCCTTTTGAAACATGCCGACTACTTCTGGAATCTGATTTTTATTTTCAAAAATTGAAAATAGAATCTGAGAAGAAATATTGTAGGGAAGATTACCAATTATAGAAAAACAATCACCAAATGTTGATTTTAAATCAAGCTTTAAAAAGTCTGCTTCAAGAATATTTTTTTCTAATTCGGGATAATTCAGTGTTAAATATAAAACGGAATCTTTATCTAATTCCACTAGTTTCAAATCCAGATTCTTTTGCAAAAGGTATTTGGTGAGCACACCCATTCCAGGACCAATTTCAACTACTTTTTTTGTTTCTTCTGAAAGTAAATCAGTAATTGACTTGGCGATAGTTTCATCATTTAAAAAATGTTGACCTAAATGCTTTTTTGCCCTTACCCTATTCATGGGTATGTACTATCTCTAATAGTGTTCGAAATGCTGCAAATTTTCCTGCAAATTTTTTACTGTGTTCTTCTTGCAGTTTTGCAGCATGTTTTTCTTTGTATAAATTGTACTCTTCCATATTTTTACAACTATACGCAATGGTATAAGTAAGCCCTCCCATTTCTTCTGCTAACACTCTACTTACTTTACACTGAGAAAACAAACCTGTATTGATTACATCAGGAATATGTGTGCTTTTCATCCAATCTAACCATTCAACTTCAACTGCTTTATCAATACTTACAGTTACATTATAAATAATCATAGCGTTTGTTTTTCTTCCAAATTATCCCCTCTTAATTTTCTGAATCTTTTTCTAGCTTCTGCAGTATAAATACTCCCATTATGCTCTGTTAGAATTTGCTCATAAAGGGCTTTTGCCTTATCCTTATTTTTCAATCTTTTATGATATAAATCAGCTAAAGTAAAAAGAGCATCATCTGCTAAAATATCATAAGAAAATTCATGGATAATTCTTTCAAGCATTTCAACTGCCTTTTGCGCTTGATTTGTTTTTAAATAAATCTCAGATTTTCTGAGCAGAATTTCATCTGTCAAAGTATGTCCTTTAAAAATAGTGAGAATACTGTCAAGTGTAGTGTGACATTTTGCAAACTTATTTTGAAAAAATAACAAATCAGCTCTTGCAAAAGTTTGCATAGGTACAACAGAAGTGTCCAACCCCAAATTGTCTGTTATCAGTAGAGACAGTTGCATGGCATCATTGGCAATGAGTTTCGAGGTAGATGCTTTAAGCACATCTAATTGTGCTTGTGCCCAATCAAAATTGCCTTGATAATAAGAAATTTTAGCCCTTCTTAATTTTGCTTCATGTCCTAATGGGTTTTCTTTAAAATCTTTTTCCACTTGAGAGTAATAAAGTAAAGCTGTCCAAACTTTATCCTGCAACAACATTATATCGGCATATTCTAATTTGCATTCTGCCAAATCGATCTTATAAAGATGAGGAATGAGCATTGCTTCATCTAAAATCTCAGCTGCTTTTTGTAAATCGTGCTGATAAAAAGCTTTGAAATGGGCGTAATTGGATAGTAGTAAGATGGTATTTCTATTCTTGCCTAATTCTGCAATTATTTGCAAATAAAGTTCATCTAATTTTTGTAAATCTTGCTTGTCTCCATCCTTTTCTACTAACTGATTATATGCGTATAATTTATTGATGTGTGCATCAATATAATAAGTGTTCTCTGCTCCCTTTTTTATAATATATTTATAAGCATCAATGGTTAAATTGTAGTAGGAATTATCTAAAAATATATCTGCCATCTTATAAATTCTACTTCCATCTTCCTTCATTCTTTTGTCAATAGCTTTGGCTTGCAAGAAAGCCATCTCAAACTGATGGTTTTGCATAAAAAGCCAAATCAGCATGTCTGAAAAATCAGTTCCAGATTTTTCTTTCTGCACAAATCTTAATAACTGTTTTTTAAGAATATTGTAATTTTTGCTGCTTTCAATTCCATCATTATTTAGGAAGATTTGCAAATTGTTTTTTACCGCTTGTTTCTGTTTTGGATGCGTTTGAATAAGTGATAAATAAGATTTAATCATAAGTTCAGCCTCCCCCATATGATTATACACATTAGCAATTTGCATATTAAAAGGATATGTAGGGTTTAATAATTTAGCTTTCTGATAAGTTTTTAATGCCCATTCATACTCTTTTCTCAATATAAAAGCATTACCAAGTCCAATAGCCTGATTACTTTGTTTGCTCAAATCATTAATTGCTGATTGATAGTTTTGATGTGCTTTTTTCTGCTTTCCATTCTTTTTTTGCACAAAGCCATAATCTACCTTATAGTTGAAGCTTTTTGGAAATTTCTTTACAATTCTAGATGCTAATTTTTCTGCTTCTTTATAGGATTCTAACTGAAGAAGACAATTTAAGTGGGGCGGAAAATAGGCAGCTGAGATGCTTTTTTTATTAAGTGTTTTGTAAATCTCTATTGCCTTTTGATATTCTCCAGATTGATAATACTGATATGCCAACTGCGCCTGATTGTTTTGTGCAAAAACAAAAACACTAAAAAGCATGCATAAAAGCAGTATTCTTTTCATTATTCTATAATGTCAAAGCCTGTATATTTTTGTAGCACTTTTGGTATATTAATACCGGTTTCTATCTGATTATTTTCAATTAAAGCTGCAAAAATTCTCGGCAATGCCAATGCGCTTCCATTTAATGTGTGGCAAAGCCTAGTTTTACCATTATCATCTTTATACCTGAGTTTTAAACGGTTAGATTGATAGCACTCAAAGTTAGAAACCGAACTTACTTCCAGCCACTTATCTTGTCCTGTGGAATAAACCTCAAAATCGTAAGTTAGAGCGGAGGTAAAGCCTAAATCTCCTCCGCAAAGTTGTAACAATCTATAAGGCAGTTCGAGTTCATCTAAAATAGAGCCGACATGGGTGACCATCTCATTTAAAGTGTCATAAGATTTCTCAGGATGTTGAATTTGTACAATCTCTACTTTGTCAAACTGATGCAATCTATTTAACCCTCTTACCTCTTTTCCATAAGAGCCTGCTTCCCTTCTAAAACATGGGGTATAAGCCGTACATTTAATGGGGAATTCCTTAACAATAACATCTCTAAAAAAATTGGTTACTGGCACTTCTGCAGTTGGAATCAAATACAAATTATCTGCTGTAACATGATACATTTGCCCTTCTTTATCAGGTAATTGTCCAGTACCGAATCCAGAAGTTGCATTCACCAAATGAGGTGGTAAATATTCGGTATAACCTGCCGCTAAATTTTTGTCTAAAAAGTAAGTAATGAGTGCTCTTTGTAATCGAGCACCTTTTCCTTTATATACAGGAAATCCTGCTCCAGTGATTTTATTACCTAATTCAAAATCAATCAACTCAAAATCACTTGTAAGTTCCCAATGCGGTTTGGCATTATTTTGTAACACAGGCTTTTCACCTACTTCCTTAATAGTTATGTTGTCCGCATCAGTGCTACCTTTTGGGACAGTAGGATGCGGAACATTAGGAATTTGAACCAGAATTTCTGTAATTTCTTTTTCTAATGCTGTATATTTATCTTGAAGTTTTTTTGCGTTTTCTTTAACTTCAATAGATGTCGCTTTCAACTGGTTTGCTTTTTCCACTTCTCCACTTTTGTATAACTCACCAATTTGCTTTGAAAGTTGATTGCTTTTTGTAAGCAATTCATCTAATTGCTTTTGGGTTTGTTTTCTATTATCATCTTTTTCCAAAAGCACATCTATGATAGAAGAGGCATCAAAGTTTCTGATTTTCAAAAGCTCAAGAATCTCTTTTTTATTCTCCCTAATAGTTGGAATATGTAGCATTTCTTATTAATGTTTTTAAAGAAGCAAATTTACATAAAAAAACTCTTGATTTCTCAAGAGTTCTTTCATAGTAGTTTATAGTAAGAAACCCTTAGTTAGGAATTACCGAAACATAGGATTTATTATTTCTTTTTTTAGTGAATTTTACAGTTCCATTAGCAAGAGCAAATAAAGTATGGTCTTTACCCATACCTACATTCTCTCCAGCATTATGTACTGTTCCTCTTTGGCGAACAATGATGTTTCCTGCAATAATTGACTGTCCCCCATAGATTTTTACACCAAGTCGTTTACTGTGTGATTCTCTTCCATTTTTACTACTTCCTGCTCCTTTCTTATGTGCCATAACTTTAAGATTTTATTTGTTATCCCGCTTTTTTGGTTGTTTTTTTAGCAGTTGTTTTTTTAGCAGTTGTTTTTTTAGCAGTTGTTTTTTTAGCAGTTGTTTTCTTTGCTGCAGACTTTTTAGCTTTTGGCTTTACCTTTGTTTCCTTTTTAGGAGCGGTTTTCTTTGCAACTGCTTTTTCGTCTATTTTTTGTATTTCAATTTTCGACAAGTGTTGTCTGTGGCCATTTTTTACTTTATAACCTTTTCTTCTTTTCTTTTTAAAGACAATTACTTTATCGCCTTTTAGATGCGCTAAAACTTTAGCGGTAACTTTAGCACCACTCACTTTTGGCGTACCAACTTTAACTTTTCCATCCGCTTCTATTAAAAGCACATTGTCAAATGTTACTTTTTCTCCTTCCTTTGAGTCTAATCGATGAACAAAAATCTGTTGATTTTTCTCTACCTTAAACTGCTGTCCTGCTATTTCAACTATTGCGTACATTATTTTCTGTTTTCAAAATGGGTTGCAAATGTATAAAACTAATTAACGCTAACAAAAATAAATAGATTGTTTTTTGAGTAAGTAAGATTAAACTTTTAAAGCTTGTTTTTTTCGGTAATCTTTCCCTATTTTTGCGGAAAAATATTAAGCGATGAAAAACCTCTGTGGATGCATACTTATTTTACTCTTTGGCACCAGTTTGTTTTCGCAAAATAGATGTGGGACAACCGAGCATCTTCAAAATTTGCAAATTCAATATCCAGAGATAATAGAGAAAAGAGCTAAATTAGAACATAACATTCAAAAATGGATAACAGCCAACCCTTATCATCAGCAGAAATCAATCATTATAATTCCTGTTGTAGTGCATGTAGTTTATAATTCAAATTCACCTCAACAAAACATCTCTGACCAACAAATTCAATCTCAGATTGATGTATTGAATAAGGATTTTAGAAGAACAAATATCGATGCAATGATGACGCCAAATGTTTGGGCTTCAATTGCAGCTGATTGTGAAATAGAATTTTGTCTTGCAACTACTGATCCAAATGGTAATAGCACAAATGGTATTACAAGAACCCAAACTTCACAATCTTCATTCTCTATGCAATCTAATGATGTAAAATCGACTTCAAATGGAGGAAAAGATGCTTGGCCAAATAACAATTACTTAAATATCTGGGTATGCTCTCTTTCTGGGGGTACATTAGGTTATGCTACACTTCCTGGCGGTAGTATTGGACAGAATGATGGAGTAGTAATTAATTATAGTAATTTTGGAACTACGGGAACTGTTTCGTCTCCATACAATAAAGGTAGAACCGCTACTCATGAAGTTGGGCATTGGCTTAATTTGGAACACCTTTGGGGAGGCTGGGGAAGTTGTGGAAATGACAATGTAAGTGACACGCCTATTCAGGAAGAATTAAATTACGGATGTCCTTCTTTTCCTCATAATGCAAATTCTTGTGGAACTACAAATGCAGATGGAGATATGTTTATGAATTATATGGACTATACGAATGATGCCTGTATGAATATGTTTACGCAAGGACAAAAGACGAGAATGATTGCCGCTATCAATCAATCAAGACCAAATTTGCTTAATCATAATCTTTGTGGTGGAACAACTCAACCTTGTTCTCCTATTACGCCACCAGTAACTGAAGACTTTCAAGGCGGAACACTTCCAAACAATTGGAGTATTATCAATAATGACAATGATAAAACTTGGGAAATAACTACTAATGCTGGATTTAATAGTAATTCCTCTATTTACATCAATAATGCCGATTATTCTGCTAATGGAGAAATAGATGATTTGATTTTACCTCCAATGGATTTCACATCACTTGCAAATGTTGAACTCTCATTCGATTATGCATATGTGCTTTGGACTGATCCAAATGCTAGCCAAGTATGGTCGGATACTTTGCAGATTTGGGTATCTGATGATTGCGGAAGTAATTGGCAAAATATCTGGGAAAAATCTGGAGTGAATTTAGTAACTACTACTCCTGTTTTTACGGGTGGAGCATGGACCCCTGCAAGTAATAATGATTGGAACTCGGAAACAATTAATTTGAACAATTATGTCTTGGAAGATGATTTTATGCTCAAATTCAGAAACATAAATGACTATGAAAACAATCTGTTTTTAGACAACATAAATATTGCTGCAAGTGGAACTTCTATTGTGCTTGAATTGACAAATTCTTATAAAAAATTGCTGAAAATTGTAGATGTACTAGGAAGAGAAGTCGAAGAACGCAAACAAAAAAACATAACACTTTTCTACATTTTTGATGATGGAAGTGTGGAAAGAAGAGTCATTGTTGAATAAATTGAACTGCATTTAAGATTTTGCTATTGGTTTTTAATAAATCCAAAAACCACAAACTATCAACTCATAACTAATTTCAATTCATTATTTTTGCCAATATAAAATTATTTCTATGGAATACAATACAGGGCGCGAGCAACTTATAATACCAGAATACGGCAGGCATGTACAAAAAATGGTAAAACACGCTACACAGATAAAAGATAAAAAGGAAAGAAAAGAATGTGTTGAGGCAATTATTGCATTTATGGGGCTAAGAAACCCTCATTTAAGAGACATTAAAGATTTCACGCACAAACTTTGGGATCATTTGTTTATTATGTCTGATTTTGAGATTGATGTGGAGTCCCCATACGCAATTCCTGAAAAGGAAAAATTAGAGGCAAAGCCTGAAAAAATGCCATATCCCAAAACAAAAATAAAATTCCCTTTTTATGGTATAAATATTGAAAAAATGATAGTGCATGCTTGTGAAATGACAGATGGAGAATTGAAAGAGATCATGGCTGGAATGATTGCTAATCATATGAAAAAAGATTACCTCAGTTGGAATAAGGCTTTTGTAGATGATGATACAATATTAAAACATCTTGATCAGTTATCAGATGGAAAACTAAAAACAAATGCTGATTTTAAGTTGATTGATGATAGGGATATTCAAAAACCAAAATCCTATAGAAAACTGAAAAAGAAAGGGAAAAACTACAAGTATAAAAAAGGATTCAAGAAAAGATAAATGGCAACATTCAAGGTAAAAGGCGGATACAAACTAAAAGGTGATTTACACCCTCAAGGAGCAAAAAATGAAGCTTTGCAAGTACTCTGTGCAGTATTACTGACTCCTGAAGAGGTAATCATGGAAAATATACCTAATATCCGTGATGTAAATATTCTTATTGATCTTTTGCGTGATTTAAATGTTACAGTAAACCAACTTGACGAATCTACTTATAGTTTCAAAGCAAAAAATGTTGATGTCAACTATCTTTCCTCAAATGATTATAAAGCAAAAAGCAGCCGAATAAGAGGTTCAATTATGATAGTGGGGCCACTTTTGGCTCGTTATGGAAAAGGGTATATCCCAAGGCCAGGTGGTGATAAAATCGGTAGAAGAAGGCTAGATACTCATTTCATAGGCTTTGAAAATTTAGGTGCTAAGTTTGTTTATGATAGCAAGGAAGAATTTTATAGGGTAACTGCTGAAAAGTTAAGCGGAACCAAAATGTTACTTGATGAGGCATCAGTTACTGGAACTGCTAATATCATAATGACAGCTGTAATGGCAAAAGGAAGTACTGTAATTTACAATGCGGCTTGCGAACCTTATTTGCAGCAATTATGTAAAATGTTAAATTCCATGGGAGCTAACATTCAAGGAGTTGGTTCAAATCTTTTGACTATAAAGGGTGTTGATTATTTAGGTGGATGCACGCACCGAATCCTCCCTGATATGATTGAAATTGGTTCGTTTATTGGGCTTGCTGCCATTACAAAATCAGAGATTACCATTAAAAATGTAGCTTATGATGAACTTGGTGTAATTCCTTCTGTTTTCTCAAAGTTGGGAATAAAAATGGAGCGTAAAGGAGATGATATTTACATTCCATCACAAGATAGTTATGAAATCAGTTCTTTTATTGATGGGTCAATCTTAACTATAGCAGATGCACCATGGCCAGGCTTTACTCCTGATTTACTAAGCATTGTTTTAGTAGTTGCCTCTCAAGCTAAAGGAAGTGTACTACTTCATCAAAAAATGTTTGAATCAAGACTTTTCTTTGTAGATAAGCTCATTGATATGGGTGCGCAAATTATTCTTTGCGATCCTCATAGAGCAACTGTTATTGGGCTTAACCATAAATTTAAATTCAAAGCAACAACAATGACCTCTCCTGATATTCGTGCAGGAGTTTCCCTTTTATTAGCAGCTCTTGCTGCTGATGGTGAAAGCACTATCCATAATGTAGAACAAATCGATCGGGGATATCAGAACATTGATAAAAGACTAAATGCTATTGGTGCACAAATCACTAGAATTGAGTAGCAAAATTTTAGCTAATCCACATCTAATTTAATCAATAACGCAACAAATAAAATTAAACAATGAAAAAGATATTAATTACCACATTATTATATTGTGTGTTCGCAACATTTTCTACAGGACAAGAAATCGGCTTAAATATAGGGGAAAAAGCACCCGAATTAGCATACAATAATCCTAAGGGTAAAGTGATGAAACTTTCAGCACTAAAAGGAAAATTAGTGTTGATTGAGTTTTGGGCAAGTTGGTGTGGTCCTTGCAGAAGAGAAAATCCAAATTTGGTGAGTCTCTATCAAAAATATTCCAAGAAAAATTTCAAGAATGGAAAAGGTTTTGAAATATATAGCCTTTCTCTTGACTCTAAACAAGAAGCATGGGTAAAAGCCATTAATAAAGATCAGCTTTTTTGGCAATATCATGTTTCTGATTTGGGTGGTTGGCAATCGGAAGGATCAAGAAAATATGGTGTTAGCTCCATTCCTTCAAATGTATTGATTGATGGAGATGGAATAATCATTGCGAAAAATCTGAAGGGACCATCACTGAACAGATTTTTAGAATCTCAAAAAAAATAAACTGCCAGTTTGGCTTATTTTCTAACTTTGGCAACCTTTTTGCAATACAGAGGAGAAACAGAATTAAATTATGAGTAAAAAGAAAACTAAAGTAGAAGAAATTACTGAAGAGGTTAAAAAGTCTAAAGCAGAAGAAGTAGTAGAAGGAAAGTCAGAAGAAGTAGAGAAAAAGATAGAAGAAACTCCTCCATCTATTGAGGAATTGTTGGCTATTGAGCAAGACAAAAACTTACGCCTTTTTGCAGAGTTTGAAAATTTCAGAAGAAGAACGGCAAAAGAAAGATTAGCGCTTTTAGCAACTGCAGGGCAGGACATTATGGCTATTTTACTGCCAATATTGGACGATATGGAAAGAGCTATCCAAGCCAATGAATATGATGAAAAACATGGGGTTGTTCTTATTTACAACAAATTGAAATCCTCATTAGAAGCAAAGGGCCTAAGGGAAATGGAAAATCCTATTGGCAAGGAATTAGATACTGAAATGCATGAAGCAATTAGCATGGTTACAGCTGCAAAAAAGAAGCAAAAAAATAAAATAATTGATACGGTAGAAAAAGGGTATTTACTAGGTGATAAAGTAATCCGACATGCCAAAGTAGTAGTCGCAAATTAAAAAAAGAAGTTATGGCAAAGAGAGATTATTATGAAGTATTGGGAGTTGGCAAAAATGCAGATAGCAAAGAAATCAAAAAAGCATATCGGAAACTTGCGCTTAAATACCATCCTGACAAAAACCCTGGTGATAAAGCGGCTGAAGAAAAATTTAAGGAAGCTGCTGAGGCCTATGAAGTTTTAAGCAATCCTGAGAAAAAACAAAGATACGACCAATTCGGTCATGCTGGAATGAGTGGTGCTGGCGGATTTGGAGGGGGTAGTATGAATATGGATGATATTTTTAGTCAATTTGGCGATATCTTTGGGGGTGCACATCCATTTGAAAGTTTTTTCGGGGGTGGTGGTAGAGAAAGGCAAAGAGTATTAAAAGGATCAAACCTCAGGATCCGCATTACTTTAACACTGCAAGAAATAGCAGATGGTGTTGAGAAAAAGATAAAAGTTAGTCGCTTGATCAATGCAGATGGAGTTACTTATAAAACATGTTCTAATTGTAATGGAAGTGGGCAAGTTACTAGGGTTAGCAATACCATCTTAGGACAAATGCAAACTTCAAGTCCTTGCCCAAATTGTAATGGGAATGGTAAAAGTATAGACAACCGACCTTCAGGAACGGATGCAAATGGTATGTTGAAACAGGAGGAGACCGTTAAAATTACCATTCCTGCAGGAGTTGAAGATGGTATGCAACTAAAAGTTGGAGGAAAAGGAAATGCTGCTCCTTTTAATGGTATTAATGGAGATTTGATTGTGCTAATAAGCATTAAGGAAGATGAAAACCTGATTAGAGATGGTCAGAATTTGCATTATGAACATTATATAAGTTTTGCTGATGCAGCTTTAGGAACAACTGCAGAAATTCCAACCATAAATGGTAAAGCCAAAATAAAATTAGAAAATGGAACGCAATCTGGAAAAATCTTAAGATTAAAAGGAAAGGGGTTACCATCAGTGAATGCCTATGGAAAAGGCGATTTACTTGTGCATATAAATGTATGGACACCACAAAATTTAAGCAAAGAAGAAAAGAAATTCTTTGAAAAAATCTGTAATACTGAAAATTTCAAGCCCAACCCTACTAAGCACGACAAAAGCTTTTTTGACAGAATAAGAGAAATGTTCGGCTAGCGGATGCGGAATAACATTTTAATAGCAAAAGATATTGTAAAACAATATGGCAATTACACTGCTTTAAATCATGTAAATATTGCGATTCCGGAAGGGTGTATTTTTGGCCTGCTAGGTCCAAATGGTGCAGGGAAAACTACCCTGATGCGCATCATCAATCAAATTATAGCTCCCGATAGCGGCACACTTATCTTTGATGGAAAGCCTCTAAAAAGAGAAGATATTGCTAAAATTGGTTATTTACCTGAAGAAAGAGGCCTTTATAAGAAGATGAAAGTGGGAGAACAAGCACTTTATTTGGCAAAATTAAAAGGAATGGCACATAATGAAGCTATTGAAAAACTTCAATTTTGGTTCAAAAGATTAGATATACTAGATTGGTGGAACAAAAAGGTGGAAGAACTCAGTAAGGGAATGGCACAGAAAATACAGTTTGTAGTAACAGTCATTCATAATCCAAAACTTTTGATATTTGATGAGCCTTTTTCAGGATTTGATCCTATAAATGCGGCTATTATCAGAAAGGAAATTCTAGCATTGAGTAAAAGTGGTACAAGCATTATCTTCTCTACTCACCGCATGGAATCGGTGGAAGAAATTTGCAATTATATCGCACTTATCAATAAAGGGGAAACTGTATTGCAAGGGCCTATAGAAAAGATAAAAAAGGATTTTAGAAATAACACTTTCTCTACTGAGATAAAAGCTGAAAAACTAATTTTATCTGATTATTTTGAAATCATACATCAAAAAAATGAATGCTATCAAATCAGAATTAATAACAATGCCACCTCTAATGATTTATTAAATGAATTGATGAAAAATGGAGAAATCATATCCTTTGAAGAGAAAATCCCCACAATGGAAGATATTTTTATAAAAGCGGTACAAGATGAATAAAATTTGGCTGATCATAAAAAGAGAATATCTGATTAGGGTTAGAAAAAGATCATTTATCATTATGACGATTTTAGGCCCCATTTTAATGGCTGGGATCATCATTCTCCCTACTTATTTGGCCATGCAAGGGCATGATGAAAGAAGCATTGCATTATATGAAGAAGGTACTTCTTTTTTCGATAAACTAAATAAAAGCGATAATCTGCATTTTGTAAAAATCCCTTTCGAGGAAGTAACTCTGCTTAAAGAAGATATTGGAAATAGTCCCTATTACGCTTTATTAGATATAGAAAATAAGGGAACTTTTACCCTTTACTCTAATCAGCAAGTAAGTTTAAGTATAAAGGAAGATATTGAAAATAAGATAGCCACCATCTTGCAACATCAAAAACTAGAAGAAGCTGGTATTGATTTACAATTTCTGCAGGAAAACAATGCAATAGTTGAAGTGAAAACCATAATAATAGGTGAAGAAGGAGAAACAACTGGAAATGCAGAAGTGAGTTTTGGTATTGCTTTTATGTGTGGCATTCTAATTTATGTGTTTATTTTTATGTATGGCACTATGGTAATGCGGGGGGTAATTGAGGAAAAAACAAGTAGAATTGTGGAAGTAATTATATCTTCTGTAAAACCATTTCAACTGATGATGGGTAAAATTCTAGGAGTAGCGTTAGTAGGACTTACTCAATTTATGCTTTGGATTTTGCTTACGCTAATCATATCTTCATGTGCTGAAATCTTATTTTTTGACACTTCAGCAATAGCCTCTGAAAGCATGGAATTAGAAAAAGAACAATCTGTAATTTTAAGTGAACTGCTTAAATCAGTAGCAGGAATAAATATTCCTCAACTTTTAATTGCATTTATTTTTTACTTTTTAGGAGGATATTTACTTTATAGCGCCCTATTTGCAGCTGTGGGCTCAGCAGTAGATGCGGAAGCTGACACCCAGCAATTTATATTGCCTATTACAATACCGCTTATTTTATCCTTTATTTTGATGCAACCTATTATGGACAATCCGGATGGAGTATTGGCTTATTGGGCTTCAATTATACCATTTACCTCTCCTATTATTATGATGGTCCGTTTGCCTTTTGGCGTAAGCAATAGCGAGCTAATATTTTCCATGTCGCTACTTGTAATAGGATTCTTAGCTACTACTGCACTTGCAGCCAAAATTTACCGAACAGGAATACTAATGTATGGTAAGAAAACTTCCTATAAGGAACTATGGAAATGGCTAAGTTATAAAGGATAGGTAAAAAAAGCTCATTTTCTGCATTTTTCCCACTTTTTAGCCTAAAAAACACCCTCAAATATAGATAAAAATACACATCTTATCTAATTGATTTTGTGATATTTAGCTTCTATTTAAACAATTAAATGTTAAAAAAGAGGCTTACTTTTGTTGTCCATACTATTTGATATGCGTATTTTTGCCCCGTATTAACCAAATAAATAATTAATTATGAAAAAGAATTTACGAAACTTCTTAACGCTTGCGTTAGGATTTGTAACAATTATCGCTACTGCCCAAACATGGGATGCTGATTCTAGAACTAGGGTTAACATGAGTGGTGATAATGATCAGTGGGATGCTGATCAAAGAGTATCTCTTAGCGCAAGCTGGGGAGGTGATGGCTGGGGTATTAATGTTGGTGGTAACGCTAACTATAATATGCAAGCCGACAACGGTGACGCCGCTGTAGGATTTAACTTTTACGAAGCTTCTGCTTCTACAGATCTTATGGGTTGGGCAACTGTATCTGTTGGTCGTCAAGCTCTTGAGTATGGTGGAGGTCAACTAATCGGAGCTAACGATTGGGGAACAAATCCTCAAACTAGAGATGGTGGTGTTTTTACTATCAACAATGACATGATGGATCTTGATTTTGGTGTATATCGTAGTCAAGCTGACGATGCTACGTCAGAAATGTACACTGACTATTTCGTGAACATGTCAAAATCTGATGGTGACTGGGATGTTAACTTAACTTACATATCAAATGATAACGAAGATAATGCTATGGCAGTAGACTTCGGTTATGCGGTTAGTGGAGTTGATTTAAGCGTTTCGTATAACACTGCTACTAATGATGGTATTGATATGGACTACACTTCTATTGGCGGTTCTTACAACGTTAATGATGATATGTCTATTTCTGCTACTCGAACTGCTTATGGAGAGAATGGATTTCGATGGGATGGATCTAACATGAGCGGTAACTGGACATCTCATGGTAACATGGGTTGGTTAGGTGCAAATGACGAAGACATGGCTTTCGGCGTATCTTACGATATGGGTGATGTTAGCTTAGGTCTTGCTATGCATAAAATCACAAATGATGCTAATGATGATAGAAGTGTTACTGAAGCAAATATTAGTTACTCTATGAGTGATAATGCTAATGTTTCTATTAAGTATGCTACTGACGACGTAACAGGAAACGAAGAGAAGTATATGTGGTTAACTTTATCTGTTACTCCGTAATTAGATAAATTCACAAAAAGTATAAAAAGAGCCTCACTTTGAGGCTCTTTTTTTGTTCTTTAACCTAGTACTTCTATTTGTATTTAGTTTTATGACTAACAAATTGCTGTTAACAACTGTAAAAAGTATTTTAAGAATGGAAAGCAAAGATTTCTATCTTGCACTCAGTATTAACCAAAAAATATAGAAAAATGAAAAAAGTATTTTTAACGGCAGCTTTTGCATTTGCAACAATCTTTGCTTCTGCTCAAATCATGGTAGTTACTACTTATGATGGTGATCAAGAAGAAAACATGGACAAGATAACTGCTAACATGGGAATTGGATACTCAATCAATGATAATATTGTAGTTGGTGGAGTAAAAAATGGTGAGGATTATGACTTGTTTGCTCGTTATAATTTTAAAGATGATCTTTATTTATCTTTACAAATGGCAACAGGTGATAATGAAGGTACTAGTGTTGGTGTAGGCTATTCTTTAAATGTTTGGGATAAACTTTACATTGAGCCAAATTACACTATGGCAACAGAAGAAGATGCAAATGGTGATAGAGATGGTACATTTAATCTTGGGTTAGGTTATCGTTTCTAAAAAAAGACCTAAATAAAAAAGCCAGCATTTAGCTGGCTTTTTTTATGCGATAATTTGTTTTATTTTTTCAAAAACTTCTTCTATTCCTTTTGGATTATTCCCTCCTGCAGTAGCGAAATGCGCTTGCCCTCCTCCTCCTCCATTTATAAGTGGGCTAATTTCGGTAATTAATGTTTTAGCAGACAAGCTATTATTTTGTATTAAATCATCTGTAAGCATTATGGAAACAATTGCTTTACCTTCAGTTTCTGCTGCTAGTACCAGAAGTAGATTTTGCTTTTGCTTCAATTTAAAAGAAATGTTCTTCATAGCAGCAGCATCCAGATCTACTTTTTGAGCAATCACATTTATCTTATTAATTTCTTCTGATTTACCAAGTAATTCATCTTCAAAACTATCTAGTTGAGCCAATTTTAATTTTTGCAGCTGTTTTTCTAATTGTTTGTTTGTGCTAACTAAATCTACTACATTATTTACCAAATCTTTAGTTTTAAGTACTTTGCAAAGTTCATCAATTAATTTGCTTTGCTTGTTGAAATATACCAAAGCTTTTTCTCCTGTTATAGCCTCAATTCTTCTAATTCCTGAAGCAATTGAGCTTTCTGAGGTTATTTTAAACAAACCAATTTCTCCTGTTGCATTTACATGTGTGCCTCCACACAATTCTTTGGAGGTTGCAAACTGAATCATCCTTACAACATCTCCATATTTTTCACCAAAGAGCATCATAGCACCTTCATTTTTCGCTTCAGATAATGGCATATTATTGTGCTCGGTTAAGGGTATGTTTTTTAAGATCTTGTCATTGACACTGTCTTCAATTTGATTAATTTCCTCACTACTAAGTTTGGAAAAGTGTGCAAAATCGAATCGCAAATAATCTGCACAAACTAGGGAGCCTTTTTGCTGTACATGCTCACCCAATAATTGTTGCAAACTCTGGTGCAAAAGATGGGTCGCTGTATGATTCCTTGCGGTTGTGATTCTTTCCTTTGGATCTACTAGGGCTCTAAAAGTTGCTTTTAAATTGTGTGGTAGCATGTGAGTATAATGAATAATCACATTATTTTCTTTTTTAGTGTCTGTAATCTTAATACTTTCATTTTCATTTTTAATGCATCCTGTATCGCCAACTTGCCCACCACCTTCTGCATAAAAAGGCGTTAAATTAAATACAAGTTGATAGGTAGAAGTATCTGTAGTTTTTACTTCTCTATATCTAGTGATTTTAATATCAGCTTCTAATTTTTTGTATCCCGTAAATTCCTCTACCTCATCTTCTATTAGCACCTGCCAATCTCCGGTTTCTATTTTTGCAGCAGATTTTGACCTATCTTTTTGTTGTTGCATTTCTACATCAAAACCATCTGTATCGCATTTCATTCCTTTCTCGTTTAAAATTAGTATTGATAAATCTTTTGGGAATCCGAAAGTATCATATAGTTCAAAAAGTTGTTTTCCAGAAATATTTTCTCCTTCTGCTATAAGTTGCTGTATCCTTTTTAAACCAGATTCTAGCGTTCTTAAAAAAGATTGTTCTTCCTCTTTAATTACATTTTTGATAATCTTAATTTGGGAATGAATCTCTGGAAATTGTGTGTTCATTTGTTTGTTAAGTATATCTACTAGTTGATACATAAATGGCTCTTTTATATCTAGAAAAGAATAGCCATAGCGTACTGCTCTTCTTAATATCCTTCTGACAACATAACCTGCTTTTACATTGGATGGTAATTGTCCGTCTGCAATGGAAAATGCAATAGCACGAATATGGTCAGCTATTACTCGCATAGCAATATCTGCTTTTTCACTTTTCCCATATGCCACATTAGCATACTTAGCTATCGCTTGAATTAGTGGCTGAAAAACATCTGTATCATAATTTGATTTTTTGCCTTGCATTATCATGCAAAGTCGCTCAAAACCCATACCTGTATCCACATGCTGTTTTGGAAGTTTTTCTAAACTTCCATCTGCTTTTCTGCTGAATTGCATAAATACCAAATTCCATATTTCAATAACTTGTGGATGATCCTGATTTACCAAAGTAGTTCCATCTATTTTTTTTCTATCTTTCTCATCCCTATTATCATAATGAATTTCACTACATGGTCCGCAAGGACCGGTATCTCCCATTTCCCAGAAATTATCTTTTCTACTACCATTAAGTATCCTATCTGAATCAATGAGTCTGCTCCAAATATTAGTGCTTTCCTCATCTTTTTCTAACTGCTCATCTTTTGCGCCTTCAAAAACAGTTACATACAATCTATCTTTATCCAATTTACAAACTTCTGTCAAGAATTCCCATGACCACTGTATTGCTTCTTGTTTGAAATAATCACCAAAAGACCAATTTCCTAGCATTTCAAACATGGTATGATGATAAGTATCATGCCCAACTTCTTCTAAATCATTGTGCTTGCCTGACACCCTCAAGCACTTTTGCGAATTGGCAACCCTTTTATCTTTTATTATAGAATCTCCTAAGAAGATATCTTTAAAAGGATTCATCCCCGCATTTATGAACATCAAGGAAGGATCGTCTTGTGCAACCATAGGTGCAGAACTAAGCACTTGATGATCTTTACCGCCAAAATAATCTAGAAATAATATTCTTACTTTATCAGCCTCCATGCTTTGAGTTTTGTCTATTCACATTAATGTGTTAGAAATCAGTAATTTTAGCGCCTAAATATAATGTAATTTCACTAATTTTGCGGCAGATCTAATTTTATGGCTAAAATAAAATATTATTACGATACTAAAACATTAAGTTACAAACGAATTGAACTTAGTGCTTTTGATAAGTTAAAACATTCGATTACATTCATCTCGGTAAGTGCATTTGCTGGACTTATAATGGTAATTATCTTCTTTCAATTTTTTGACAGTCCAAAAGAAAAAAGACTGAAAAGTGAGATTGAAAACTTGTTGGTTCAATACGATATTCTGAATAAAAAGATGAGTCAAATCGATTTCGTCTTAGATGATCTACAGCAAAGAGATGACAATATTTACAGGGTTATTTTTGAAGCTGACCCTATACCTTCTTCAATTAGAAAAGCTGGATTTGGAGGGGTGAACAGATATAAAGATATTAGAAACTTTAGTAATACGGAATTAGTAATTGAGGCTAGAAAAAAAGCAGATAAATTAACGAAACAACTCTATATTCAGTCCAAATCATTTGATGAAGTGATTGAACTAGCAAAAAACAAAACGGATATGTTAGCCTCAATTCCAGCAATTCAGCCAATAGCAAATAAAGATCTTGGAAGAGTAGCGAGTGGCTATGGTTATAGAATTCATCCTATTTACAAAACCAGAAAACTACATACAGGAATGGATTTTACTGCTCCACAAGGTACGCCAATTTACGCCACTGGTGACGGAAAAGTAGAAAAGGTGAGAAGAAGTAGAAAGGGCTATGGAAATCATATAGTAATTGATCATGGGTATGGATACCAAACTCTTTATGCGCATATGAAAAAATACATAGTTTATAGAGGGCAAAAAGTAAAAAGAGGTGAAATAATAGGTTATGTAGGAAGTACAGGCACATCAGTAGCACCTCACCTACACTATGAAGTGATAAAGAACAAAAGAAAAATAAATCCTGTTAATTTTTATTATAACGATTTGAGCCCTGAAGAATACGACAAAATGTTGGAAATTGCTGATCAGAATAACCAGTCGTTTGACTAATGCCTTACAAAGAAAAACAAATAAAAAAATTATTTTATCCTATTGGGGAGGTTGCCCAAATATTTAATGTGAGTGTTTCATCCATTCGATATTGGGAAAAGGAATTTGACATCTTGAAGCCCAAAAAGAATAAAAAAGGGAACAGAATGTTTACCAAAAAAGATGTTGATAATCTCAGAATCATCTACCATTTAACCAAAGAGAGAGGATTTACTTTAGAGGGAGCTAAAAAGAAATTACGCGAAAATAAGTCAGATACTATTGAGAATATCGAAATCATCAATCACTTGAAAAATATTCGTAAGTTTTTGGTTGATTTTAGAGAAGAATTCTAATAATACGCCCCCTTTACTAAATAAGATTTTACATAATCCTCCACACCATCTTCTAAGGCTGTAAAAGGTTTTTTGTAACCAATACTGATTAACTTCTTCATTTTACCTTGTGTAAAGTATTGGTATTTATCTCTAATCTCTTCTGGAGTATCTATAAATGAAATGTTTGGTTTTTGATGTAAGGCTGAGAAAGTGACAGCTACCAAATCGTAAAATGTGCGCGCTTTTCCTGTTCCTAAATTGTACAAACCGCTATGTTTTTTTTCACTCATCATATATAGCAACACATCACAAACATCCTTCACATAAATAAAATCTCTTAATTGCTCTCCATCCTTAAAATCTACATTATGGGAGCGGAAAAGTTGCATTGTACCTGTTGCTTTTATCTGGTTAAAAGTATGGAAGATGACTGAAGCCATTCTGCCCTTATGGTATTCGTTAGGACCAAAAACATTAAAAAACTTAAAACCTGCCCAAAATGGTGGAGTTTCTTCTTGTTTTAACACCCATTTATCAAACTCATTCTTTGACTCCCCATAAGGGTTAAGGGGTTTTAATTTTTCTACAAGTTCATGACTATCATCAAATCCGCACTCTCCCATTCCGTAAGTTGCAGCTGAAGATGCGTAAACTAAAGGAATCTGATATTGACAGCATTTTTCCCATAAATCTTTTGAATAGTTTAAATTTAGTTTTTCGAAAATTTTCACATCAAACTCAGTAGTATCGGTCTTGGCACCTATATGAAAAATAAAATCAACTGATTGGTGATTTTCTGAAAGCCAACTCATTAAATCGTTTCTGTGTACCTTTTCAATAAATTGTTTGTTGGCTAAATTTCTATTTTTAACCTCATCAGAAAAATCATCAACTATAATTAATTGATTGTAGCCCTCATCATTTAGTTTTCTCGCCAAACAACTACCTATAAAACCTGCCGCACCTGTTACAATAATCATCTCAATTGAAAATTTTGTCCTAAATAAACTTTTCTTACTCTTTCGTCTCCAGCTAACTCCTCTGCCGTTCCAGATTTTAATATTTTTCCTTCAAATAATAAATATGCTCTATCGGTAATGGAAAGAGTTTCGTGCACATTATGATCTGTAATGAGTATGCCAATATTTTTATTTTTCAGAGTTGCTACAATCTGCTGAATATCTTCTACTGCTATTGGGTCTACGCCTGCAAATGGCTCATCTAACAAAATAAACTTAGGATTTGTTGCAAGTGCTCTTGCAATTTCACACCTTCTTCTTTCTCCTCCTGAAAGCAAAGCTCCTTTATTTTTTCTGATTTTTTTCAAACCAAATTCAGTAAGTAATGCTTCACATTTTTCCTTTTGCTCTGCTTTACTAAGTTTTGTCATTTCTAAAACGGACAATATATTGTCTTGCACACTCATTTTTCTAAAAACGGAAGCCTCCTGAGCCAAATAACCTATGCCCATTTGAGCTCTTTTGTACATTGCTAAGCCTGTAATATTCTTGTCTGCTAAAAACACATCTCCTTCATTAGGGGAAATAAGCCCAACCATCATGTAAAAGCTTGTGGTTTTTCCTGCTCCATTTGGTCCTAACAGTCCAACAATTTCACCTTGATTGAGTTCAATATTAATCCGATCAACAACTGCCTTTTTGCCATAATACTTTACAATATTTTCTGCCCTTAATTTCATTATTTACTTAATTGTTTTTTTGTTTTTCTAGCACCCTTGCAGAAATTCTAATACTAATTTGATAAAGCACCATTAACGGAAGTGCTACTAATATCTGGGATGTAACATCTGGAGGAGTAATAATAGAAGAAAAAATAAGTGTTAGCACCAATGCATGTTTTCTATAGGTACGCATAAATTTGGGGGTAATCAAACCAATCTTTGTTAGAAAATAAACCAAAATCGGTAATTCAAAAACTACCCCATTCGCCAAACATACAGTAGTTACTGTACTGATAAATGAACTTAGACTTATCTGATTTGCAACTGTTTGACTCACTTGATAAGAACCTAAGAAATGAACCGACAAAGGAGAAACTACATAGTAACCAAACAATACACCAAGTAGAAAAAGAGAAGATGAGAAAAACACAACTCCCTTTGCAACACTACTTTCTTTTTCGTGCAAAGCGGGAGCAATAAATCGCCACATTTCCCAAAATACATAAGGACACGATACTACAAAACCTGCAACAATAGAAGTCATAATGTGTGTGCTAAACTGTCCTGACATACTTATATTCATCAGTATAAAAGGCAATTCATCCATACAAAGCGCATCACCCATGCCCAATTGCTGAGACAAATAACAAAGTATCTTGTAGGTGGGAAAATCAGGGCTTTTTGGTGCAAGTAGAATGCTGTCAAAAATAATGCCTTTGAAAACAAAGGCTAGTATTGCAAAAAACAATATAGCAAATGCCGAGCGTACCAGATGCCATCTGAAAACTTCCAAATGCTCTAGAAATGACATCTCTGATTTCTCTTGATCTGTATTCATTTTAGGCAATTCCTTCTTTAAGTATATCGTGCATATGGATAACACCGATATATTCATCCTTATTAACTGCAATAAGTTGACTAATATTATGCGTTTCCATCATTTTTAGGGCGTCAATTGCCAATGCTATACCAACAATGGTTTTTGGATTATTATTCATGATATCTTTTGCAAGTAACTGGTCAATATTTTTACCTTCTTCCAACATTCTCCTAAGGTCTCCATCAGTAATAATGCCAACTAACTTCTGCTCATCTAATACAGCAGTTGCGCCTAATCTTTTACTAGATATTTCGACTATTACATTAGCAACGCTTTCATTTATCTGAACATTGGGTCTTTCGTTATTTTTTGCAATATCATTTACTTTCAGAAATAGTTTCTTTCCCAAAGTTCCTCCAGGATGAAATCGTGCAAAATCTTTATCGGTAAAATCTTTGCTTTCCAAAAGACAAATAGCTAAAGCATCCCCTAATACCAATTGTGCAGTTGTGCTTGAAGTAGGCGCTAAATTGTGAGGACAAGCCTCTTTTTCAATACTTGCATCTAATAAACAATCAGCATTATTAGCAAGATAAGAATCAATATTCCCGCAAATGGCAATTATTTTGTTCCCCATATTCTTTATTAGCGGCAAAAGATATTTTATTTCCTCTGTATTTCCACTTTTTGAAATACAAATTACAATATCGTTCTTTTGGATATTACCCAAGTCACCGTGAATTGCATCAGCTGCATGCAAAAACACTGCTGGCTGACCAGTAGAATTAAATGTAGCTACAATTTTACTTGCAATGTTGGCAGATTTTCCTACTCCTGCAATTATCGCCCTGCCTTTAGAAGATAAAATAAGTTCCACTGCCTTTGCAAAAGCATCATTTATTTTGCTTTCAAGTGCATTAATTTCAGTCGCTTCTAATCGGATAACTGACTTTGCAATTGCTGTTATTTGAGAGGGTGACTTCAATCTATTTATTACTTTAACTAAATATTTTTATTTTTATTTCTTTTTATATTTTATGTTATGCAAAAGTATTACTTTTAGAAAAATATTACCAATTGAATGATTAAATCTCAACTTACATTATGCGAACACCTAAAAAGTATCTTTGGGTTTAATAGTTTTAAGGGTCGTCAGGAAGAAATAATCAAAAACCTGCAAGACGGTAATGACTCTCTGGTGATTATGCCAACAGGTGGAGGAAAATCCATGTGTTATCAACTTCCTGCTCTTATTGATGAGGGGGTAGCTATTATTGTTTCTCCACTTATTGCTCTGATGAAAAATCAAGTAGACGCTCTGAGAGGATTTAGTCAAAATGATTCAATTGCACATGTACTAAATTCTTCACTTAACAAGCAGCAAATTCAAGAAGTAAAAGATGATTTATCTTCTGGTATTACAAAACTTTTGTATGTGGCACCAGAATCTCTTACTAAGGAAGAGTATATTTTATTTTTAAGAACGATGAAGATTTCTTTTTATGCAGTAGATGAAGCGCATTGTATTTCTGAATGGGGACATGATTTTAGGCCGGAATACAGAAAACTTAGACAAATCATTGATAATATTGGTAGAAGACCAATAATAGCACTTACTGCAACTGCCACTCCAAAAGTGCAACAGGACATCCAAAAGAATTTGAAGATGGAAAATGCTACACTCTTTTTGGATTCCTTTAATAGGGAGAATCTATTTTATGATATCCGTCCAAAAATTAATGTGGAAAAAGAGATTATTAAATTTATAAAACAAAATAGCGGAAAATCTGGAATTATTTATTGTTTGAGCAGAAAAAAAGTAGAGGAAATTGCAGAAACCCTGCAAGTAAATGGAATCAATGCGCTGCCTTATCATGCAGGTTTGGAAAGTAAAGTAAGGGTTGCTCATCAAGATACATTTTTAATGGAAGATGCAGATGTAATTGTTGCAACAATAGCTTTTGGAATGGGGATTGACAAACCAGATATTCGCTTTGTAATTCATCATGATATTCCTAAAAGTTTGGAAGGCTACTATCAGGAAACGGGACGTGCTGGAAGAGATGGTGGAGAAGGGCATTGTGTTACCTTTTACTCTTACAAAGACATTGAAAAATTAGAAAACTTTTTGCATGGAAAGCCTGTTTCAGAAGTAGAAGTTGGAAGGCTTTTAATTTTGGAAACTATTTCTTTTGCTGAAACATCAATGTGTAGAAGAAGTTACTTATTACATTATTTTGGAGAAGAATTTGATGATGAAAAATGTGAGAACATGTGTGATAATTGCAAGCACCCTAAACCAAAATTTGAGGGCAAGGATTTTGTTATTAAGTTGATGAAAACCATTCTTGCCTGTAATGAAAGTTTCAAAGCAAAAGAAACAGTAAAAGTTTTGGTGGGAGAAAGTAATAGTTTGATTAAACAGCATCAATCCTTAATAAGTGATGTGTATGGGCGCGGAACCGAAAAAAGCAAGGAATTTTGGCATGCAGTAATCAGGCAAGCCTATGTAAAAGGGCTTATTACAAAAGAAATTGAAACTTACGGCATCTTAAAAGTTACTGATGAGGGGAAAGATTTCTTAAAAAATCCGACTGCTTTCCAATTGACTGAAGATCACGATTATGATCAGTTAAAATCGGAATCGTTAGGAGAACAAAAAGGAACTGCTGCGGATATGGTGCTTTTCAAAATATTGAAAGATCATAGAAAAAAGATTGCAAAAGCAAAAAGTTTGCCTCCACCTATTATTTTCTTAGAACCTTCTTTAACCGATATGGCAAACCAATACCCAATAACTATGGAGGAGATGAGTCAAATTCAAGGAGTTGGAAATGGCAAAGCACAAAAGTATGGTCAGTCCTTTATTGATATTATCAAAAAATATGTTGAGGATAATGATATAGAAAGACCATCTGATATGATAGTGCGTTCATTGGCAAACAAATCAGTAAATAAAATTTATATTATTCAGAATATTGATAAAAAATTACCCCTATCCGATATTGCTTCTGCAAAGGGTATTACTGTTGATGAATTGCTGACTGAAATAGAATCAATAGTAGATTCGGGTACAAAAATAAACCTCTCCTATTTGATAAATGAAGTGTTGGAAGATTATCAAATTGAGGAATTGGAAGAAGAATTAACCCAATCAGAAGAAGCCTCATTTGAAGAATTAAGAGGAATTTTTGATGAAGACGAATATACTGATGAAGAGTTAAGAATGGTACGCATTCAGTTTATCTCACAAATGGGAAATTAAAATGAATACCCTCATCATCTCCTCTTCCTTATCTGAGAACTCTCGCTCTTTTATTTTGTGTAAAGCAACAGAGAAGTTACTGATAGCAAAAGGTGTAAATGTAGAACTGCTTGATGCAAGAGAAATCGAATTACTACCTTGCCATAAAGGCTTAAGTTGTTCTATGGAAGAGTTAAGTAAAAAGGTAGCAAAAGCTGACAACATCATTTTTGGGATGGGTGTGCATTGCTATTCTGTGAATGATGGACTGAAAATCATTTTGGATAATTGTTTCTCAAAAGCGGAAGGTAAATTTTTTGGTATTGTTTGTGCTGCAGGTGGCGAGAGAAGTTACCTTTCTACTATGCATTTGACGCAAATTTGCATGAATGAGTGGCGTATGATACAACTCCCGAGAATAGTTTACGCTACAGGAAAAGATTTCAAAAATGATAAAGTATCAAATCCTGAGGTAAAAGAGAGGATAAAATTATTTGCAGAGGAATTTGCTGAAATTGGCAAAAAGCTAACTAATTGAAAGAAAAGCCATCAACCCCATTCCTATTTCAAGCGCCTTCTCATCAATATCAAAGCGGGAAGTATGCAATCCATGCGTAATTCCTTTTTGCTTATTGACCGTCCCTAATCGGTAAAAACAAGCTGGCAACTCTTTTGTGAAATAAGCAAAATCTTCTGCTGTCATTCTTATTGGAAGTTGGACTACATTTTCTGCTCCTAGATAAGCTTTTGCACTTTCCATTGCTTTTGTAGTTAGCACAGTATCATTTTCCAAAAAGGGATATCCTTTTCTGATTTCAAAATCGATATCAACTTGATATTTTTGCTGCAATTCTCCTGCAATAGAAAGCATCTTGTCATGTGAATTTGCTCTCCAGGTTTCATCCATTGCTCGGAATGTCCCCATCATTTTTACCTTGTCAGGCACTACATTCGTAGAGCCCAATCCTTGAAAAAAACCTATAGAAAAAACTGAAGGAATGTCTTTTTGTTTATCGAAATAATCGTACAACTTACTACTCAAATCGCTCGCAACTTGTATTGGATTTTTATTTTTCTCAGGCAATGCTGCATGCCCGCCTTTTCCATTTATTGTAATGTGTAATTCATCTGTTGAAGCCATATATTGACCTGACTTAAAGCCTACCGTGCCAACTTCCAAATCAGGGAAAACATGCTGCCCAAACATATAGTCCACTTTTGGATTTTCCAATACCCCTTCCTTTATCATTTGCTGAGCACCACCTGGCAATCGCTCTTCAGCAGGTTGAAAAATACACTTTACACTGCCTTCCCACTCCTTCTTAAGTTGATTTAAGATATTTACCACTCCCAAAAGTGATGCCGTATGCGCATCATGTCCACAAGCATGCATAACCCCTTTATTCTTAGAGCAATAGGTAACTTTGTTTTCTTCCATTATTGGTAATGCATCAAAATCTGCTCTTAACCCCACACATTTTTTATTTGGATTTTTTCCATTTATAAGCACAACTATTCCTGTATCAGCAATATTTTCTTGAAAAGAGATGTCCCATTTGTTTAAGATTAATTTGATGTATTTTGATGTTTCATATTCCTGAAAAGAAAGCTCAGGATACATATGCAAATGCCTTCTAATTTCAATTATTTCTGGCAATATTGCTTCTGATAAAGATTTTATTTTTGCATGCAAACTCACTTGCCAAATATCATTTTTATAGCTGCAACTAATAATACTGTCCCAAAAATCTTTTTAAGCAAAGTAGGGGGAACACTTACAGCAAATTTGGCACCAAAATAGCCGCCAATAATAAAAGTTGTTGCAATTATTAGTGCATATTGCCATTCTACATATCCTGCTTTGTAATAATTCATAGCAGCCAATATGCCGATTGGCGGAAGCATTACTGCTAATGAGGTCCCTTGTGCGGAATGTTGTGAAAGCCCTAGGAAAAAAATTAGCATTGGAATCATCAACAACCCTCCTCCAATACCAACTATTCCACTTAGCGTTCCAGCTAACAAGCCGATAATAATCAGAATAATAATTGTTGAAATGCTCATATGTTTGTTTTTAGAAATCAAGTCCCAAAGATATGTATAAAATATTTGGCAGCATATAGCTATCCTCCACTCCCCAAGCCCAATCGGCACGAACAAAATAACCAAATAACCTGCTTCTTGCACCAAAACCAAAACCACCAACAAATGGGTTCTTCTGTCTATCGATACTAATGGTAATAGGGCCATTTTCAATTACTTCATAATTGATTTGGTTTTGTTTAGAAAAAGGAGTGCTTCCATTCCAAGCGGCACCAAAATCGGCAAATGTTACAATTTGAAAATTTTCGATAAAATCTGATGTAATTGGCCTTCTCAAAATGTATTTAAAAAGCGGTACTCTCAATTCAGTATTTACAACAAAAAAACTATTTCCGTTTCGAACATTTTGATTGAATCCTCTCATGTTTGTAGCTAGGGTTTGATAAGAATATTGCTCATTTTCGCTCACTTCTGTATCTCTGTTAAATTGTGGAAAAAGCCAAGCATCTACCCCTCCCATATAATAAAGCAATTTTTGATTTCCTAAAGAAGTGCTTACTGCAAGTCTATTTGCCCAAATCATGGAATGACTCACCTTCTTATAATGCCTTGCATCTAATCCTAATATTAAGATGTCGGAATTTTGCTCTTCTAAATGCCGATAGTATTCAGCAAAAAACTTGTACCTACCTCCATTATAAAGGTTGAGTCCTCTTACAATACTATTGTCAAAAATGAACTCGTTTTTAAAAGTGAGCCAGTTGCTAAAAGTATTTTCTTTTTGTAAATTTTGTACATCAGTTGATAAAAAGACTGTTTTATCATGCCGAAAACTTAATGCGTTTCTTACGCTTAACACTTCCGTAAAAGGCCAACTAGTGGTAGATTTTAATTCGTAAGAATAAATTTTTTGCAAAGCATTTTCTTTTATCGCATTTATGCTTTGCCTTGAAAAGATATACGATTTGTCCAATCTAGTTTTATTATCTAAAAAACTGAGCATATATCCATTACTTTTCAAATCTCCTGAAAGGCGAACACCACCAATAATTTTATAATCTTCAAACAAATCAGCCGTTCCTACTTTTATTAGCGCATCAAAATCAGGGTTTAGAAAAAGTGGTGTTTGATAATTGGTGTAGGGTTGATAGGCTTTTGTGATGTAGGAGTTGTCAAACTGACTGACAACATAATCAGTTGAGAAGGTAATAAAATAATTCCGTGCTTTGGCTTGGCTTTTATCTTTATCTTCAGAAGAGAGAGTTGTTTTCTTTCTTAATTTATTGGTGATTTGTTCAAAACTTCCAAACTGATAATTTTGCACATCTACTTTATTGTTTCCCCATAAAGAATCTGTTTCAACACTTTTAACTTCCGTTTTGTATTTTTTTTTGCTTTTTTTGAGCTGGAGAAAATAGGAGTCTGTCAAGTTGATACCCGGATTTTGCAGTTTCCTATTTAGCTTTTTGTCATAAATGGTATAATTTCCATTGAGATAAAGTAATTCTATAAGGTGCTTGGCTTTTGGCTTTGCATCATAACAAATAACATCTCTATTGTAATTAGTAAAAGGAGAAATCTCCATATTTTTCTGATATAGAATACTCGTGTCTTTCTGTATTTGAACACTGTCTATCTTCAAATGAAATCTGTTTTTAATACCATTCTCATCTGCCAAATACCAGCATGTATTATGTTTTATAAATTTGGGCTGTATTTCGTGAATAGTTGGTGTATTGGTTAATCGTAAAAGTTTTGGGCTTTCTGTTTTATAATTATACAAAAACAAATCATTGTTTTTGTTTTGTGAAAAAAGTTCATTCTCTGTGTACAATATATCTCCTGTTCTGTTAGAACTGAAAATGATATATTCATTATTTTCAGAGAAAATAGGATCAATATCTAAATATTTATCATTTGTAATATTGGTAAGTTTGTGTCCAACAACTCCAAAGGAAAAGATGTCGGTTCGGTTTTGTCGAACAGCCGAAAATAAAAGTATTTTCCCTTTCTTATCGTAAGTCATGCTCAATACTTTTTCCAAATGCTGCAATTCAAAAGATTGGATTTTTTCTTTTGAGATATCGTAATAATTCATTTGAATTTTACCCTTCTTTTCGGTAGTAAAAGCCAACTTTTTACCTTTTGGCTCCCATGCTATCACGGGAACTGAAAAATCTGTAATTCGATCCAATTTATGCCCCACTCTTGCAATTTTGGTCTGTTTCTTTGTTTTCAAATCGTAAAGCCAAATTTTGTATTTGCCCATTTCATTACTCACAAAAGCCAATTTCCTTCCCCTAGGACTGATTCTGATAGTGGTTATTCGTTCGGCTTTTTTAAGTTTTATAGGTAAAGGATTGGAAGAAGGATAAATACCAGTAACATCTGTTTGAAAATAAAAATCAAGCCATTGCTGATTTATTTTTTTTACCGATTTACCCAACACAAACTGAAATGCATTTTCAATATTTCTGGTTGTTCTTACCATATTCAATAGTTGGACAATAGCAACTTTACCATATGTATTACTGATATAATGCCAAATTGAATAGCCCGCCAAAGCAGCATCATCTTTTTCCAAATGATTGAACTTGTCAAATGCTCCTGTGCTAATTTTGTCCTTCACTAAATTTTCTTTTTCAAAATCCCAAGGATTTGCAATGTATGCCACTAAGCCATCTAAAAACCAATTGGGTAAATTCAACAGAGCAGCATTTGTAAAAGCATCTGCCATATTCCCTCCATACATCATCTCGTTTAGCAGGATATTTGAAATTCCAATAGCAATTTGTTCGTTCAAATTATTGTAGTCTCCATCAAAATATAAAAGCACTTTACTACCGATAATTTGTGTCTTTCCTCCTATATTATAATCATCATGCTGCTTAAAGCCAATGTTGCTTTGTTTGAAATCAGTAAAAGAGTTGTAGATAATAAATTGGATTCTTTTCTTTAGATTAAAAGATATTTGTTGCTCAATTTGATTTTTGATGGTATGTGCTTTTTTGGCAGTGTATTCTGCAATCGTTTTTCCTCCTCTGTAATAATAGGTGTCAAATTCTTGAAATTGATAACTTGTCCAATTAAATGCTTGGTATTGCAATCTACTTTTACCAAAATCTGTTTGCAGGCCATAATAGAATTGTGCATTCGCCAAATTAGACAATAAAACTACTGATAATATGACAATTAAAATTCTCATGTGCTTATGATATGTAAAGATAGTTTATATTTGTAATTCTCATTTTTAAAAAATGAAAATTAAAAAATTCACATTTAATCCTTTCCAGGAAAATACTTTTGTGCTTTATGAGGAAAGCAAAGAATGTGTGATTATTGATCCTGGTTGTTATGAAAAATCAGAAGAAGAGGAATTAGCTAATTTTATTTTGGAAAATGAATTGAAGCCAGTAGCGCTCATGAACACCCACTGCCATATCGATCATATATTAGGCAATCAGTTTGTAGTTGATAAATGGAATGTGGAGTTGCATATGCACAAAGCAGATTTACCGCTTTTGGAAAATGCTGGTGAAGTGAGCAAGATGTATGGTTTAGAAAAATATAGTGGATCACCTCTTCCAAAACATTTTTTAGAAGATGGAGTAACTTTCTCTTTTGGTAATAGTGAGTTACATGTTTTATTTACACCTGGACATGCACCAGGACATATTTGTTTTTACAGCAAGAAACATAACTTTATTATAAGTGGAGATGTTATTTTTCAAAGGAGTATTGGTAGAACAGATTTGCCTTTTGGAGATTTTGATACGCTTATAACAAGTATAACTCAAAAATTGTTTTCTCTACCAGAATCAACTCAAATCTATTGCGGACACGGCCCTAATACTGTCTTAGCATATGAAAAGGAGCACAATCCTTTTTTGCAGTAAATTTTAGGAAATTTGCCTTAGTCTTTTGAACAATTTGGATGCAAAAACAAACTCATTCAACTCTTGATTTTTGCTTCTAACTAATTCCTCTTTATTACCCGACCACCAAACTTTTCCTTCATGAATAAAGGCAATTTTATCACCTATTTCCATTACCGAATTCATATCGTGTGAATTTACAATAGTAGTAATGTTATATTCTTGTGTAATTTCCTGAATCAGATTGTCTATTAGTATAGCTGTTTTTGGGTCAAGCCCAGAATTAGGCTCGTCACAAAGTAAGTATTTTGGATTCATTGCAATTGCCCTTGCAATAGCGACTCTTTTTTTCATTCCTCCACTAAGTTCTGATGGCAATAAAGCATTTGTATTTTCCAAATTTACTCTTTGTAAACAGAAATTCACCCTATCTAAATTTTCTTCTTCTGACTGCTGAGCAAACATCTTTAAGGGAAACATAATATTCTCCTCAACATTCATATAATCAAATAGTGCTCCTCCCTGGAAAAGCATCCCAATTTCTTTTCTAAGAATTTTTCTTTGATGAAAATTCATATCGGTAAAATTCCTGTCTCCGTAATCTATCTCTCCACTATCAGATTCATGAAGCCCGATCATTACCTTCAAAAGTGTTGTTTTCCCTGAACCACTTTCACCAATTATAAGGTTCGTTTTCCCTGACTCAAATTCAAATGACACATCTTTAAGTACCTGGTTTTCGCCAAAATGTTTATTTATATTTTTTACTGATATCATGCCAATAAAAGTTGAGTGAGAATGAAGTTGAAAATAAGCACAACCACACTGCTATATACTACTGCCCTGGTACTTGAAACTCCCACTTCCAATGCGCCCCCCTTAGTAGTGTAGCCATAAAAAGAAGAAACAGAAGTAATGATAAATGCAAAAACTACTGTTTTTGTAAGAGCATAAGTAATGTAAAAAGGATTAAACTGATATTTTAATCCATATATAAAATCTGCAGTGGGCACATCTACTGAGATACTACCAAACCAACCCCCCAGTATTCCAATACTCATACTAATAATTACCAAAAATGGAAAGAAAAAAATTGCTGCAATAATCTTTGGAAGAATTAAAAAGTTAGCTGAGTTCACGCCCATTATTTCTAATGCATCAATTTGTTCTGTAACGCGCATACTACCAATTTCTGAAGCCACATTTGAACCCACTTTTCCTGCTAATATTAAACAAAGCATTGTTGGAGAGAATTCTAATATTAAAGAGTCTCTGGTTGCCAATCCAATCAGATACTTTGGTAAAAGCGGATTCATGATATTAAATGCGGTTTGAATGGTGACAACAGCCCCAACAAAAAGGGATATAATTATTACTATCCCTAAAGAATTCAGGCCAATTTTCTCAATTTCTAATGTAATTTGCCTTAAAAAAATATCTTTTTTTTCAGGCATACTAAACACTCTCCGCATCATGAGAAAATACTCTCCTATATTTTTTAGAATCCTATACATTGAATATAAAAGTAAAAATAATTTACGAACTAATAGTACAAACTAATAGTACTTTTATTTATTTTTGAACTTTCAAATATGAAAAAAATCAAGCTTATATTATTTTTTTTATTGCTCTCTGTATTTATAAGTTCATGTTTTTTAAGCAAAAACAACTCTTGCGATTGCCCTAATTTTTCGGGAGAAATAAAACACAAACATAACATTTAAATTTCTTTGCTTTAATATTTTAGAGTCATTCTAAATAACTAACTTTGCCAAATGCAAAAACTATCTGATATAGCGATTGGCGAAGAAAAGATTATTGAATCAATTGAAAATGAAGAATTAGCCCAAAAACTATTGGAAATGGGCTGTACCCCAGGAGAGAAAATTATAGTTGAAAGGAAAGCACCTTTTGCTGACCCTATTGCTATTATAGTTTCTGGATTTATGCTAAGCATAAGAAAAGAAGATGCCGAACAAATCTTTGTAAAATAACGCCATGAATACCTCAAAAATAAAAGTAGTGCTTGCAGGAAACCCTAATTCTGGCAAATCTACTCTTTTTAATGCGCTTACAGGGTTAAGACAAAAAGTCGGAAATTATCCTGGTATTACAGTTGAGAAAAGAACAGGAAACTGTAATTTGAATAAAAACTCCAAAGCAGAAATAATAGATGTTCCTGGTGCTTATAGTTTGTATCCTAAATCCATTGATGAATGGGTAGCACAACAAGTTATTTGTAACAAAAAGGATGAAGGTGCTCCTGAAGTAACTGTTGTGGTAGCAGATGCGACTAATTTAAGAAGATCCATTTTTCTAATTACTCAAATTATTGACTTAAAAATGAAAGTAGTTTTAGCATTGAATATGGTTGACCTATCATTGCAGCAAGGTCTTATAATTGATGTAAGCAGATTATCTGAAGAACTAAAAATTCCTGTTGTTGCCATAAATGCAAGAAAACAAGAAGGGATTGGGAGGTTGAAGCAAGCAATTATTCAGGCAGATTCAAGAGAAGTGCTCCCTTCATTTTTTGATGTAAGATCGCTTTTTAATAATATTATTGAAGATGCTAATGAGTTGCGAAAAACTAAGAACGATTACGATTCTTTTCTTGCGCTTTGCCTTTTGGATACAAATGAAGATATTAAACTAAATAGCCTTTGCAAAAAACATCAGTTTATCCCAAGTAGAGCACAAGCTCAGGAAACAATCAGAAGGTATAAAAAGATTGATGAAGTAGTTGATATCTGTTGTGCAACAGTTAAAATTGAAGGCAATCGTTCCGTCACTAAATGGTTAGATGATGTTTTGATTCATCCTGTATGTGGATATTTCATTTTCTTAGGCGTATTATTTTTAATTTTTCAAGCTATCTTTTCTTGGTCGGTCTATCCTATGGATTTGATTGACAGTCTGTTTACTGATCTTTCTGTTTGGGTTGCTGCAACTTTACCTGCTGGTGTTTTTAATGATTTGCTGGTGAAAGGGGTTTTAGCAGGGTTAGGTGGTATTATTATTTTTGTTCCACAAATTGCATTTTTGTTTGCCTTTATTGCATTTTTGGAAGATACAGGATATATGGCAAGGGTTGGTTTTATTACTGATAAGATTTTAAGAGGATTCGGATTAAACGGAAGATCTATAATTCCATTATTAAGTGGTGCAGCTTGTGCTATACCTGCAATTATGTCCGCTAGGACTATTTCCTCATGGAAGGAAAGAATGATTACCATTATGGTGACCCCTCTAATGAGTTGTTCGGCACGACTACCTGTCTATACTTTAATTATTGCTGTGATGATTCCTTCTGAGCAAAACTGGGGTCCTTTTAATTTACAAGGATTGGTAATGATGGCTTTTTATTTGCTAGGATTCTTAGCAGCTTTAGGAACAGCATTCGTGCTCAAATTTATTCTGAAAGCCAAAGAGAGGAGTTATTACATTATGGAAATGCCTTCTTATAAAATTCCAGACTGGAAAACTGTAATTTATACCATCGTAGAAAAAGTAAAAGTATTTCTATTTGATGCTGGTAAAGTAATTATTGCTATCTCTATTGTGCTTTGGTTTTTATCTTCTTATGCTCCTGGAAATAGATTTGAAAAAATTGATGCAAAATGGGCTGGAAAAGAAAATGCTGAAATACATATTGCTGCTGAGAAATTAGAAGTTTCGTATGCAGGAATTATTGGTAAAAGTATTGAGCCTGCCATTAAGCCATTAGGATTTGATTGGAAAATTGGTATTGCACTTATCACATCTTTTGCAGCAAGAGAGGTTTTTGTAGGCACCATGTCTACCATATATAGTGTAGGAGATGAATCCACACAATCTATTAAGGAAAGATTAGAATCTGTGAAAAATCCTGAAACTAGTAAGCCATTTTTTACGGGTGCAGTAGGAATTTCTTTAATGCTTTTTTATGCTTTTGCCATGCAATGTATGAGTACGCTTGCTATTGTAAGAAGAGAAACAAATAGTTGGAAATGGCCAATTGTGCAGTTTTTATATATGGGGATATTGGCCTATCTTTCATCTTTAATCGCTTATCAAATTTTATCCTAAATGAAGGAATTAGAAAATTATATTCCAGACGGAACATTGACTCAAATTAATAACTGGATTGAAGAGTTAGGTGTTGTGATAAAGATAAGTAAGGAAAGAAGGACTAAACTTGGGGATTTTCGTCTTTTAAAGGGAGGGGGACACCAAATAAGTGTCAATTATAATTTAAATAAATATGCTTTTCTAATTACAATCACTCACGAATTAGCCCATGCATTTGTTTGGAAAAAATACAAAGAAAAAGCAATGCCTCATGGGGAAAAGTGGAAGAATACTTTTAAAGGAATGATGCTCAATTTTCTTAACCCAGCGGTATTTCCAGACGATATTTTAAAAGCGTTAAGTAAGCATTTGATAAACCCAAAAGCATCTTCTCTTTCAGATATGAATCTGACGCAAGCAGTTAGAAATTATGATAAAGACAAAAAAAATACGATTTCTGACATTATGGATGGAGCAACTTTTATAGCTCAAAATGGAAAAATATTCATCAAGTTAGGAAAAATGAGGAAAAGATATAAATGCCAAGAAATAGGAACTGAAAAAATCTATTTATTTAATCCATTGGCAGAAATAGAATTATCATCCTAAATGAGAAAGGAGAAAAATAAACTAAACTCTACCAAAAGAAGATTTTATTTCTTCTTTGTGCGTCAATCTCTTGCAATAAAAAATCTCTTTTTTGCTAAAAAGCAAAACACATATCTATTTATTTTAACCCCCCTTTTTAGCGGATCTACTCTATTAAATCAAATTCTTTCAACTTCAGAAAATATTATTTGCAACAATAATATCAGATTAAGAGAAGTTCAACATCTTCCAAAAACAAATGAAATAATGCTTATAAATAGTATTTTTGAAAATGAAAAAAATGTTTTAGACTATTTTAGTTGTCAATTCGTTAAAATATAGCATATGAACAATAATTATACAGTAATAATGGCAGGAGGAATTGGGTCAAGATTTTGGCCAATGAGTAAAACCTCAAGACCTAAGCAATTTATTGATATTCTGGGCACAGGTGAGTCCCTTATTCAACAAACCTTTAGAAGACTTTCGAAAATATGTCCAAAAGAAAATATATTTATTGTAACAAATAAAGATTATAAGGATTTGTGTTTGGAGCAACTGCCAAGAATGAAAGAAGAAAATATATTGTGTGAACCTTGTACGCGAAATACTGCTCCTTGCATAGCCTATGCAACTTTTAAGATTTACAATCAAAATCCAGATGCTAATATGATTGTTGCTCCCTCTGATCATTTGATAACAAATCAAGAGGAATTTGCAAAAGTAGTACAAGCAGGTATGCAAGTTACTAAAGAGAAAGACATCTTACTCACTATTGGTATTCATCCAAGTAGACCTGACACTGGCTATGGGTATATTCAATATAATGACACTGCATTGGAAAGCAATGCTGAGATAAAAAAAGTGAAAAATTTTACCGAAAAACCCGACCAGGAATTGGCATTACAATTTCTAAGTAGTGGAGATTTTTTGTGGAATGCTGGAATCTTTATTTGTAATGCTGAAACTATCTTAAAAGCTTTTAAAAAACATCTACCTGATATGTATGAGATATTTGAAGATGGAAATGCTTATTTTAACACAAAAAAAGAAAGTAGCTATATTGATAGTGTATTCCCAAGATGTGAAAACATATCTATTGATTATGGACTTATGGAAAAATCAGATAATGTTTATGTTTTTCCTGCAGATTTTGGCTGGTCTGATTTAGGGACATGGGGCTCACTTTACACGCATTTAGATTTGGATAAAAACAGGAATGCAGTACTCGGTAAAAATGTGTTTTTGTACAATGCTGCAGATAATATTGTGAATATTCCTGATGGAAAATTAGTTGTACTACAAGGGTTAAATGGCTATATTGTAGTTGAAAATGACAACACTTTGCTTATTTGTAGAAAAGAAGATGAACAACAGATCAAACAATTTGTTGCAGATGTGAAAAAGAAAGACGCTTAAAGATTTTACTACCCTCCACACATGTCTTCTGGGCGTACCCAAGCATCAAACTCTTCTGCTGTGAGAAAGCCTAAGTTTATTGCTTCTTCTTTTAGAGTTGTTCCATTTTCATGAGCAATTTTAGCAATTTCTGCTGCTTTTTCATAACCAATTTTCGTGTTTAGAGCAGTAACGAGCATTAAGGAATTGTCTAAATTCTTTTTCAAATTTGTATGGTTTGGCTGTATTCCTATTGCGCAATTTACATCAAAAGAAATACAAGCATCAGCAAGTAGTCTAGCCGATTGTAAAAAGTTAGTTGCCAAAACTGGTTTGAAAACATTCAATTCATAATGTCCTTGCATACCGCCAACTGCAATAGCCGTATCGTTTCCAATAACTTGAGCACAAACCATAGTTAAAGCTTCACATTGAGTAGGGTTTACTTTTCCAGGCATAATTGATGATCCTGGCTCATTAGATGGAATAATAAGCTCACCTATTCCGCTTCTAGGGCCTGAGGCTAAGAGACGAATATCGTTTGCGATTTTATTTAAAGAAACAGCCAATTGCTTCAATGCACCATGACTTTCTACAATTGCATCATGAGCAGCTAAGGCTTCAAATTTATTGTCTGCAGAAACAAAAGGGAATCCTGTAAAATCAGCTATATATTTAGCAGCCAAATCCGAATATCCTTCTGGTGTATTTATACCTGTTCCGACTGCAGTACCACCCAATGCTAACTCTGAAAGATGTGCTAAAGTATTCTTTATTGCTTTTAGCCCATGATCCAATTGAGAAACATATCCAGAAAATTCTTGTCCTAAAGTAAGTGGTGTGGCATCCATCAAATGCGTTCTTCCTATTTTTACCACTTTCATAAATTCAGCTGATTTCTTTTTTAGTGTATTACGCAATTGCTCAACACCTGGAATGGTCTTTTCAATGAGTATTTTGTAGCAAGCGATATGCATTCCTGTTGGGAAAGTATCATTTGAGCTTTGGGATTTGTTTACATCATCATTAGGATGAATAATTTTTTCAGCATCTTCTAAACTTCCGCCATTAATAACATGAGCGCGATTTGCAATTACTTCATTACAATTCATATTGCTTTGCGTGCCGCTACCAGTTTGCCAAATAACAAGCGGAAACTCTCCATTATGTTTGCCTGCTAAAATTTCATCACAAACTTTTGAAATTAAATCACGCTTTTCTGTTGAAAGCACCCCCAACTCACAATTTGTATGAGCAGATGCTTTTTTAAGGTAGGCAAACCCATAGATGATCTCGAAGGGCATAGAAGCTTCTTCTCCTATTTTGAAGTTATTTCTACTTCTCTGAGTTTGCGCTCCCCAATACTTTTCTGCAGGAACTTTCACTTCTCCCATGGTGTCTTTCTCTATTCTATAATTCATGATGAAAATGTTTTGATATTTTTAATTCTTGTTGTTTCTTTGTGGCAAAGTTAATGATTATGAAATTTCTAGGATTCTTAATATTTTTATTTGTTTTTTTAATGGCTTTTTGGTCTATTATTTTTTTAGCTTCTGTCATCCCTTATATGGTTTTTGTTTGGGCGAAGGAAGGAAAATTAGAAAATAAGCAGATTCCATCTTAATCTAGCAGAATTAAAACATTCTCTGGAGGTCTGCCAATTATTGCTTTGCCATTTTTTACTACAATCGGTCTTTCAATTAGTTTTGGATATTCTGCCATTGCATTTACAATCTCATCATCACTTAATTCTTTTCCTTTAAAATTTTCTTTCCAGATTTGCTCTGCTTTTCTTACTAGCTGAATAGGTTTTATTTTTAACATATGTAAAAGTAAAGTTAATTCATCAATAGAAATAGGTGAATTTATGTATTCAATAATTTCAGGATACGCTCCATTCTCTTGTAATAATGCAAGCGCTTGTCTGCTTTTGCTACATCTGGGATTGTGGTATATTTTCATAATTTATTTCTGTCCGAATTCCATCAAATAAGTTTTTATAAACGCATTCAAATCACCATCCAACACTGCATCCGGATTTGTGGTTTCATAGTTGGTTCTTAGATCTTTTACCATTTTGTAAGGATGTAAAACATAATTTCTGATTTGCGACCCCCATTCTATTTTCTTCTTATTTCCTTCCAATTTATCTCTTTCTTCCTGTATTTTTCTCAATTCTAATTCGTAAAGTTGAGATTTTAAAAGCTTTAATGCTTTCTCTTTGTTTTCTAGTTGAGAACGAGTTTCTGAGTTTTCAATTATTATTCCTGATGGCTCGTGTTTTAATCTTACTGCCGATTCAATTTTATTTACGCCCTGCCCCCCAGCACCACTCGAACGGAATGTATCCCAACTAATTGTTGAAGGATCGACAACAATATCAATACTATCATCAGCTAATGGGTAAACAAACACAGAAGCAAAAGAAGTATGGCGTTTTGCATTTGAATCAAATGGAGAAATTCTTACTAATCTATGCACGCCATTTTCTCCCTTTAAATGACCGAAAGCAAAATCCCCGTGAAATTCCAATGTCACTGATTTGATGCCAACTGGCTCAGCTTTTTGCATATCTAATTCTTTCACCTTATAACCATTTTTTTCTCCCCACAATAAATACATTCGCATTATCATTTCTGCCCAATCTTGACTTTCAGTTCCTCCTGCCCCAGGATTTATTGTTAGGATTGCTGGCATTTCATCTTCTCTTGAACTTAGCATATTTTTAAATTCTAGATCTTCAAGAGATAATTTTGTTTTCTCAAATTGGATTTCAATTTCCTCTTTTGTTGCTTCTAGTTCGATAAGTACTTTTAGTTCCTCAATATAGTTTTCCGTCAAATGATAGGATCTGACCCAACTTTTTAAACCGCTTAATTTTTTCAGAATTTTTTGAGCATTTTTTGGATTCTCCCAAAAGCTATTTTGGTTGGATTTTTCTTCCAATTCTTTTAGTTCAATCTCTTTACCTTGAATATTCAGAAATTTAAAAAGGTCTTCTTTTCTCCTTTTTAGTTCTAGAATTTGTTGCTCACTTATCATAGGGACTATTTACTATAAATTTCTTTTATCTTCTCCCAAACCAAATCGCTTTCATAACCTTTATCAATGAGGTGTTTTGCTAATCTGCTTTTTCTTTTGAAATGATTTTTATCTTTTATCAATTTGTTTTTCTTTTCTGCTTGAACTCCTAATTGCAATAAATACACATCTTGATCAATTTCTTCCATTCCTTTTTTTATGCAAATTGCCGAAATATTTTTCTTTTTTAATTCAAATGCTATCTTTCTCTTTCCCCATTTCTTAATTTTGAATCTTCCTCTACAAAAAGCACGTGCATACCTTTCTTCATCTATATATTGTTCGTTTATCAACTCTGTCATTAGTATATCTTTTGTGCTTTCCATTAACCCCCATTCTGTTAACTTCTTTCTCACATCCCATTCGCATCTGTCTTGAGCGGCACAATAGTTTTTGATTCTTCTTTTAGCATCACTTATTTTATATATACTATTTTTTTGCACCAATCCAAAAATACATATTCTACAGTTTAATTTTACTTTTGCAAGATGAAAAATAAAAAAGCAATAAGTTTACTTTTTCTATCCAATATTATTTCTGGTTTTGCCCAAGGAATCAGCATGATTGCTATTCCTTGGTATTTTGTAGAAATAGTTAGCCGACCACAAGTTTTTGCTACTGCATATATCTTTATCACGTTTGCAACTTTGTTTTGGGGCTTGTATGCCGGTACCATTATCGATAGATATTCAAGAAAAAGAATTTTTATTTTAATTAATGTTGTTTGTGGTCTGATAATCGGAAGTGTTGCTTTTTCAGGGTTTTTCACCTCTAGTATGAACGATTTGTTGGTGATTTTAGTATTTGCAACTACTATATTTAATTATAATGTACATTATCCCAATTTGTATGCATTTGGGCAAGAAATTACAGAAAAAAGCAACTATGGTAAACTGAACTCTTACATTGAGATACAAGGGCAATCAACAAGTGTTTTGGCTGGAGCATTTGCCGCATTATTGCTTACTGGAACAACTAATAAGAGTATGAATTTGGGTGGCTTTACCTTTACCTTTCCATTTGAGATTCAGCCTTGGGAAATTCATGAAATATTTTTGATGGATGCCATTACTTATTTAATAGTTATCCTCATTTTTATGCAAATAAAATACACAAGAATAGTGAGTGATAAAATTGAAATTGGTACTTTATTTAGCCGGTTGAAAAGCGGAATCTCATACCTAAAAAAGAATCCATTAATTTTTCGATTTGGCTTTGCATCTTATATACTGTTTGCTTTTCTTTTAGTAGAAATTCACATTTTGCTTCCTATATATGTGCACGATTTTTTGCAGGAGAAAGGAGACATTTATGCCTCAGCTGAAGTTTACTATTCTTTAGGAGCAATCTTAGCAGGCTTGTTTGTGATACGCATATTCAAAAAGTTCAATTCGATTTTTGGCATCATTACTTTAATGTTTATTGTTGCAATTGCTTTTTCGGGAATGTCGGTTTACAATTCTCTTCTGTATTTTTTTATTGCTAACTTAATTTTGGGGTTGACTAATGCTGGAGTACGAGTGCTAAGAACAACCTATTTGTTTAACCATGTACCAAACAATGTAATTGGACGAACAAATTCCGTTTTTAACTCTTTGAATATTATGGTGAGAATGTGTTTAATTGGGCTTTTTGCTTTACCTTTCTTTACCACAAATGATAATGTTCGTTATGGGTATTTGGTTGGATCTATAATGGTATTAATGGCGATTATCCCATTAATTGTTCATTATAAATCTCTCATTAATTTAGATAAAAAAGAAGCGGATTAGGCTTTTACTATGCTGTATTGCAAAAGATGCAATCTCTCGTCAGGCATAACCTTTATCATTCGTTTATACTTAAAACACCATTTCATTCCCTTTGAGATCATTCCTTTATTAATATGGCTAGCAATAAATGGATGTGTAGAAATATTTATTTGACCATTGCTTGATTTTTCAACTAGATTTCTAATCTTATTTTCTATAGTTTCAATTAAGAGTAAACTGGAATCAATTTTACCATTCCCTACGCACATTGGGCAATTTTCTCTAGTGTCAATGTTCATCTCTGGCCGAACTCTTTGGCGTGTAATTTGCACTAAACCGAATTTTGAAGGTGACAGAATATGGTGTTTCGCCTTATCATCTTTCATTTCTTCTCGCATTTTTTCGAAAAGTAATTTACGATTCTTTGCATTGTACATATCAATAAAATCAACCACAATTATTCCACCCATATCCCGTAATCTTAATTGACGTGCAACCTCTTTTGCTGCTGCAAGATTTACTGCTAAAGCATTTTCTTCTTGATCTTTTTTGGCGTCTACCTTTTTTCCGGAATTTACATCTATAACATGCATTGCTTCTGTGTGCTCAATTACAAGATAGGTTCCGTTTTTCATATTTACTGTTTTTCCAAAAGCTGATTTTATTTGTTTGGTTACATCAAATTTTTGCAGAATTGGTATTTTTGATTTGTAGAGTTTTAATATTCTTTCTTGTTCAGGAGAAATGCTTGCTAAATAATCCTTCAATTCCAAATATAAATCTTTATCGTTTACATGAATGTTATTAAACCCTTCATTTAAAATATCTCTTAAAATAGCGGTTGATCGGTTAAGTTCTTTTAGAATCATTTTAGGTGCCTCTGCATCTTTAAGTTCTTTGAAAACGCTTTGCCATTTTTTATACAAAACCTTCAAGTTAGCATCTAGTTCGATTACTTTTTTTCCTTTTGCAACTGTTCGGACGATTACACCAAAACCCTCTGGCTTTATACTTTGTAATAGGCGTTTTAATCGCACTTTTTCTTCTTGTGATTTGATCTTGTTGGATAGTGATATTTTAGATGAAAATGGAAGTAATACCATATTTCTTCCTGCAATTGAAATTTCAGCTGTTAGTCTTGGTCCTTTTGAAGAGATCGCTTCCTTAGAGACTTGCACTAAAATTCTATCTCCAGATTTTAGTACATCTGCAATTTGACCTGTTTTATTAATTTCTTTTTCCTTTCTAAAATTTTTCAAAGAAGCAGTATTGCTCTTTTTTGCAATTGCTTTGTCTGTAAATTTCTTATAAGAATTCACATTTGGACCTAAATCAAGATAGTGCAAGAAACCATCTTTCTCATGTCCAACATTCACAAATGCAGCATTGAGTCCGGGTACTACTTTTTTAACTTTACCTAGATAAATATCGCCAACTGAGTAGTTACTATTATTGTTTTCTTTATGAAGTTCAATTAGGTGTTTCTCTCGCAAAAGCGCGATAACTACATCAGATGGCCTTGAATCGATTATAAGTTCGAATTTCATGGCTTGTATGATTAGAGATTAATAGAAAAAAAGCCTACTTATTTTTATGTCTATTTTTTCTCAAACGCTTCTTGCGTTTATGAGTGGCCATCTTATGTCTTTTTCTTTTTTTTCCGCTTGGCATATTTTAATTTTTTAATTTCTTCTTTTATTCAGAATTTCTTTCTGATTATATTTTATTTAATACTTTCTTTAACCTGTTTAACAAAAACCTTTGAAGGTTTAAAAGATGGAATATGATGTGCTGGGATAATAATTGTAGTATTTTTTGAGATATTTCTACCTGTTTTTTCAGCTCTTTTCTTTGGTTTAAATGTCCCAAAACCTCTTAGAAAAACTGACTCATTGTTAGTTATTGAGTCTTTCACTTCTGCCATAAACGATTCTACTACTACAAGTGCTGTTACTTTTTCTACACCTGTTTTCTCTGAAATTTTACTTACTATCTCTGCTTTTGTCATTCTTTATTTCTTTTTTGATGTTAAGTTAATATAAATATTTTTATTCTTGCTTTTATTTAATAGCGTGCAAATATATCAACTATTTTTGAATGACGATACACATCATTATGTCTTTTTTTTTGAATTATTAGCTTAGTTTTCAGTGTTTTATGAACTTTTCTCAACAAATTATTCTGTGGTATGACAAAAACAAGAGGTCTTTACCTTGGCGAAACTGCACAGATCCTTATAAAATATGGCTTTCTGAGATTATTTTACAACAGACAAGGGTTGAGCAAGGATTACCTTATTTCAATAGCTTTATAGAAAGATACCCAAATGTAGAATTACTTGCAGAAACTTCAGAAAGGGAAGTTTTGAAACTTTGGCAAGGATTGGGCTACTACTCCAGAGCTAGGAATATGCATCTTACTGCTAAGCAGGTAACAGAAAAATACAAAGGAACTTTCCCAAATGATTATAAAAAAATCTTAGCCTTAAAAGGTGTAGGACCATATACAGCTGCTGCTATTTGCTCTTTTGCGTATAATTTACCCTTTTCAGTAGTAGATGGGAATGTAATAAGACTATTGAGTCGGTTTTTTGGAATACGAACACCATATGATAGTAGTGAAGGAAAGAAAACATTTAAACAATTGGCTCAAGAATTACTTCTAATTGAAAAAGCAGGAGTAAATAATCAGGCAATAATGGAATTTGGTGCACTGCAATGTAAACCAAAATCACCAGACTGTAATCTTTGCCCTTTGCAAAATAGTTGTTATGCTTTTAACAATAATATGGTTGCTGATTTACCAAAAAAATCAAAGAAACTTAAAATTAGAAAACGGTATTTTGAGTTTTTTATCATTAATCAAAATGGGGGTATTCACATAGAGAAAAGAGTAAATGGGATTTGGAAAGGGCTCTATCAGTTTCCAATTTTAGAAAATGAGGTTCAAAAATCTGAAAAGGACATTGAGAATTCAAGAGAATGGAAAAAGCTATTTGCTAAAACAACAAAAATCTTAAAAATATCACCAATAATTAAACATCAACTCACACACCAAACCATTTTTGCCAGATTTTGGCATGTTGAAACAAAGTATGCAATATCAAAGCATTTTAAGTGTATTGGCAAGAATGAATTGAAAAATTACCCTATTCCTAGGCTATTGGAAAAATACCTTCAAAATGTTGGAATGATATAGCTATTTTACTACATTTGTTTATCACTAAAAACAAATGTTATGGCAGGCGTAAACAAAGTAATTCTAATTGGGAATTTAGGTAAAGATCCTGAAGTAAGATATCTAGACAATGGTGTTGCTGTTGCAAATTTTTCTTTAGCTACCACAGAAAGTTATAAAAACAAAGAAGGGGAAAGGGTAAGTCAAACAGAATGGCATAATATTGTGCTCTGGAGAGGGTTAGCTGAGATAGCTGAAAAGTTTTTAAAAAAAGGTGCCTCCATTTACATTGAGGGAAAAATTAGAAATAGAAAATGGGAAGATAAGGAAGGCAATACAAGGTATACAACTGAAATTTTAGCAGACAATATGACTATGTTGGGTAAAAAAGAAGATGGATCTACTCAACTTTCTACAAATAAATCTAAAGAAGAAATTCCTCAAGAAGAAAAGGGAGACGATTTACCTTTCTAGATAAATAAAAACAAGCATTGGAAGAAGAACTCAGTCTGCTTTTATTAAGCCCCTTTTTAGAACTTAAATTACAACTAATTTCAATAGAAATTGTAATTAATTTCATTGTTATAATTATGATGTTATTTTGCTCAGCAGTTGTTTCTGGTGCAGAAGTAGCATACTTTTCATTAGCCCCAAATGATGTTGAAAGTTTGAACAATGACAAATCAAAGAGGGCGCAATTGACGCTAAAATTATTGGCAAACCCTAACAAATTGCTTGCTACTATACTGATAACCAATAATTTCATAAATATTGGAATTATTATTTTATCAACTTATTTGACAGCAAGTATTTTTGTCTTTCAGGAGAGCTCAATATTAGAATTCTTTATTCAGATTGTGGTTATTACATTTTTACTTGTACTTTTTGGAGAAATAACACCAAAAGTTTATGCCAACAGGAACGCGCTTTGGTTTAGCAAATGGATGAGTATACCATTAAATTTATTTAGTAAAATATGTGCGCCGGTTAGTTATCTGCTTATTTCAAGCACTTCATTTATTGACAAACGATTAAAACAGAAAAAAGAAGTGGTTTCTATGAATGAAATAGCAGAAGCCTTGGAGTTAACTGCTGAAACTCAGCAAACGGAAGAGGAGCAAAAAATTCTAAAAAGCATAGTTGAATTTGGAAATATTGATGTGAAAGAAATCATGAAGTCAAGGGTAGATGTGATTGCAATAGAGCAGAACCTTCAATTTGAAAATCTCATAAAATTAGTGGTAGATTCAGGTTTTTCAAGAATTCCTGTTTTTAAAGAAAGTTTTGATAACGTTATTGGTCTTTTGTATATTAAAGACTTGATTCCATATTTAGATGAATTAGAAAATTTTAAGTGGCAAGATCTAATTCGTCCAACTTATTTTGTTCCAGAAACTAAGATGATAAGTGATTTGTTAAAAGAATTTCAAGATAAAAAAATTCACTTAGCTATAGTTGTTGATGAATATGGTGGCACCTCTGGAATTGTTACTTTGGAAGATATTTTAGAAGAAATTGTAGGAGAGATAAATGATGAATTTGATGATGATGGGAATTATTTTTCAGTTTTAGATGAATATAATTTTATTTTTGAAGGAAAAATATCATTGAATGACTTTTTGAAAATAGTAAAAGGAGAAGTTGATTATTTTGATGACATAAAAGGTGATTCTGACACTTTGGCTGGCTTGATTTTGGAAATAAAAGGAGAGATCCCAGAAAAAGGAGAAATAATCAATTTTACCCCTTATACTTTCACAATTGAGTCAGCTAACAAGAGAAAAATCAACAGAATAAAAGTGCATATAAAAGAGGATGAAGAGAATAATTAGCATTTGTATTTTATTTCTTTTTATTGCTTGCAAAGAAAATTACACTCCTAAACCAAAGGGCTTCTTCAAAATTGCTTTACCTGAAAAAGCGTATATGCAATACAATCAAGATTGTCCTTTCACTTTTCGATTCCCTGTGTATTCGAAAGTTAATCCTTTAGAAAAGTATTGTTTCCTTAATTTACAATTTCCTGACTTTAAAGCTACTTTGCATACAAGTTATTTCGCCTTAAATGGGAATTTATACCCCCACACAGAAGAGTCGAGAAATTTGGCATATAAACATAGTATAAAAGCAAATGCTATTAGTGAACAACCTTTTATAAACAATAAGGATAAAGTTTTTGGACTAGTTTATGATTATGAAGGAACAACTGCAACAGCTTTACAATTTTACTTAACTGATAGCATAAATCATTTTTTTAGAGGTGCGCTTTATTTTAACACTGAGGTAAATGACTCTCTTGCTCCTGTTTCTATTTTCTTGCAAGATGATATCAAACAGTTCATTGAGAGTTTTCGGTGGATAGAAACATCAGATTAGTAGTTGCTAATAATAGCAATACGCCTACAAATTGATGAACAACTGCAAAAAAGATAGGTACTGAAAATACTAATGTGATTACGCCTAGAATAATTTGCAAACAAACTAGAGAAACAAGCAAAAGTGATGCTTTTTCTAATTCACTACCTTTTGCTTTTTGCCAGAGGTAAATTGCAAAGCAAAATACTCCCCAAGCAAATATTCTGTGTAAGAATTGTATATTGTATGGGTTATTAATCAAGTCTAAATTTTGTAAAACTTCAGGTGTATAGTAACCGAATAAGCTTTGAAGGACTCCTTTACCGACTGGTAAAAGATAACCTGCTTTTAATCCAGCTGTAAATGCCCCATAAATAATTTGTATTGTCAGTAAAAAAAGGAAGCATTTACTCAAAGCATTAATTTGCAAATTTGTATAGCTCTTTTTTTCTCCTACCTCCATAATCAACCAATAGTTATACGCAATTAAAACGAAAGCTGATATTAGATGAAGTGCTAAACGAAAATGACTTACAGTTGGTACATCTACCAAACCGCTCTTTACCATAAACCAACCTAAAAATCCTTGTAAGGCTCCAAGAAAAAAAAGAACAACTAATTGTTTCTTTAATTTTTTGTTAAGCCAACCTTTTCTCCAAAATAATATGAAAGGGATAATAAAAACTAGCCCAATCAATCTACCTAATACCCTATGCAAATACTCCCAAAAAAAGATGGCTTTAAATTCAGAAAGACTCATTCCTTTATTTATTTTTTGATATTCTGGAAATTGCTGATATTTTAGGAAAACCTCTTGCCATTGCACTTCATTCATTGGAGGTATTGTTCCGCTTATTAAATTCCATTCAACCATTGAAAGACCTGAATTTGTCAGTCGTGTTATCCCGCCAATTACAACCATAAATATTATTAGAACAAGGCCGCTATAAAGCCAAACTGATATGATATTCTTTTGGTTAGAATTCATTTGCACAAAAATAACTAAGCTATATTTGTCTGCAATTATTTTTATGAAAAAATCTGTTCAAAATTATCTAATCCTTATCTTGCTTGCGATAATTTGGGGAAGTTCATTCATATTAATGAAGAAAGGACTGGAAATTTATACTTATAGTCAAGTTGCTGCTTTGCGCCTTTTCATTGCATTCATTTCTTTATTGCCATTTATAATTAGAGCGCTAAAGCGTGTAGCAAAAAAGCATTGGACTGCAATAATAGTTGCCGCTTTTTTAGGAAATGGAATTCCTGCCTTTTTGTTTACTAAAGCTCAAACTCACTTAGCTAGCTCTTATGTAGGAATACTGAATTCTCTTACGCCATTATTTACACTTTTATTGGGTATTTACTTTTTCAAATCACGCCCAAGCAGAAGCAATGTTTTTGGCATATTTATTGGTTTTAGTGGCGCTTTTTTGCTCTCAATTTCTAATTTAGAAGGTGTCTTCTCAATAAATATTTTTAGCCTATTAGTGATTTTAGCAACTTTATTTTATGCTATAAGTATGAATGTAATTCGAAGATATCTTGCAGACTTAGATGCAACTTCAATTTCGGCACTCGCTTTTTTATTTATCGGGCCTATATCAGGAATTTATGTTTTCAATACTGATTTTGTTGCTTTACTAACAGTGGATGGAGGGATTAAAGCATTGATTTATATTGTTATTCTAGCTATAGTCGGAACATCAATGGCTGTTGTTATTTTTAATAAACTCATAAAAGATTCATCAGCTATTTTTGCATCATCGGTAACTTACCTTATTCCTATTGTTGCAATTTTTTGGGGAGTAGTTGATGGAGAGAATATCTTCCTTTCTCATCTAGTTGGAGCAACTATTATTCTTTGTGGCGTATATCTAGTAAATAAAGAAAAGTATTAGTTTGTAACTGGAACTGCATTGAGCGCTTCTACTTCTAAAGCAAGTGAGGCTAATTTGTTTTTTGTTCTTTCTAAATGAGTCAATGTATCCTCTTTTTTTTGTCCGCATCTATCTTTTAAGGTTTCAAACAAATTATTATAATAAGCTATACCATCAGTCATGTTTTCTAAAAAGCGGTTAAAATATTTTGCCTCCCTTTTATTCCAATCCAATTTGGCTTTTTCAAATTTATCTTTTAGATAGTCCATATATAGATTTAATTCTTTCATAAACATATTAGGCCTATCGTTTCGACTCATATAATTTTCCAAACCATAAATATGTTTAGTCATGTCTTCAAGTGAAAGCAGTTTGTCAAAATAAGCCATATTTGGTCCTGGGCAAATAGAAACTGCTTTACTTTCTCTTGTTTCTATATTGTTGCTAACTACTGAAGCTGCTGAAAGCCCCATACATAAACATACCTTATCTGTTATTTCTTCAGAAATTCCTTCTTCTTCAATTTTGTTTTTTTGATACAAACGAGAAGCCGTACAAACACCCTTCTCATCATACTCTTTACTGAACGCTAGATATCTTCTGGGGCATGAACTTCCTGGTTTCCCTTTTTCAACTTTTTCCCATTTTTCTACTTCTTTTGATGCGTTTCTTAAATTATTAAATGGTACGCCAAGTGGAGATACATCTGATAAATACAAATCTTTTTCTTTAGCCTTTATTAACTGAGCCCTTGTTTTATCATCAACTGTAGTCACCTCTGGCACTAATAAGAAGGGTGTTCCCCAGCCAACTGAATCCAGATTGTAATGCTTAATTAAAAAATCATGCTCCTCAGCAGTTCCTACTCCTCCCTGAGCAGTAACCCTTAAATCCAATGGATTTTCAGGAACTACTTTATTATTAGCAATAAGTGCCTCTTTACATATTGCATAAATTTCTTTAATTAACTCTTCCCGTTTTTCTTTAAATTCTGCTAAAATTGGACCCATCAAATAACCATCAGTTGCAAAGGCATGTCCGCCACAATTAAGCCCAGATTCAATCCTATATTCAGAAACCCAAAGCCCTTTTTTTGCTAAATATTTTCCTTGAATTAGAGCCGATCGATAATCACTTACTTTAATAATAATCTTCTTTTTTATATAGCCATTTATATTTGGAAAGAAATCATCAAATTGTGCAATATATCCGTATAATCTAGGGTTCATTCCTGCCGAAAATATTATTGATGACGCCAAATGAGAATTTGCATAACCCCTTAAAGCAGAATGCGCATCATTATATTCTGATGGTAAGGCTTCATTTTTGAAAAAATTTGGTTTATCTACTTTAGTCATAATGTTTACATCAATGCTACCCATATTCAGGTTCTCTTTCAGCCAGTTAGAAATTTCCTCAAAATTTAAATACTTTTCTGTCAGATTATTGAATTCTGTTTTCAACTGAAAATTATCTGGGAAAGTAGAGAAGAATGTTGTAAGTGACTCTACTTTCTCTTTAGTGGCAGTTGTGTATTCATCATATTTCTTAGCAGCTAATTTATTTACCAAATTTAGGTAAGAAGTTATCCTGTCAGCTCTATAATCTTTTGTGTTATTTTTTATTTCTTCATAGTCCAAATTATGCTTTTCGGTATAAACTTTCCTTAATCGCTCTAATAGCACATCATCTGCCAAAGCAATTACAGAATCTATACCAAACTGAGCTACTTTAAGTGGCGTGTCTGCCGTAAAAGCAGTACCCATCACTGGAATATGAAATGTATGTTGTTTTTTCATTAAATCACGCTTACAAAATGACTGCAAAGATACTAATAAATAGCCATTTATACTATTCCTGTTTCTCTTTAACAACTAGATGAATAGTATGCCTGCTCTTTTGCTCTAAAAGTAATGTTTTGTTATTTAAGATTCTTTCAATAGATTTTTCATCATAATGACGAATGGTGTACATGCAAAGGTTCTCGTTAAAATGCACTTCAAAATTTTCTTTTAACGCCATTATCAATTCTGGAATTTTATGAGGATCGTTATCTACACAAAAAGAAAAACTAACAGCAGAATTTTGCATCATATGTACCCTAACACCAAAATTAGAAAAGTGTGCGAAAATTGTACTTAGATGTTCTTCCACAATGAAAGATAAGTTTTTATCAGCTACTGAGATCAGGATTTGATTTTGCTTAACAATAAATGAAGGAGCAAAGGGTTCAATGGAATCAAATTTTCCAATTATTGAACTTTCTTTTGCGGGATTTAGAAAAGATTTCACTTCAAGTGGAATGTCTTTTTTTTGCAATGGCTGTATGGTTTTTGGGTGCATTACCTTTGCGCCATAATAAGCTAACTCTATTGCTTCTTCAAAGGGTATTCTCATCAATTGTTCATTGTACTCAAAAAATCTGGGATCTGCATTCATCACACCATCTACATCTTTCCAAATAATGACTTGCTTTGCGTCTAATGCAAATGCAAAAATAGCTGCTGTAAAATCAGATCCTTCCCTCCCTAATGTTGTGGTAAAATTCTCGGAAGTACAACCAATGAATCCTTGTGTAATTATTGGAAAACGTGTGATCTTCTCTTTACAAAAACCAATGGTTTGCTCCCAATCTATTTTTGCATTTCTGTATTTATTGTCTGTGCGGATTACATCTCTTGCATCTATCCATGTATTTTCAAATCCATCTTCATGTAAATATGCACTCATTATTTTAGTAGCAAGCATTTCGCCAATAGATACAATTTGATCATAATTAAACGCATAATCAGGATTAGGCTCATCTTCTAAAACCCACTCAATTTCAACAAATAAATTATTCACTTTATTGTAAATAGCGTGATCTTGGTAGAACAATCCCTTTAATAGCTCTCCATGAAAATCTTTTACTTTTTGTAGTTTTTCCTCAGCATTTCCACTTTTTTTCATATAAGCCTGCACCACTTCTTCCAACATATTAGTGACTTTTCCCATAGCAGAAAATACTACAACTAGATCTTCAGATGCGTAATCACTCAAAATTCTAGCAATGCGTTTTACACTTTCAACATCCTTTATAGAAGTGCCTCCAAACTTGAAGATTCTTGTCATTTATTCATTTGTTATTTGGGGTTACAAAGTAAAGAATTATTTTCTCAACTTTTCTTTTTAATTTTCCGATATTTGCAGCAGATTTCATTAACTCAATAACATGAAAATTGCATTCTTAACTTCTGGCGGAATTGCACCTTGCCTTTTCGCATCCATAGGAAGATTAACAGAAAATTACTTGAATAATTATCCTGATGCTGAAATTATTGGCTACTTAAATGGTTACAAAGGATTGCTATTGGGCAATAATCTCTCTTTTCCAAGAACACTTTTAGGAAGTACTGATAATTTCTATCAGTTTGGCGGTTCGCCAATTGGCAACAGTAGAGTAAAATTAACCAATATTGAGGACTGCATCAAAAAAGGATATGTACAAGAAGGAGAGAATCCACTTGAAGTTGCAGCCAATCAACTAGTACAAGATGGGGTGACAATTTTACATACCATTGGAGGGGATGACACCAATACCACTGCTGCTGATTTATCTGAATATCTGAAAAAAAATAATTATGATTTAACAGTGGTAGGTCTACCCAAAACAGTGGATAATGACGTCTTTCCTATTACACAAACACTTGGTGCTTGGACTGCAGCTGAGCAAGGAGCTGTCTTTTTTGAGAATGTAGTTAATGAAAATACAACTTCTGACAAGCAACTTATCATTCATGAAGTGATGGGAAGGCATTGCGGATGGCTTACTGCTGCAACTGCTTTGGAGTACCGCAAGCGTTTAAAGCATTTGATTTTTATTCCAGAAATTGGACTGACAAAAGAGAAATGGGATATACATAGCATACTCTTGCCAGAAGAAAAGATTGACTTTGACAAAGAATGTGAACGATTGAATAAAGTAATGAATAGATTCGATTGTGTGAATGTTTTTTTAAGTGAGGGTGCTGGAATGGATGTAATAGTTGCAGAAACTGAGAAAACTGGCGGAACAGTTTTAAGGGATGCTTTTGGACATGTTCGTTTGGATGAATTGAATCCTGGGCAATGGTTTGCAGAACAATTGGGTAGCCGCCTAAATGCCAATAAAATTTTGGTGCAAAAAAGTGGTTATTTTGGACGATCGGCAAAAGCAAATCAGCAGGATTTAGATTTAATTTTTGAAGTAGCTGACAAAGCAGTCGAAAGTGCAATAAATGGGATTTCTGGTGTAGTTGGCTGGGATGAAGACAATAACAATCAACTGTCTTGTATTGACTTTAGCAGAATCAAAGGTGAAAAGCCTTTTAATATCTCACAAAAATGGTATCAGGATATGATACAAGAAATTCATAATATCTAACAGCATTTGAAAGCGCCTCTACTCTCCTATTTTGGCGAACCTAAAATTGCAGCCAAATTACTTAGTGAAATAACTGAGAAAACTTCTAAAATCTGGCTTAAAGGATTAGTTGGATCTTCTTTTTCGATTGCATCATCTGCAACAATTAGAGAAAGTAAAAGACCTCATCTTTTTATATTTACTGACAAAGAAGAAGCGCAATATTTTGTGAATGAGGTAGAAGCCCTTTTAAACAATGAAATCTTCTTTTATCCTGCTTCTTACAGAAGAGCCTATCAGTTTGAAGAAACGGATAATGCAAATATTTTATTAAGGGCAGAAGTATTGAATAAACTCAATAATAAAAGAAACCCTATTATTATTACTTATTCTGAAGCTCTTTCTGAAAAAGTAGTGAGCAGAAAAGAATTAAAACGACAAACAATTACAATTCAAATTGGAGACTTACATGAAATAGAACAATTAGAGAATCAATTAATCTCTCATCATTTTGAAAAGGTTGACTTTGTGATTGAGCCAGGGCAATTTTCCATTAGAGGTGGTATTTTAGATATATTTTCATATGCTGATGAGCATCCTTTCAGAATTGAATTTTTTGATGTTCAGGTGGAAAGTATTCGCATCTTTGACATCAACTCCCAACTGTCTATTCATGCAAAAAACAAAATTAATATTGTGCCTAACACTGAAGCCAAAAAGACTGATAGCAAACATGTAAGTTTTTTAAATTACCTTCCTAATAATGCTGTGATCTGGGCAAAAGATGTTGCTTACAGCCAAGGTGTTTTATCGGATTATTTCGCAAAAGCAAATATACATTTTAAATCCTTAGAAGAAAATGGAACAACACATCAAATACCTGAAGATTTATTTACTTCTGGGAAACATTTTTGCACACAATTAGACGAATACACCACAATTGAATTTGGAAATAGTAATTATTTTGATTCTTCTAAAAAAATAGTATGCAAAACCCAGCCACATCCGGTTTTTAACAAGCAGTTTGATTTGTTAAAAGCTAATTTACTTGCAAATAGCCAAAAAGGAATCAAGAATATCATTCTTTGTTCGTCTGAGGAACAAGAAAAAAGATTTGAAGCTATTTTTGAAAATTCGGAAGAAGAAATTCAGTATAGATGTATACATTTTTCTCTGCATCAAGGCTTTATTGATGAGGATAATCGTTTAGCCGTGTATACCGATCATCAACTCTTTGAAAGGTATCACCGCTTTGTTTCCAAAACCAAATTCTCAGACAAACAAGCCATAACACTCAAACAACTTACCAATTTACAAATTGGAGATTTTGTATCCCACATTGACCATGGTGTTGGGCAATTTTCTGGCATGCATAAAATAGAGAGAAAAGGCAAAATTCAAGAACTAATTAAACTGACCTATAAGAATGATGATATTCTTTATCTAAGTATCCATGCTTTACACAAAATTGCAAAATTCTCAGGAAAAGAAGGGTATAGACCAAAAGTTCATCAATTGGGCTCGCCTCAATGGGTAAAAACCAAAAATAAAACAAAAAAAAGAGTAAAACAGATTGCCTTTGATCTGATTAAACTTTATGCCAAAAGAAAGACGCAAAAAGGATTTGCTTTTTCACAAGACACTTATTTACAACATGAATTGGAAGCCTCTTTTATGTATGAAGATACTCCTGACCAAAGCAAAGCAACAACTTCATTAAAAGAAGATATGGAAAAAGATACGCCAATGGATAGATTGGTGTGTGGAGATGTTGGTTTTGGGAAAACAGAAGTAGCCATAAGAGCAGCATTTAAAGCAGTAACTGACAACAAACAAGTAGCAATATTAGTCCCTACAACAATTCTTGCTTTGCAGCATTTTAAAACTTTCGGTAAAAGGATGAAGGACTTTCCTTGTAATATTGATTATATCAATAGGTTCAAAACTCCGAAAGAACAAAATGAAACTATTAAGAAATTAGCAAAAGGGGAGATCGATATTTTGATTGGAACACACAGAATAGTAGGCAAAGATCTGGTTTTTAAAGATTTAGGTTTAATGATTGTTGATGAGGAACAAAAATTTGGTGTAAACATAAAAGACAAACTCAAAGCCCTAAAAACGACAGTTGATACTTTAACCTTAAGCGCTACTCCAATCCCTAGAACGCTACAATTTTCTTTATTAGGAGCAAGGGATTTATCCATCATCAATACACCACCACCTAACAGGCAAAGCATAGAAACTAGGATAATTCGGTTAAATCATGAGGTGATAAGAGATGCTATAAGTTATGAGATGAGTAGAAATGGGCAAGTTTTTTTTGTACACAATAGAATCGAAAATATTAAAGAGGTTGCCGGATTGGTGCAAAGATTATGTCCTGACGCCAAAATAAAAACAGGCCATGGGCAAATGAAAGGCAAGCAAATTGAAAAGCTAATGATTGGCTTTATGGAAGGAGAGTTTGATGTACTTATTTCCACTACTATTATTGAAAATGGAGTAGATATTCCAAATGCAAATACCATTATCATTAATAATGCCAATAATTTTGGACTAAGCGATCTACATCAAATGAGAGGTAGGGTTGGGAGATCTAACAAAAAAGCATTTTGCTATTTAATTAGCCCTCCTACTCATCAGATTTCAGTAGAGGCAAGGAAAAGATTAGATGCATTGGAGCAGTTTTCTGTACTAGGAAGTGGCTTTAATATTGCTATGCGCGATTTGGACATAAGAGGTGCTGGGGATTTGCTCGGTGCCGATCAAAGTGGTTTTATCAATGATATTGGCTTTGAGATGTATAAGAAGATTCTAGATGAATCTGTTGAAGAATTGAAAGCAGAGAAATTCCAAGATTTATTTGAAAATGAAAAACATACATTCTACATAAAAGATTGTGCATTGGATACAGATTTGGAAATTATGATTCCTGAGGATTATGTAAGTAATGTTGAAGAAAGATTAAACCTCTATAAAGAACTAAATAATTTTACAGAGGAAAAGGAGATTGTAGCTTTCGAAAAACAGTTAAATGATAGGTTTGGGGCATTACCACAGGCCGTTTGCCAACTTTTTGATGCTTTACGTTTAAGGTGGCTAGGAAAAGAAGTCGGATTTTCAAGAATCATATTAAAATCTGGAAAAATGAGAGCTTATTTTATAAATGACAAGACATCCAATTATTTTGAGAGTGCTCAATTTTCTAAAGTGTTAAATTATTTGAAAAATAATTTAGACTCAACTAAAATGAAAGAGGTGAATGAGAAATTATCTTTAGAAGTAATAGCGATTCCAACACTAAGTAAAGCCATCACTTTCTGTAAAAAAATTAGCTTGAACGAATCGCGTCAACTGGATCAAGTTTTGAAGCCGAAAGTGCAGGGATAATACCGCTTATCATTCCAATAATTGCAGAGACTGAAAGCCCTAAGATTATGTTTTCGATAGTTAAATTCAAATTAAAATCGAGTATTTTACTTCCAATTGCAGATAATACCCAAACAATTGTTAACCCAAAACTTCCTCCAAGTACACAAAGAAAAATGGATTCGAAAAGAAACTGAAGCAAGATAAATATGTTTTTTGCTCCTAACGCTTTTTGAATTCCAATAATCTTAGTCCGTTCTTTTACTGAAACAAACATAATATTGGCAATCCCAAATCCACCAACTAAAATAGAAAATCCTCCTATTATCCAACCCGCCATCCCTATTACAGAAAACAATTGATCCAACCCTTGCTTTATTAAACTCACCTCATTCATTGAGAAATTATCATCTTCTAATGGGCGAACCCTTCTAATGGTACGCATTATTTGTTTTAATTCACTTTTAAGTTGATCGTTACTCACATTTTCGTTTGCCTTAACCATAATTAAAGGTTCGCTCCTTCTTTCACTTAGAAATCTTTTGGCAAAAAGATAACTGCACAATACACTATTGTCTTGCGAATTTCCAGTAATATCTTCTCCTTGTTTTTCTATCACACCAATTACTTTCGCATTTATTCCTGCAATTTTGATGCTCTCTCCAATTGGATTGAAATTTTCAAAAAGAGCAGTTGCAATTGCATGACCTATTAGCACATAATTTTTTCCTGAGTTCATCTCATCTTGGGATAAGAACCTACCCTTATCCATATTAAAAGAAAGAATTTGCGGAAATTCAAAAGTAAAACCACTTACCTTAACATCTTCTAAAATAGTATTATCACTTTTAACTGTTCTTCTGCCTTCAAAAAGAAAAGCAATAGCGCTTGCACTTTTACATCTATCATTTACTTGTTTGAATTCTTTAAAATTCACTTTTGGTCTTTTATAGTATTTCCACCATTGATATTCTCCTGCTCCTCCCCAAGGCCATTTTTGAATATAAACCACATTATCACCTAACGATTCCACACTATCTCTTACATTTTTTTCCAATGCATCAACAATTGTAAAAACAGAAATAATAGCAATAATACCAATTGTAACTCCTAGTAAAGAGAGAAAAGTCCTGAGCCGGTTATTAACAATAGTCAGCCAAGCAAATCGTACTGGTTCTGTAATCAGTCTGACAAACATCTTTTTATTAAAAACTTCAAAATTACGCAAATTTTAAGGTGAGTTAACAAAAGTGCAAAAGTTATTAACAATCCTATTTTTTGCAGATTTATATTTGACTATTGGTAAGGTTTTGGGTAAAATTGCATTTGCAGATGTCAGAAGAAAAAATCATAAAAAATGCCATTATTTCCGTATTTCACAAAGAGGGATTAGGCGAAATTGCACAGAAGCTAAATGAACTTGATGTAAGTATTTATTCAACTGGTGGGACTCAACAATTTATTGAAGAATTAGGGGTAAAGGTTAATAAAGTTGAAGATTTAACTTCTTATCCTTCTATTCTAGGAGGGCGTGTAAAAACTCTCCATCCAAAAGTATTTGGAGGTATCCTGACAAGAAGAGAAGAAGAAAATGATCAATTACAATTAGTTGAATACGAAATTCCAGAATTTGATTTGGTAATTGTTGATCTTTATCCGTTTGAAAAAACAATCGCATCTACTGATGAGGAGAGGGAGATTATAGAAAAAATTGACATAGGCGGCATCTCCCTTGTTCGTGCTGCTGCAAAAAACTATAAAGATGTCGTTATCATTTCTGAAATGAAACAGTATGATGAATTATTGAGAATTTTAAAGCAAGGTAGGACTACAACATTAGCTCAAAGAAAACAATTTGCTACTACTGCTTTTAATGTATCATCTCATTACGACTCAGCCATATTTAACTATTTTAATAATGAGAATGAAGATGTGTTTAAACAAAGTATTCGTACTTCAAAAAAATTAAGGTATGGAGAAAATCCGCATCAAAGTGGAAAGTTTTTTGGTAAGTTTGAAGATTTGTTTGAGCAACTAAATGGCAAGGAACTTTCATACAACAATTTGTTGGATGTAGATGCAGCTGTAAATTTAATTGCAGAATTTAATGAGACAACCTTTGCAGTATTAAAGCACAATAATGCTTGTGGGGTTGCAAGTAGAGAAAATCTGACTGATGCCTGGAAAGATGCTTTGGCTGGTGATCCTGTTTCTGCTTTTGGGGGCGTGTTGATAACAAACAAGGAAATTGATTCAGTTACTGCAGAAAAAATTGATAATATATTTTATGAAGTGTTGATTGCGCCATCTTTTTCATCTGAAGCGCTTAATTTCCTGAAAGCAAAGAAAAATAGGGTTTTGCTAAAACAAAAACCAACCTCAATTAGTAGTACAGAATATCGTACTGCACTAAATGGTGTTTTATTTCAAGATAAAGACTTAAAAACAGATGCTATTGCTGAGATGAAAACCGCAACTGAAATTACGCCATCTAATGAGCAGTTAACCGATTTGGTTTTTGCTTCAAAAGTATGCAAGCATAGCAAATCAAACACCATAGTATTTGTAAAAAACAAACAGCTTTTGGCAAGTGGTGTTGGGCAGACATCAAGAGTTGATGCGCTAAAGCAATCTGTGGAAAAAGCGAGGACTTTTGGCTTTGATCTAAAGAATGCTGTTATGGCTTCTGATGCGTTTTTTCCTTTTCCAGATTGTGTGGAATTGGCAAAAAAGGCAGGAATTAGTGCTGTAATTCAGCCAGGAGGATCTATTAAGGATCAACTCTCAATTGATTATTGTAATGAAAATAAGATTAGTATGGTGATGACAGGAATAAGACATTTTAAACACTAAAAATAAAAACTATGGGCTTTTTTGATTTTATGACAGAAGAAATTGCAATTGATTTAGGGACTGCAAACACACTCATTATTCATCAGGATAAAGTGGTTGTAGACGAACCCTCAATTGTGGCAAGAGATATGCAAACCAATGAAATTGTTGCTATTGGAACAAGGGCTCAACAAATGCAAGGAAAGACACATAAAAAGATTGAAACCATTCGCCCGCTTAAGGATGGGGTGATTGCAGATTTTCAATCTTCTGAACAAATGCTAAGAGGCTTTATTAAAATGATTCAAAGAAAAAGATCCTTACTAGCACCTTCAGTAAAAATGGTGATTTGCATTCCTTCTGGAGTTACAGAAGTGGAAAAAAGAGCCGTAATCGATTCGGCTGAACATGCTGGCGCAAAAGAAGTTTTTTTAATTCATGAACCAATGGCTGCAGCTATTGGGATTGGGATTGATGTACTTGAACCAAATGGAAATATGGTGATTGATATTGGAGGGGGCACAACCGAAATTGCAGTAATTTCACTTGGCGGAATTGTAACGGATAAATCAATCAGAATTGCTGGAGACGAATTTACTGACAACATTAAAAACTATATGAAAACAAGGCACAATATCGCTATTGGAGATACAACTGCCGAAAGGATTAAGATTAGTGTTGGTTCGGCACTCACTGAATTGGATGAGCCTCCAGGAAATTATGCAGTACATGGCAGGGATTTAATGACAGGTATCCCAAAAGAAATTGTTGTAACCTATAAAGAAATTGCTGGCGCTATGAATAACTCTATAGAACAAATTGAAGAGGCAATAATGGGAGCGCTTTTTCAGACTCCACCTGAGTTGTCTGCAGATATTTACAATACCGGGTTGTATTTAACTGGTGGCGGATCTATGCTGAGAGGTCTTGATAAGAGAATTTCTCAGAAAACAAAACTACCTGTTTATGTTGCAGAAGATCCTTTAAGAGCAGTTGCAAGAGGGACTGGAATAGCATTGAAAAATATAGAAAAGTTTCCATTTTTAATAAAATAATATTGGTTGATGTATGTACAACCTTATTCAGTTTGTAAAAAAATATCATTTTATTCTTTTATTTCTTCTGATAGAAGGATTTTCTATATTTCTACTTGCTAGCAATAATCAATATCAAGGAAATAAGATAAGTGGTTTTAGCCAAAAATATATTGGTGTTTTTCATTCAGGAGTTGCCAATATTTCAGAATGGTTTAAACTTAAAAAGAGTAATGATTTTCTTGCAGACGAGAATGCGAAATTACGTTCCTTATTGAAAAAACAAAAAGTTCTTTCAGCTAATTCTTTATTTTATGATGACCCTTTATTTAAATATCAATCCGCTATTGTAATTAATAATTCCGTTCATAGAAGCAATAATTATTTAACCCTCAACAAGGGTGCTAAACATGGAGTAAAAGAAGGAATGGGTGTAATCACAAACAATGGGGTTGTGGGGATTATTCATTCTGTTTCTAATAGGTTTTCATTAGTTATTTCCGTTTTACATCAAAAATCTAGCATTAGTGTAAGGCTAAAAAATGAGCTCTTTCTAGGTAGAATGTTGTGGGACGGATTTAATTATAGAGAAGCAAATGTTGAAGATATCCCTAACCATGCTAATACTCATTTCGGAGACACTATAGTTAGTAGTGGCAATTCAGCTATCTTTCCTGAAGGCATATCAATTGGAAAAGTAAAGACTTTTGAAGAAATCCCAGGAGATAATTTTTACAAAATTAAAATGCAATTCTTTGAAGATTTTAATCGTATTCAATATGTTTATATTGTTGAATCATTGACAAAGAAAGAAAAAGAAATACTAGAAAAAAATGCAAAAAATGATTAAACATCTTTACAAATATCTCTTTCTTATGCCTGTTTTTGTTTTCATTCAAATTTATATATTGAATCAAGTAATGTTTAACGGATATATCAATCCTTACTTTTACATTATGTTAATTATTTGTTTACCACAAATTTCTCCTAGATGGTTTTTATTAGTATTTGCTTTTTTCCTAGGTTTTTTTATAGATCTTTTTGAAGGTGCAATTGGTTTTCATTCCACTGCTGCTGTTTTCATAGCTTTTGTAAAACCAGCAGTTGAAAATATTGTAATTCCAAAAAATACAATAAGTGGGGATCAAGACCTTTTTTTACAGAAACTAGGATTTAAAATGTTTTCCCTACTTTCTCTTTTAATCATATTTATTTATCACACTGTTTTGTTTTTGTTAGCTCATTTTAAGTTAGCGTCATTCGCTAATATTTTTGGTAAAATAATGTTGAGCAGTCTTATTACATTTGCAATAATCCTGATTTGCCAATTCTTTTTCTTTAAGCCTGACACAAGATAATGAAGGCGAATAATAATAGACAAGTTATTGTTAAAGGGATCTTTCTATTTGTGTCATTTGTTTTTTTGTGCAAATTCTTCTACATACAACTTATTAATGATAAATATAAATTTTCAGCAAAAAACAATGTATTGCGTTATGATGTAAAATATCCGGCAAGAGGACTATTATACGACAGAAATAATAAACTATTGGCCTATAATGAAGCTTCTTATGATTTGATGATTGTACCTAGAGAAGTCGCTAAAGATATTGATTCATTACTGCTTTGCAAATTACTAAATATCAAGATTGAAGAATACACCGCTAGATTAAAAAAAGCAAAAGGTTATTCAAAATATAAAGAAAGTGTATTCTCAAAAAAAATAGATGCTCAGACATTTGCAACATTTGGTGAGATGCTTTATCAATTCAAAGGTTTTTTTGTAAGAACTAGAAGTACCAGAAAATACCCATTAAATATAGCTTCAAATGTAATGGGCTATTTGGGGGAAGTAGACAGTAAAAAAATTCAAGAAGAGAATTACTATACAAGTGGAGATCTGATAGGAATAAGTGGTGTTGAAATAGCGTATGAATATTTGTTAAGAGGAGAAAAGGGAATGGAACTCGTTTTAGTAGATGTGCATAATAGTAAAAAAGGTAAATTTAATGAAGGAAGGTACGATACAAATGCCGTTGCTGGATTTAATATCACAACCACTATTGATGCAGATTTGCAAAAATATGGAGAAAATCTAATGCAGAATAAAATTGGAAGTATAGTGGCAATTGAGCCTTCAACTGGTGAAATATTGTCTTTGGTTTCTTCTCCAACTTTTAATCCGAATACATTAACCGGAAGAAAAAGAACAGAAAATTTTAACAAATTATTAGAAGATAAGCATAAGCCCTTATTTAATCGTTCGCTTCTAGGGCAATATGCTCCTGGATCTACTTTCAAGTTGATTAATGGGTTGATTGCTATGCAAGAAAAAACAATAATTGCATATGCAAATTACAATTGTACTGGAGGTTATGAATATGCAAAAGATAAGGCGGTAACTTGTCATGAACATACATCTCCTTTAAGCATGAAAAAAGCTATTGCAATCTCCTGCAATGCCTATTTTTGTAACGTCTTTCAAAAGTTGTTTGACAAATACCCAAATACTGAAACCGCATTCAATAAGTGGCAAGATCATCTTGAAAGTTTTGGGATTGGACAATGGATGAATAATGACTTTAGTTCTGGAAAAAAAGGCTTGCTGCCTTCGACAAATACATATGATAATATTTATGGGAAAACGCATTGGAATGCAAGCACGATTCTATCACTTTCAATAGGGCAAGGGGAACTTTTACTAACCCCAATACAGATGGCTAACATAAGTGCAGTCTTTGCAAATAGGGGATACTATTTTACGCCTCACATTGTAAAAAAAATTGGAAATGATGTCATTAGTAATGAGCAGTTCACAAAGAAAAAATATACAACAATTAACCCTAAACATTTTGAACTCGTCATTGATGGTATGCAGATGGTGTTAGAGGATAAGGATGGTACTGCTAAGAATTGTGTAATAGAAGATATAAATATTTGCGGAAAAACAGGTACGGCACAAAACACCTCAGGAAATGGAGAGGACCATTCCATTTTTATTGCTTTTGCCCCTAAAGATAATCCTGAAATTGCAATTGCCGTTTATGTTGAAAATGGAGGGTGGGGTTCAACCTGGGCTGCTCCAATCGCCACATTGATGATTGAAAAATATTTGAAAAATGAAATTACTAATCAGCATTTAGAATCCTTTATTTTAAATGGAAATTTATTGAGTCAAAAATGAGGGGCGGTAAGGATATATTTGGAAATATTGATTGGATGACAATCTGTTTATTTATTACAATCGTTTTTTTTGGGTGGATAAACATTTATGCTTCTCAATATAATGATGATCAATCTATAATTTTTGATTTTTCACAAAGGCATGGGAAACAATTACTATTTATTGGCATTTCTTTTCTTGTTGCTTTTATCATTCTAATTCTTGATTGGAAATTTTTTGAAGCACTCTCCTATCTTTTATATGTGTGCATGATTTTATTGTTGCTTGGCTTATTTATTTGGGGGTCTACAACTGGAGGCGCAACATCATGGTTTATTCTTGGAAATTATAAGTTTCAGCCCTCTGAATTTACAAAATTTGCAACTATTTTAGCATTAGCTAAATACTTAAATACGCATGGTATTAAACTACAGTCCTTCCAAACTAAATTTAACTGTTTTCTGATAATAGGCATTCCTTTTCTTTTGATAATTCTGCAAAATGATTTGGGAACAGCTCTTGTATTTCTTTCTTTAATATTAGTTCTTTTTCGAGAAGGTTTGTCTGGGAACGTTTTGTTTTTTGGATTAATTTGTGGAGTTCTTTTTATAGCCACCTTACTTATTAATAAATTCATTTTTAGTGGCATTTTAGCAATTATTTCATTCTTATTTTTTCTATCTTCAAGAAGAAAGAAGAAAGAATCTTTAATCATATTCTCTTTACTTGCATTAGCCGTCTGCTTTGTTTTTTCGGTTAGTTATATTTTTAACAACCTCCTTTCTCATCATCATGTGGAAAGGATTAATATACTTTTAGGAAAAGAGATTGATCCTCATGGGGCAGGCTACAATCTGATTCAGTCTAAAATTGCTATTGGATCAGGAGGTTTTTTTGGTAAAGGGTTTTTGGAAGGTACTCAAACACGATTTGATTTTGTGCCAGAACAAAGTACTGATTTTATTTTTTGCACTATTGGTGAAGAATGGGGGTTCTTTGGAACATCAATTTTCTTAGTAATTTTTACTCTGCTTTTGTTCAGAATAATCAATCTTGCTGAAAGACAAAGATCTTCCTTTTCAAGAGTTTATGGATATGGTGTTGCGGCTGTATTGTTTATTCATTTTGCCATTAATATTGGAATGACAATAGGGTTAGCGCCAGTAATTGGTATACCATTGCCTTTTGTTAGTTATGGAGGCTCTTCTTTAATTGGCTTTACTATCTTGCTTTTTATTTTTTTGAATTTAGATTCTTACCGATTACAGATTTTACGATAAAAGAAGTCCGAGAATACGGGCTTTTCTTTTCTTCTGTTGGGCTGCTCCCTTAATAGAAGTTGTTTCTATTATCTATTACTTCAGCATTTTCTTTTATCGCATTATATGCAGCAATTGATGCATTTTGTTTTAGTGCTTGTACAATTTGCTCTTTTTGTTTAGAGAAATCTCCAGAGGTCCGAACTTCATTCCTGCTTAATACTTTTGCAACAAATACAGCATTATTACCCACAATTGGATTGCTTAAAACTTCTTTCTCATGCATGCTAACGATTCCAACTAATGTAGGCTCATTTCCTAAATTTTGAAGTTGACTGTTGAGAAATGTAGTTTCTGAGGCTTGCTGCACTTGACTGCGCATTGCTGTTGCTAAATCTGATAAAGAGGTGTAGTTAAGTGAATTGATTTCTTCAGTTATCATCTTTCCTTTCTTTTGTTTTCTAACTTTTGATTCTATCTCAGTTCTTACTTCTTCTAAAGGAGCATCCCCTTCTTCATTTATTTTAGTTAAAAGAGCAACCACATAATTATTTGAAAATTCGAATACATCTGACACATCTCCTGATTTTGCCTTATTCATCCATCTTATCATTCCTCTGGAATTTTCTAAACCAGAAATATTTTGCGTACTTGGTGTTACTTTTTCTTGATTTCTTTTTGCTAAATTTAGATTGGTTGCCAAGTCATCAAAGCTAGTAGTATCTGTATTGAGTAGTGCGCCTGCAAACTGAGCGGCTTGAGTATAATATTGATTATAGGTTTCAGAACTTGGCTCAACAATTCTATCAACAAAAGCAATTCTGACTTTTTTGACATTCCTGCTTTTCTTGGTCACTTCAATCAGGTGGACACCAAATTGTGATTGTACAATTGTTAAGTCGGCTTTATTAGCAGTAAAAGAAACTTCATTAAATTCTGCAACCATTACACCTTCTTTAAACCATCCTAAATCACCCCCCTTTATAGCAGACCCTTTATCAATAGAATGTTGCTCAGCTAAGTCTGCGAAGTCTTTTCCTGATTCAATTTCTTCTTTTATGGATTCAATTGCTGCATTTACAGAATCTAAATCTTTATTTTCATCAGGAGATATTAATATGTGTCTGGCCTCAACAGAGTCTGGCCTATATTGTACATCTGCTAACTTTGCCAAACGATAATTACCTTCTGCAAATAAATACGGACCAATTACTGTTCCTTTTTCAGCATTAAACAATGAAGTGGCATTGGTATCAAAAATCCCATCCTCTTTTACAAAATTGAATGTGTTATTTGAGTTGTCAGAATTTCTTTTTACAAAAATCTCAAAATCTTCATAAGATTCAAAAGTTGTTTTAATTGCATCCAAATTATTTCTAGTATCCTCATCATCTTGTGTAGAAGGAACTACTGAAAATACAACATAATCTACATCTCTCGACTCATCTTGCTGATATTCATCAATATGATTATCATAATAATCTTCAATCTCAGCAGATGTTACATTTACCAAACTATCAGCAATATGCACAAATGAAATTGGAACATATTCAAAATTAATATTCTCATTTCCTTGATTAAAGTGCAATTGTGCCTCAGCAGCACTCACATACATTCCTTTCTCAACAAGCGTATTATACTTTGTGTTTTTTCTTAAGCCACTTATATACTGCTCAAAATTTATCCATTCCTCTCTTGCTTCTGTATTTTGTTCGCTTTCCAAACTTTTCATGTATTGAAGCATCTTTGCTCTATCAAATTGCTTAGTATTTGGATCTTGGAAAATTTGAATTTTACTAATCTCAGAATGCACATTATCCCCTTGGAAAAGCTCAAACAATTCTTCTGAATCAACATCAACTCCTAATGCCTCATATTCAGCATTCATTAAGAGTTCTTTGATGTATTCATCCCAAATGGCATTTCTTATCTGAGCTAATGTGCTCTGGTTTAATGTAGAATTAGGGTTTGAGTTTTTCCAGTTTTCTGTTCCTTTTTGCACTCTTTCTTCAAAATGCTGAATCGATAATTCTTCTCCTGCAACCTCACCAATAAAGAATCCGCCACCGCCACCACTTCTTGTGGATTGCATAAAATCGGTTAAAATAAAGGCAAGCATTGCCACGCCTATTACCAAAATCAATAGTGTCGACCGCCTTCTAATACTTCCTAATGTAGCCATATGTTAATTTGTTTTTTTGAGGTGGCGAATATACAATTTATTAGAGAATTTTAGCTAATTTGTAAGAAGCGATTTTTGTTAATTAATATGAATTTGCATGAGTTGAATGCTTCTGTCGTTTACTTGTTTTATGACAAAATTAAATCTACCAATTTTGATTACCGTTTCAACCTCTGGAATGTCTTCATGAAAATGAAGCAACAAGCCTGCCAAAGTTTCATATTCTTCTGATGTCGGCAAGTTCAATTCGTATTTTTTATTTATTGCATCCACTTCTGTTCTTGCAGAAAAAAGAAATGTTTTGTCATCAATTTTTTCATCAATGAGCGTTTCTGCATCATGTTCATCTTCTATTTCACCAACAATTTCTTCTGTTACATCTTCAACTGTAACCATACCTGAAGTGCCTCCGTATTCGTCAACCACTACTGCTACTGCTCTTTGTTTCTTAATTAGGAGTTCGAGCAATTCACTTGCTACCATTGTTTCTGTAACAATGGGGATAGGCATTAAAATGGATTTGATAGATTTTGGTTTGCGAAATAAGTCTAAAGAATGTACATAGCCAATTATATTGTCAATATCATTTTTGTATACAAGTATCTTAGAAAGTTTAGATTCAATGAATTTCTCTTTGAGTAGTGCAATTGAGGTGTCAACCTCAACAGCAACAATTTCGGTTCTTGGTATCATACACTCTCTAGCTTTTATGGTAGTAAGTTCAAGTGCATTCTGCAACATTTCAACCTCCATATTATCGTCTTCCTCTGTTTTCAACATATTTAAGTAGGCATCCAAATCTATTCTATCAAATAACCTCTGTCCTTCATCAATTTTAACTTTAAATAGTATCTTAATTGCCCATTTTGAAATGGTGATCATCAATAAATTGATAGGATAAAGTAACAAATAAGTAATCATTAGCGGTAAGGCAAAAAATTTCAAAATATTGTTGGAATTGATTCTGAAAATTGCTTTTGGAATAAATTCTGCAAAAACTAAGATGATGAGTGTAGAAATTACAGTTTGTAATATAAAAACAAGAAAAGAAGAGTTGACTAAGGTTTGTATATTTTCTTCTAATAACTCTGCCATAAGCAAACCATAGATTACTAGTGCAATATTGTTTCCAATAAGCATAGTTACAATAAAACTAGATTCCTCTTTTGTAAAAACTGATATAATTCTAGAAGTAAAACTATTTGACTTTTTATCCAATTCTAATTTTAACTTATTGGAGGAAACAAATGCAATTTCCATTCCTGAAAAAAAAGCAGAAAACAAAATCGTAAGGATTATGAAATAAAAATACATTTATCTGGTAAAGTTAAGGAAAAATCATTTAATCAAACTATCATTGCTTTGTTTGATATTGATACTTCCTCTTACATTTGTAATTTTATAGCTAGAAAAATCAGGGTTCGATTCAAATCCGTCACCAAAAATTACTTCATCTTCTGTTGAGATGCGCACTGCTTTCTTGGTAAAAATAAGATTAGACTTCTCATCCCATATAAGTTGTTCTGTATTGAGTTTTTCTTGCTTTTGATTAATCAACACAACATTTGCTTGTGCTATCATCTGCTGATTCTTATCATCAATGGAAGCTTGATCTGCTGTAAGTATAGATATTATGCTTGTAGAATCGTTATAAAAATACACAAGAACTCCTTCTGAAAAATATACAGATGGGTTTTTATTGGGGTATCTTTCAATTTTTTCTGCTACAATTTTTACTTTGATATTTCCTTTTTCGGTATACCGCAATTCTGCTTTTTTCATTACCTCTATTGGTAGGCCTTCAATACTTACAAAGGGCTCTACTTCTTTTGGGTCATTAGTGCAAGAAAATAAAAAGCAAAATGCAAAGAATTGCAAGCAAACTATACCGGCTACTTTTTTCAATCTCTTGTTCTTACTTTAGTCGTTTCATTTATCCAACATTCAACGTTATAAGTTTGGCCGGATTCAACTCCATTAAAAAAGCAGCTTTCTGTATTCGGAAAATATCTTGAATAGGTGGCAATGGCTTTATTGGCTTTTTCGGTAAGTGAAGCATCTACTGATTTTGCCTTAATGAATTTATCTACTGCAACCCAATAAACGGATTCCTTTTCAAAATTGGATGAAGCACATTTGCTAGTGGAAGAGATATAAATATTAGCAATACTAAAATATGGTTCTCCCCAATCAGGACGTAATTCTGCTGATTTGAAAGCCGTCATTCTTGCTGTAGAATAGGAGCCAGATATCCGATATGCATCCGCTAATTCAAGATAATATCTTGCCTTTGTATTTGTATCTTCTTCCAATTCTACCGCTTGCTTAAAATACTCTACTGCAACAGCATAATTCTTTTTTACAACATTTAGCTTTCCCATTTTACTTGCAGAAAGTGCAGAAGGAGCAAGTTCATGTAGTCTAGTAGCAGCATCAAAATATAGTTGGTTATTGTTACATTCCTTGCTGTCTAAAAGTTTAGTTATTCTTGTTAAAAAATCTATATCTTCTGTAGAAGCATCAAACTTTGTAGAAAAAATACTAACCAAATCATCACAATTTGCATATGGAGCAAAAAGTGATTCAATAATATTAGCAGCTTGAATATATTTGTCTTTTTTTGAAGTGTTACTGATGTTGTGATCTGAGATTGCTGCAACCCTTGCATAACTTTCCAAAACTGATTGTTTATCTGTTTTCGAATTTTTTTCCAATAAGGTAGTTGCCTTAAAATAAGCTAACAATGTTCCTGCTTCTGATTGATTGCCTTGCAAATCAATTGACTTTGATAATATTGCATGAGCCAGTTCATATCTATCAGGAGCATGTTTAATTAAATCGGCTCCTTTTCTGCCAAGCACATATCCTTCTTTTCCAAAAAATTGAACCCTCTTATCATAAATTATCATAAGGGTATCGGTATAGGCTGCCTTATTTTCAGGATGCTTCTTGATCATGTATTTGATTAGGGTTGGGCCATTTTTGAAAATATTTCTGCTTGATGCGGGGCAATTATTATAAACCCACCGCCATGATTTGAGGGCGTCATCATAATTTTTTTGCTTATAATACTCTCTATAAAGGGAAAGGTTTATCACGCAATTCACACTATCCGCTCCATATTTATTCTGTGCTTCTACCCCATCAGATAAAAACAAAATACAGAATAAAATAGCTAAATTTCTCTTCATCTTTAATCGTATTTTCTTTTAACGAACCAAATATCGCTAAGGCTTAGCCCTATTTGAAAACGCAAAAATTGTTCTTTTATTAAATTATTATTTGTTGTACCTCTTTCTCCTGCCTCTATTGAGAGGTTGATTTCTGATTTTGTTTTTAATAAAGGTAATCCTAAACCGAAACTGACACTTTTCTCATTGAGTTGGGTATTATATAACTGCAAATGGGATTGCTCGTACTTCCCTCCAAATCGGAATTTTATAAGTTTCCAATATTTATTTATAGCACCCTGATCAAGAGTAAATTGAAGGCCTGCTGAGAAACGCATGCTATTTGCCAATGAATCGGACTCTCCAAATAAACGATAATTTGTCCAGTCTTGTATTGAATAATCTGCCATTAGCAACCACTTATTATCCATCTCTATTGCAATTCCAGTAGAAATATTTTTTGGCAACACCATAGCCTCTGTAAATCCAGTTGAAGAATTTTCTGTGGTGTCTTTTACCACTTCATAGATGTTACTTTGTAACTGAAAAGTTTCTGTTAGTACGGTTCTTTTTGCAGAAATTTCAGCATTATTGTTGGCACTCGCTCCTATTGTAAGATGTGTTTTCTCATTAACTTGTTTATTATACATCAAGCCTAATTGATAGAAGAATCCTTTTACAGAAATACTAGCTGTTTTACGTGTATTAAAGATTTGTTCATCTGAAAAAATTACTCTCTTGTTTCTATTGAGGCCTCCAAAAAGATAATTAGCATTTGCACCAACTGAAAGGGCTTCATTCAATTGATAGGCTAGCCCGACATACATTATATTTAGACCGCCATCTCCTGTATAAGTAAAATTAATACCTCCTAAATCTGGATGAACTTGATTGTCTTCTATATTGTACCCAATATTACTATATGGAAAAAGTCCTGCACTAACTCCTATTTTTTTGGAAATTGGACATCCTAAAACTAAATGTGAAAAAGTAGAATTGTTTGTTATTTGTTCTAAACTAGTAGTTTGCATTTTGGTTGTTTGATGCTGTCCTCCAGTAGAAAAAAGAAATGAATTTGGCTTGAATGCTGAATATGAAGCTGGATTATAAGGATTTATAATGCTAGAATTAAAACTAGCGACAGCACTACCTCCCATTGCAGCATATTCGGGTAAAATATTGGATTGCATATCCCCTATCCCAAAACGAGAATAAGCAGAATTCTGCTGATTCTGAGCCGATAAATTTATTGCAATGAGAAATGAAAAAACAAGAAAAAGAAAGAATTTATTATTTGGCATTGAATTTAAGAATTGTGTTAAGCCCTTTTAGTACAATAAAAGGGTCTGCAAATATGCTATTTTTTAAGTGTTTTTCAAAGAATTTATAGTCTCCTCCACTCAGAATAACGATTGCATCCTGATTTTCTTTTCTAAAGTTATAGATAATTGTGTCTATTTCTTCAAGTGCACCTTGTTGTACACCAGCAATAATAGAAGAATCTGTATCGATGCCGATTGTAAAATGTGTGTCCGAGATGCTTAGTTCAGGGAGTTGATTTGTAAAGTGATGTAAGGCATCAAAGCGCATCTTTAATCCTGGGCTGATGCGACCTCCTAGATAGGATTCCTTTATAAAATAATCATACGTAATACAACTTCCCACATCTATACTGAGTGCATTTTGATTTGGGTATTCATTGTTTATACCAACAATAGCTGCTACTCTATCTGTTCCTAAGGTTTCTGGCGTTTTATAATTAGATGAAATTGGAATTGCTGTTTTGTGTGAGAAATAAAGTGCATTAAAATGACGTACTATTTCTTCTGTCATTTGATTTTGCTTTTGTACAGATGAAATAATTGTTTTTGGAACTTGATAATCATCAGTAAAGGTAATCAATTCCTTTAAACTTAATTTAAGAAAAGTGTGATGTTTTATCATTTTATTATCATCAAACAAAGCGGCCTTAATACTAGTGTTTCCTATATCTATAACTAAATTCATTAAAATTATTTGAGGGCAAAATTAAACAATTAGAAGGGGGAGCAGATGAAAACAAAAAAATATTTCTCTAAAAGAAAAAAACGATTAAATTTGCAGCCTTATTTAGGTTGGTGCCATAGCTCAGTTGGTAGAGCAAAGGACTGAAAATCCTTGTGTCCCCGGTTCGATTCCTGGTGGCACCACAAATTTGACAAGAACCCTGCAACTGCAGGGTTTTTTATTTTAAGAACTGCTTAAGTTGATTAATAGCCAATTTAATGTTTTGATAAACTTCATCTACATTTGCGTCCATCATATAACAAGGAGCTGAAATGATTTTTAAATTATCATCTACACAAATCTCATTGATTGTTTTTTCATTAGCATTTGCGCCAATGCTTTTTATTGCTTGGTGAATTTCAGCAATATTGTATTCTGAATTTTCAGTTGTTGTTCCTAATGTTAATGCTGCTACATAATTGCTTCCTTCTAATGATTTTGCTATAAGTGTAGGGGAAATACAAAGTGCAACAATTGGCTTTTTATTATCAACACAATGCAAGATTAATTCTTTTACTCCTTGCACTACATCCCCATCAGTACCATTAAAAGCCCAACTACTTAGGTTTTTAGCTGCACCAAATCCTCCTGGAATTACTAGAGAGGAAATTGTATTGAAATCTAGTTCATTTAATGAGATAATCTTTCCTCTTGCAATACGAGCTGATTCAAAAAGCACATTTCTTCCTTCTTGTATTTCTTCTCCATTTGTATGATTAAGTACATGGTGCTGCTTAATGTTTGGTGCAGTGCAGACATACTCTAAGTTGTTTTGGGAAAGAGACAAGAGTGTAAAGACAGCTTCTTGAATTTCAGTGCCATCATACACGCCACATCCTGATAATAGAACTGCTGTTTTCATCAGATTATTCAACTATTAACTGTTCTGAAAACCTTCCGTCATCATTAGTTATTTCCAATAAGTAAATTCCCTTTGCAAAAGGAGAAATATCAATCACTTGCTTTGCATCAATAGCAATGGATTGTTGTTTCATAAAGATAGTTTTTCCTAAAACACTTTTAATAGAAATTGAAATTTTTTCAGCTTTATTATTGTTAAGCTCAATGGTGAATTTATCAGATGTAGGATTAGGATAAACACTGATATTTTTTCCAAAATCATTATCTGAAACTCCTGTTGTCCAAACATTACCAAAATTCATTCTTATCATTGGTACTTTGCTTATCCAATACCAATCTCCAAAGGCTTGACTGCCAATATTACAACCATTATCTTGAATATAACAAGTACTTGACCAAGCCTCACCAGAAACGCCAATAGCAGAAGTATCAATAGGGTGCGCATAACCACCAATGGCTGCCATATAAGTCGTCCCTGCTTGAAGGTTAATTCCTCCAGGAATCTCAAAAGTTACCCAATTATCCAAATCTGCAGTTTGAATTGTATAATTATCTGACTGACTGAGCCAAATTTTCAAGCCACCTGCTGCATCAATTTCATAAACGGCTGCATAAATCTCTGCGCCAGGAACTGAAATTGGTGACACATAAGCCGAGATAGAAGTAAGATTATCTGTATCATAAACATCATAATAAGTGCCAAGAACCATTCCTCCACAATTTCGCCCAACTCTCCAATAAGATTGATAATTATCAAAATCACGCCCATAAATACTATCTGTCACAATTGAAGAAGTATTAATCGTATCTGTTTGAGTAGAATCGGAAGTGCTCCATGTATAAAAATTATACAGGCCTGTATTTGTTGGAGTAAAGGCATTATTGGTAAGAAATATATTGGTATCCATTGTAGCAAGTAACGTATCATTACTTGTTGAAGAGAAAACAGAAGTACCAATATCGTCAATTGCTTCTACATTTAGCCTTGTATTTTGGGTTAGTGCTCCTAGGTTGGCAACAACTCCTTCAAATTTATAAGGATTGGCAATCGCTTGATTTATAGGGTAAAATTTATAGCCTAATGCATAACCTTGAGTAGTTGGAGTAGTATACCAGCCTCCATGGTTTGCTTCCAATAATTCTAATCTATTTGCTGGCGTTTCAATTATTTGCATATCATCAATCATCCAATAGTATACCCTAGCTTCCCATCCAATTCTAATGTATACAGTAGAGTCGTTCCCTGCAATGGCTGATATATTTAAACTAACAAATTGCGGATCTGGAGATTGAGTATTATTGGTTGCATTGCCTTGCACATTATAATCTGTCCACATTACACTATCAGTGCTTATTGACACTTTTAAATTCAAACCGTTATTAAATCTAAATGTTTGTTGGAATTCCAAACTCACATTTGGATATCCTGATAAGTCAATTGCATTGGTAGTAAAGTATGACTCCATATACTCATAAGTAGTTCCGGAAGGTTGTCCGTAATTCCAATGATTTGCAGAATCAGGGTCGGAAATCAGAAAGCCATTTGCAGCAGTTGTGGAGTTTATAGCAGAAGAGGGGGATGTTCCCTGATTAGAATTCCAATATCCCCAAGATCCTACAAAAGAATGTTTCCAAGGGCAAGTCGCAATTCCTCCTGATGCATTATTGGTGTAAGTGCTCCAACTTGCTGGGAATCCATTTGCAAAATCTTCTGACCAAATAGGTGTTTGACTTTTATACAGCAGTGGAACTTGTTGTATAGTTTTATTTGTTTGAATTCCGTCAGGAGAATTTTGTTGTGCCATTAGTGATGTGGAAAACAAAAAGGCAAAAAGAAGTAGTGTTCTAGTCATGATTTATTTTTTTAGATTAGATAGCAAACTTAAATTAAATTTTTGATATAAAAAAACCCCTGCCAAAGGAAGGGGTTTTCAAAATAAACAATACCTTTATTTGTTATTCAACAATAATCCTTTCAGTTATTGTAGTTGTTGAATTATTAATTCCAATTAGATAAACTCCTTTTTGGAAAGCAGACAAATCAATATTTTCTTTATAAATACCATTGATTGAATTGGTGCTTTCAAATATCATTTGGCCAAGTACATTTGTAACTTTAATGGTGTAAACATCCGTCTGCACATCACGTATTTCAACTGTGAATATCCCGTTTGTAGGATTAGGGTAAATACTCAAGTTTTCATTAAAAGAAGTTTCCTTAATAGATGCAGGTATCGAAGGTGTACCAAAATTCATACGAACCATTGGCGTTTCGCTCACCCAGTACCAATAACCAAAACCTTGACTTCCTAAATTACAACCATTATCTTGAATTCTTGACATGGTAACTTCTGCCTCTCCAGAAACACTAATGCCAAAAGTGTCAATTGGATGAGCATATCCACCAATTGCAATCATATATTGCTGACCCAATTGAGGGTCAATAGATATTGCTGAATTAAAAGGAATAGTTACCCAAGCATCTATATCAGCAGTTTGGATTGTATAATTATCTGTTTGATCTAAAAAAATAAAACTCATTGGACTTGAAGTAGTGTCTACTTCATACAATACCCCAAACATTGTTGCGCCAGCAACTGAATAATCGGCTACATAAGCAGAAACAGAAGTCAAATCATCAGTAGCATATACATCAAATATATTACCAACTTGCAAACCTCCACATTGTCTTCCAACTCTCCAACTTCCTGCAGGATTTCCATAATCTCTTCCATAAACTGAATCAGTAATAATAGCTTGCATATAAGTGGTATCGGTATAAGCAATACTATCTGAACTTCCCCAGAATCGCATATTGTATATTCCCATATTTGCAGGCGCATAAGTTTGTTGCGCAACATACAAGGCTGTATCAAGAGTTACTAATGTATTAGCAACTGAGTTAGATGAAAAAACTTGCATATTGATATCATCATATACTTCAATATTCATTCGAGCACCTGTCAAATCATCAGCACCAATATTCGCAAGAATCATTTCAAAAGTATAAGGATTAGCATTAGACTGAATAAGTGGCTTAAAGGTATAGTCCATACTAAATCCTTGAGATACAGGAATAGAATTCCAGCCACCATGTTTAACATCAGTTACAGTCATTAAATGTGCTGGTGTTTCAATAAGTTCAATATCATCAAGCATCCAAAAATAATACCCACCCATACTATTCACAAGATTCGTAGTGCCTTCAAAAATAAAAGCCATCTGTACATTTGAATTTCCAGGCACTGTATTTGGAAAACGAACAAGAGCAACACCATCATCAGGACTTGAATCATTAACATCAAGATCTGCATGGACTTGCACCTCGGAATCAAGCACTCCATTAACATAGAATCTAACAAAAGCTTGACCAGCAAAGGTTCTAAAATAACTGTTCATTCTAATCATAACATCTGAATACATAGACAAGTCAATTACATCAGTCATTAATTCTCCATTATGTGGCGTTGGATACATGCCTGTGCCAAATGCACCAACAACACCATTATTGTCATAATAATCTGAGTCAAAGATTATAAAACCATTTGTAGGTGTTGAAGAAGTAATTGTGCCGCTGTTGGTTCCATAAGCTCCCTGACTTCCTGTAGTTATTCCTGGGTTAGTGCTAGGACCTCTGTACACCCAAGGTGCAGTTGAATTAGTCCAAGTAGTTGGAATACCGTTTGCAAAATCTTCTGACCAAAAAGGATTTGCTGATTTTATCTCTGGCATTGGACTTACTTTTGTAGTTGCTTTACTTTCTACCTGAAAAGAATTTATAGAAAGCTGTCCAAATGAAAGCAGTGAAGCTAACATAAATGTTGTGATGTGTAGAGTTTTTTTCATTGTTTGTTGTTTTTATTGTTTATTCAATTGTAATTTTCTCTGTTATTGAAGTTTTTGAATTGCCAATTATATAAGATGCAAATATACTATTATATATTATTCTTTTTTCAATGATTAGAAAAAAATCTTATGCTATCAAAACCTATTGTTTAAGTGTTTAATTTTGATTCTTAAATAAGCGTAAGCAATGGTCATAAATGGACTAATAATATTAAAAAAACAATACGGCAAATAGGTAAAAGTTGTGACCCCTAAAATAGCAGATTGTGTTGCTCCACAAGTATTCCAGGGAATAAGGACAGAAGTAACTGTTCCTGAATCTTCCAATGTTCTGCTTAGATTCTCTGAAGCTAATCCTTTTTCTTTATAGGCGTTTGCAAACATTCGGCCTGGGACAACAATTGACAAATATTGATCCGATGCAGTAATATTAAAGAATATACAAGTGCCTGCAGTTGTAGCCACTAAAGAGCCTGTGCTGTTTGCTAACTGAAGAATTGGCTCACTTATTCTCCGTAGTAAATGAGTTGCTTCCATAGTTCCTCCAAAGATCATTGCGCAAATGATTAGCCAAATGGTATTTAGCATCCCATACATTCCTCCTGTAGATAATAACTCATTTATCATTTCATTCTCAGTAAAGATAGTAATTTCGTTGCCCATTGCATTTATAATCGCTAGATATGATGCTTTCATCGAAAAGACATCTTCTTCACTTACAGATAAAATAATATTTGGCTGAAACATAACAGCAAACAAACCTCCTGCAAGTGTACCAGCTAAAAGTGCAGGAATAGGCGCTATTTTTTTCACGATTAACATAATAACTAGGGCGGGAACAAGAAATAACCAACCGTTTATAGTAAATGTGTTTTCAATAGCTATTAGTAAATCATTTACATCATACAAAGTATGAACTTGGTAATTGAGGCCTATAATCACAAAAAGAATAAGCGTAATAATAAAAGAAGGTATAGTTGTATACATCATATACCGAATATGAGTAAATAAATCTGTTCCTGCCATAGTTGGAGCAAGATTGGTAGTGTCTGATAGAGGAGACATTTTATCTCCAAAATAAGCTCCGGATATAATAGCGCCAGCTGTTATGCCCATTGAAAAACCCAGAGCCTGACCAACACCAATAAGAGCAATACCAATAGTTGCAATAGTACTCCAAGAACTTCCTGTAGCAAGAGAAACGATAGCGCAAATAACACATGTTGCCAAGAGAAAGATTTTAGGACTTAAAATTTGTAGTCCATAATAAATCATTGCAGGAACAATACCGCTTAAAAGCCAAGTGCCAGCTAACGAGCCAATAAGTAATAGAATAATAAGAGCCGGAGTAGTTGAGCTGATACTTTTAGTAATTCCAGAAATTATGACTTCCCAGGTAGTTCCATATTTAACACCAATTATTGCAGCTGATGCACCAGCTAATAATAACGCCAATTGGTTTGCTCCTGATAAAGAATTGTCTCCATATAAAAACACATTGTAAGCTAGTAAACTAATTAGCAACAAGATGGGTAATAATGCAAGAAAGTAAGGTGTTTTTTTATCCGTCATCTTAGTGGTTTAAAATTTAAGATGGTAAAGATAAAAAAGTATTTTTTAGAAGATTCCTACTTTTTTTCATACAAGTAATCATACTCTTATGATAGGTTTTATCAATATCGTTATCTAACCCAATAGAGATAAATACTAAACCATCAGAAAGTCCCATTTTTTTCAGCTAAATAAGAAAAAGTGGAAGAATCAGAAAATGAAGGATTTACGCCTCCAAATTCTCCGAGAAATTGTAAATCTTGAATACAAGCAGCAGGAGTATTTTTTTCTTCTTTTTTACGACTTTTATTTTTTTGCAAAACTGTTAAAACTAAAGAGATTATAATAGAAATTATAAAAAATTAGTTTTGTATTTATGCTTTTTCATCCTCCTCATAATACCCATAACCATCACTATAGCGATAACCATAGCCGTATCCATAACCGTATCCATACCCATAAGCATTCTGAGTATGTTGGAAGTCATTGATTATAATATTCAAATTATTTACTCTTTTACTCTCAAAAAGTGTATTTGCAATAGATAACATCTTTTTCTTTGAATACTTATGGCGGACCATATATAGATTAATGTCTGCATATTTCATTAAACTCACCCCATCAGTAACCAAGCCAATAGGCGGGGTATCAATAAATATATAGGTGTAAGTTTTTTGTAACTGCTGAATAAACTCATCCATTTTTGGATTCTCAAGCAGTTCTGCAGGATTTGGAGGACTTGGCCCTGAAGTGATAATATCCATATTCTCTACTTGACTTTTTTGAATAATCTCACTAAGTGAGCATTTATTTATCAGAAATGTGCTTAATCCAGATTTATCGTCAACATTAAAATCTTCATGAATTTTAGGTTTTCTTAAATCAGCTCCAATAAGGATTGTTTTATGTCCTGCAAGTGCAAATACAGAAGCTAAATTTATACTGCAGAATGTTTTCCCTTCTCCTCCTATTGAAGACGAAATGGCAATGACTTTTTTCTCTTTTTCAGCAGCTAAATACTGAATATTAGTTCTTATTGATCGGAATGATTCTGACATTGCAGATTTAGGATTATTCAGCACCACAAGATTAGTCGGTTTATCACTATGACCAATAAGCCCAAGGACTGGAATAGATGTAGAGTCTGTGATATCCGATCTACTTCTAATTGTGTTATTAAAAAAGTCTCTTAATGAAATCACACTCATTGGAACCGCTATACCTAAAACAAGAGCAATAAAATAAGCTAGATTTTTTTTAGGTGAGATAGGCTCTTTACTGTCTAACCTTGCGAAATCAATAACTTTATGATCAGATACATTGCCCGCTTTTGCAATCTTAGCTTCTTCTTTTTTCTCCAATAAGTATTTATAAATGTTCTCGCTCAAAGTAAATTTTCTCTGCAAATACACATAATCTCTTTCAGATTTTGGCAGAGTTTCTATTTCTGTTTCAAAGCCTTTTATTCTTGCTCTGAGTTCATTTTTACTAATCACACTAGATTTAATAATATTGTTGATATTCTCAATAAGATTCTTTTTAAGATTGTTGATCTGAGATTCTATAGAAATCAGCCTTGGATTTTTTTTATGGGAAGTAAGTTTAACTTCTTCTTGTTCAGCATACAAGGTAGATAGTCTTCCAATTAAACTTGAAAGTAAGGGGTCGTTAATCCCTAAAGAGGAAGGCGCAACAATTTTTTCATTATTCTCATTTTCCTGCACATAAGTCAATAAAGACTCATAGTACTTGTGATGCGTTTCAAGCACAGATAAATCATTGTATAGTTTTTGGATTTGATAAAAAGCACCAAACTCCTCATAAGTGACAGCTAAATTAGGGTTCTTGGACTTAAATTCTTCCAAACTTGACTCAATTAAACTTAAAGAATCACTAACGCTAATAAGTTGCCCTTCAATAAACTCAACCGTATTGCTTGCCATTTTGTTTTTCTCATCTAATCCATTATTTATATAAATTTCCATTAATTTATTTAAATAAGCAATGTTCTTTGCGGGAGAATTTCCTTTTATATTTAGTTTCAGCACTGATGCATCTTTATTAATTGGGTTGATTGTTGTATTTTTTACATATCTATCTAAAAGTGTTCTGATATCATGAAGCACAAAAGAATAATTATTCTTGTCATCTATACTTGGAAAATAGTTAGTATTTTTATTTATGATAAAAGAAAAATGTTCACTTTCTACAGTTTGACCAAACTTATAAGTTTCTTCCATAGAAACCTCCATATCTAAGTTCTTATCAAATTTCCTGACACTTATATTATAGGCATGCTGATTATCTGAACTCACACTTAATTCATATTGGCGTTCATTTAAAACCGAAACATAAAAATCTCTACTTGTAAGTTGAAGGTGGGTGGAATCCACAGTTACTAAAAATGGAAGGTTGTCAAAGAGTGATGAGGTAAGTATCTTCCCATGAGCAAAATAACTAGTCCCAAGTCCTAATTCTTCCACTACTTGCTTGGTTATAGAATAAGAATTAAGTAACGCAATTTCATTTTTTAGATTTGTCCTTCCACTAAATATCTCTAAGCCCTCTAATAAATTTTCAGCGCCTAGTTGGGGATTGCTATCATCCCGAATGAGTAAAGTAGATGACACACTATAAATGGGTTTGGAATATCTGTTGTGTAAAAAGGCGATAAAAAGACAAAACAAAACTGAGATAATAAAATAATACCAATAGTGTGCATACTTAATGAGTATTGCTTTTAAATCTATTGTTTCTTCTTGTAACTTAGTAGTATTTTTATTTTCTATCAATTTATTCGTTTATTTTTAAAAGTACATTCACTACTAGTGCTAAGGTAGTAAGTGCAGAAAGGACTACTTGCGATTGTGATTTTCTAAATGTTCTATATTTTAATGGCTCCACATAAATCATATCATCATTTCTAAGGTAATAAAAATCAGATAATAATAATTGCTGATCGGTTAGATCTATTAGATTGATTTTCTTTTTGTTTTTATGTGTTCTGACTATTTTTATTTTTTGCCGATTAGCATAATCGGTCAAATCTCCCGCCATAGCTAATGCTTCAAAAACGGTCAGACTCTCTTTGAATACAGGAAATGTTCCAGCATTTTTAACCTCTCCTAAAATAGTAACTTGGAAATTTGTTAATTTGACAATCACAATAGCATCTTTCAGGTATTCATCAACAGTTTTTTGTATAGATTTTTTTGCCTGTTCCAAATCTTGTCCTAATAAGTAGATCTCCCCTATTACAGGAATTTCTATTATTCCAGCACTATTAATGGTAGAACCATTCAAATACAAACTTGCCATAGAAGTATTATTTATAGAAGAATTGGTGTTGGTTTCTACATTAAAAAATTCATGAGTTTTATCATTCTGGCTAATAATTCGCACAAATAAGACATCCCCAATCTCTAAATGATGTACAGGTGGAGAGGTGTTAATTTCCTTTTCGATAATCGGATTGTTTTTCATATAAACTACTTTTCGCATGGGAATGCAGGCTTGAAGTAAAAAGAAACATAAAAGAAAAATGGTAACCGAAACGCTACTTGTTTTTTTCATAATTCAGATTTTTATTCGCCAAAAATACAAAATGTAGACCGATAACGCTATTCTGCAACAAATTGTATTAGTGTTTGGTATAATTTTTGCATTGGCAAGCCAACCGCATTAAAATAAGATCCTTGAATTTCTTTAATTCCTATTAAGCCAATCCACTCTTGAATACCGTATGCCCCAGCCTTATCAAATGGTTTATAGTTTTTAATATAAAAATTGATTTCTTCATTAGCCAGTTTTTTGAAAAACACTTTTGTTTTTACTGAAAAGGATTCTGTTTTTTTATGATTTGCAATACAACAAGCTGTAATTACTTCATGCACATCATTAGACAAAAATGATAGCATCTCAAAAGCTTCTTTTTCATTATTTGGTTTGTTTAATATTTTACCCGCTTTTGTAACAATAGTGTCTGCAGTTATTAAAATTTCATCATCTTCAATTGTGTTTTTTAATGATTCTGATTTTTGTTTAGCCAAAAAGATTGCGATTTTCTCTGGAGGAAGTTCTTCATCAAATTGCTCATCTTTATTACTTATTCTTATTTCAAAATCTAAGCCTAATAAGTGTAACAACTCTTGCCTTCTAGTAGAGGCGGAGCCCAAAATAATTTTGTTGTTTTTAAGTTTTTTGGCTAACATCCTATTGCAAATAGAAATAAGTGAAAGATGGAATTGAGCAAATTCCTAATAACATAATTATTTTGTTGAACTGGCTAAGATGATAAAAGTCAATCTTTGTTTTTGCTTTATATAGTTTTAATATAAAAATCATTATTACAGTTTGCAAAATTGCAGTATAAATAATAGCAAATTTATCCGTTCCCCAAATAAGTACAGACTCATAAATTTCCCCATCCCATTTTATGCTGCCAAGTGAGATTATCTGATATTGAAAATATTGCCAAGCTAAAATAATAATTGCTACAATAAAGCTCAAAAGCAATGAAATGATTTTGGTTTTTTTGTTGCCCATCACTATGGCTAGCGTCTTCGCATTGATTGCCATATCGCCTTCTTTGTCTTCCGAATCTTTTACAAATTCTCTAACTAGGGTAAGTAAAAATGAGAAAAGTGCATACACTAAAATGATTTTTAAAATCATTATTCCACTTTCATTTCCTCGAAAATGAATATTAGGAATAATATCAAAAAGTGCAATATTAATAAATACCAAAGCAGTAAGAATTGCTACATGTAAATTGCCAATTAAAAATGCTTTTTTCATGGACTTGGAATAACGCCACAAAAAGAAAATACAATAAATAAAAACCAAACTATAAAGTAGTCTGCCGATAACTATTGATAAATAAATACCTAGCAAAAGTGCAATTGCATTAAAAATCGAATAAAAAATAATTGCCGTCTTGGCCTTTATTTTCTGCCCAATTATCAAATGCTGTTTTTTATTAATGATATCTGTTTCTACATCATAAATATCATTAATAATGTAGCCAGCAGCTGTGATGAAAATGGTAGTGATTACAAAAAGCAAGAATTGAAATTTGGAAAGTGCAGGAAAAGGTAAAAAAGTTTCAGTAAGCGAGAAGCGAATAAAATATTGGCTAAGTGCGACTATTAAAAGATTTTTGTAACGAATAAGTTGTAAAAAGGCAAGTAATTTTTCCATCCTACTTTTCTTTTTGGATCTGGTATGTAATCAATTTATATATCTTCTTCAAATCTTCATTATCTAACAAATTCACATGATTGTTTATAGTTTGCAAGTCCTTTCTTTTGGCAGGGCCTGTTTGCACATCTTTTGGAGCATTGGAAGTGATCTTATTTGCCGTCTCAGTTATTAATGGTTTTAGCAGTTCAAAATCTAAATTTGATTTTGCTAACAACTGTTCTGCAATTGCATACATATGATTGGGAAAATTACAAGCAAAAACTGCTGCTAAATGCAAAGTCTTTCTCTGCTCTTGTTCAATTTGAACTACTTTTTTTGAAATACTTTTTGCAACATTTAATAAGACTTTTTCAAAGACTTTATCTGTAGACGAAACACAAAAAGGCACTTCTTTTATATTTAAAGCAACTTCTTTACTTAAAGTTTGTACTGGATATAATACCCCAACATTCTCTATACTCACACTACCGGAAGTATGGGCAATAGGCATATTATGAATTTTACTTACAACTTCAGCAATTGCATCATCATTTACGGCTACAATGGTAAAATCAGCTTTTTTTATTTTTTCTAAATCTGTTTCAGAATCTGCATTTACTTTTTGAGCCAATGCTGCTGCATTTTTTTTGCTTTGGCTAATTACTTGCAGAATTTGGTGCCCCACGTCATATAAGGCTGTAGCCAAATGATGTGCTACATTTCCTGATCCTATTAAAATAATCTTCTGCATAATTTGAAACGAAAATAGTGGTTTAAGCAAACAAAATTATAGTTTTGCAAACTAATAATTTCCAAATGATTAATCGACTTTTTAACTTTTTATCTTCCATGAACTTTGCAGCAATTTTGCTGTTTGTTTTTGGTTTTGCCATTGGTTATGCTACTTTTATTGAGAATGATTTTGGAACTAGAACTGCTAAAGCTTTGATTTTTAATGCTTGGTGGCTAGAATTGATATTGGCTTTTTTATGCCTGAGTTTAATACTACAACTGTTCAGACAGCATATGTTTAGCTGGAATAAAATACCGATTTTGACATATCATCTTGCCTTTATTGTCATTCTAATTGGTGCAGGAATTACTAGATATATTGGCACAGAAGGAATGATGCATATTAGAGAAGGAGAAATGGAAAATAGCTTTGTTTCTGAAGATTTGTATTTACAAATTAAGGTAGATGATAAAACTTATCAATACGAATATGATAAGCGTCTTTTTCTTTCGCCAATTAGCAATAATCATTTTTCCATTCCTATTGAATTCTTGGATAATGATGTCAAAATACAATATGCTGATTTCATTCCAAATGTAACCGATTCACTAATTAATAATGTGGAAAATGGAGTGCCTATTATTCATTTGATTGTCCCAGGAGAAAACGGAATGGAATCGATTTTTCTGTCAGAGGGGGAACGAAAATTAATTGACAATTATAGTTTTACATTAAACAATCCGCACGAAAACGCTATTAATCTTTTTTTTAATGACAGTTTGATGTTGGTAGCGAATTTAGATATTGAAAGTATGAGTATGCTAGACAGAAGTACTGCAATTCTAGCTAAGAACCAAAGAAATACTTTAGAAACAAGAAAGTTGTATTCATCTGAAAATTTGCAGTTTGTGATAAAAGAAACCCATCCTAAGGGGAAAATTATTCTAGCAAGCAAACACCTAAAAATGGAAAATGGAGCAGAAGACGCGCTTGTTATAGATATCTTTTCCAATGGAGAAAGCAAAAGGGTAGAATTGATTGGTGGCAGCGGCTTTGTAAGTACAAAAAGAAAAATTGAATTAGGTGGATTAAACTTTACAATTTCATATGGTGCAAAATATTTAAGAACACCATTTTACATCAGGCTTAAAAACTTTCAATTGGAACGTTATCCAGGATCTATGAGTCCTTCATCATTTGCTTCTGAAGTGAGTGTTATTGATGGTCAAAACATATCAAATCATAAGATTTTTATGAACAATGTATTAAATTATAGAGGATATCGCTTTTTTCAATCTTCTTATGATAAGGATGAAAAAGGCACAATCCTGTCGGTAAATCAGGATTGGTGGGGTACTTTGATCACTTATGTTGGTTATGGACTTTTGTTTTTAGGCATTATACTTACCTTCTTCTTAAAAAATACAAGGTTTAAAATGCTCGGTATGAGATTGAGGAATATGAAGCAAAAAACACTTTTTTTGATTTTAGCATTTGGCTTTTCATTTTTTAATGGAGAAGCAATGGAGAAGAATGTTAATGTAGATAGTTTGCTTGAAGAAAATCTGATTGATGCTACTCATGCGGAAAGAGCAGCACTTCTATTAGTGCAAGACAATGGAGGGAGAGTAAAACCATTAAGCACCTTATCCTCTGAATTTATCAGAAAGATTTCTAGAAAACAAAACTTATATGGACAATCTGCAACACAAATAATGATTGGGATGATGAGCAACCCAGTAGTTTGGGGCAATATCCCGCTCATCAAGGTGTCCGACCCAAAACTTAAAACAATTTTGGATACTGAAGAAGGATTAATCTCATTTATACAAGTATTTGAGGAAGACGGAAGCTATAAACTGAATAAATCTGTAGAGGAGGCATACAATAAAAAACCTCAGAACAGAGGTAAATTTGATAAAGATATCATTGCAGTTGATGAAAGAATAAATCTTTGCTATCTTATTTTTAGTGGTGGATTTTTACGACTTTTTCCACTTGTAAATGACAGTAATAATGTCTGGCATCCTTATACTAAGAATGCACTTTTTTCCTCTAACGACTCCCTTTTTGTCACCAATATTATGAGTATGTATTTCAATGCTGTAAAATCTGCAAAAGGAAATAATGATTGGGAAACAGCAACTGAAATTTTGAACTACATTCAAAAATTCCAAGAAAAATATGGAGAAGTTGTAATCCCTCCAACTTACAAAACGGAATTGGAAGTAATGTATAATAATGTACAGGTTTTTGCAAGATTGTTTATGGGCTATTTCATGTTAGGGCTCTTACTTTTAATGTTTGTAATTGCACAAATTTTCACTTCAAGAAGATGGATCAATATTTTAGTAAGATGTTTAAAGTGGCTTATATTTAGTGCTTTTGCACTGCATAGCATTGGGCTTATTGTAAGGTGGATTATTTCTGGACATGCCCCATGGAGCAATGGTTATGAATCTATGATATATATTGCTTGGGCTACACTATTTGCTGGTATATTATTTAGCAAGAAATCATCTCTTACATTGGTGGCGACTACCATTGTTTCTTCTTTATTATTAATGGTGGCTCACCTTAATTGGTTAGATCCTGAAATTAGCAATCTAGTACCCGTTTTGAAATCTTATTGGTTGATGATCCATGTTGCTATTATCACAGCATCTTATGGGTTTTTAGCACTTGGCGCTATGCTAGGGCTTTTTGCACTTTGGCTTACATTTATGATGAAATTTTTTAAAAATAATAAATTAAATCTAGTGTGTGAGGAGATAACAATTATCAATGAAAAGTCATTAACAATAGGCTTGTATATGCTAACTATTGGTACTTTTTTGGGTGGCATTTGGGCCAATGAATCTTGGGGAAGATATTGGGGGTGGGATCCAAAAGAAACTTGGGCATTGGTAAGTATTTTGGTATATGCGATTATTTTGCATTTACGCTTTATCCCTGCCTTGCAAAGCCGATATGTTTTTAATTTAGTATCGACTTTTGGCATTTGGTCTATCATTATGACTTATTTTGGTGTGAATTATTACCTTTCTGGATTACATTCTTATGCTGCAGGAGATCCTATGCCAATTCCTTCTTTTGTGTATTACCTTTTGGGGATAATGTTGGTTTCCGCTATTTTAGCAAAGTTTAATTTTAAAACTACTAATAATGAAAATTGATGTTTTGGTTTTTGGTGCACATCCTGATGATGCAGAATTGGGTTGTGGTGGAACAGTAATTAAATTAGTAGAAGAAGGAAAGAAGGTAGGCGTCATTGATTTGACTAATGGGGAATTAGGCACAAGAGGAACTGCTAAAACAAGAAAGCAAGAGTGCAAAAATGCCACAGAAATATTGGGAGTAGCAATGCGTGAGAATATGAATTTCAAAGATGGTTTTTTTGAAAACTCGGAAATGAACAAATTGGCCCTTATTGAAAAAATACGAGCATACCAACCAGAGATTGTAATTACAAATTCTCCAACTGATAGGCATCCTGACCATGGAAGGGGTTGCTATCTTGTGGTAGACGCTTGTTTTTTATCCGGACTGGAAAAGATTGATACTAGACAAAAAGTGTGGCGACCCCAAGCCATTTATCATTACATACAATTTAATCATTTACAACCCGATTTTGTAATTGACATCAGTGAGCAAATGAAGAAAAAATTGCAAAGTGTAAAAGCCTATAAAACTCAATTTTATGACAAAAGATCAAAAGAAACTGAAACCATTATTTCCAAAATAGGATTCTTAGAAAGCGTAAAATATAGAGCACAAGATTTAGGTAGGCAAAGCAATTGCCAATATGCAGAAGGTTTTATTACAAACCAATTATTAAAGGTAGATTCTTTTTTTGATATAAAATAAAAAAGCCGAGCTAACTCGGCTTTTCAATATAAATACTATTCCTAAAAAACTATTTAGTTACAATTAATTTATTGCTAAAAGTTTTTCCAGAAATTTGTGTGTTAATGTAATAAACACCAGCATCATAATCGTCAAAATCTAACAGCACTAAATGACTTCCTTCAGCAAGAGTTTTAGAATTAAAAAATATATTTCTTCCCAAAACATCTACCACTTGAATAACAACTTTTGAGGTTTTCTCAATTGTTAAATTGATGTTTGTTTGATTTTTTGTTGGATTTGGATAAAGATCCAGACTCAATTGATTACCAATAGGATTGTTGTCTGTTCCAGAAACAATAAAGTTAGTATCTACCTCTAGGTAAACAATGTCATTCATACCTACCGCATCTTCATCTCCCCTTACGCATAATCCTGGCTCCATATCTTTTTGATAAACTAGTCGTACTTTATCATCTACATCTCTATTCATAGAAGCAAAAACACATTCTCCCATCCCTAGAAAAAGGCTTATTGGTGTAATATCAACAGGCTCTGTCCAAGTCATACCACCATCATGAGATTTGATAAGATTTAGATGACGGAAATTCTGAACCCCATTATCGTATCCTTCCATTACAGAAGAGAACGAAACATAAATTGTGCCATTAGCATCTATTCCACAAGAAGGCATAGATGAAAGAGAAGAATAATACGTTGCTATATCCAGGAAGTTTAACACGCTATCCCCATCCATATCTTCAGATCCTGCAATAATGCTCATATTATCAGACCACCAAACAGAATTTGAGATCTGTCCTCCAGTAGTGTCTGGCCCAATACTTTCATTCCAATATAATAATCCGTTGGTGCCAGGGAAATAAGAAGAACTTGCATCAGCAAGATCTGCATCCAAAATTCTCATATTGCCTGCAAAAACATGTGCCATACCATTATTGTCAAGTAATAATGATCCTGAACCATCTGTGCTATACAACGTATCCATTACCCCATCATTATCTATATCAAGGCCTTGGTCTGTTACATACTTGTCAACAGGAAAATCAAGCACAATTGTTTTAGTCCAAGTTGTCCCATTATCATTTGACTTCATAATGAATGTATCATCCCATTCTCCAAAAGATGCAATACAAACAGTTTCTCCCTGTGCTTTAATCGCATAACTATCTCCTCCGAATCCAGTAAACATTGAAGTATCAATAGTAGGCAATTGCATATCCTGTATATCCCATGTTATACCCCCATCTTGAGAACGATAATACAATAAGGCTCCATCTAATCCATTGTAGATAGTTCCGGAGAGTCCTGATGGTGCAGTAACTCCAATCATATGAATTGTTTCTCCATTCAACCCTCCTATAGTAGAACGATTCCAAACTAAATCACGATATAGACCAAGACTATCTTGAGAAGATACAATTTGCTCAGTCCACGTACCAGAACCAATAGTATCTCTATAGGTCATTTGAAAATAAGAATTTGCGGTATTATGTGCAATTGCTAATTCTTTTCCAGAACTAGTTGCAAGCATAGAAGGCCAGCCACATCTAGAAGATTCTAGTCGATTTGATGGAAATACTCCCCAGGCTGTTCCATCAAAGAAATTATAGCCTGTACCTCTATCCGTGTAAGAAGTATTAAATTCATTACTTCTTGTCCAAGCAACAGAAATTGTGCCATCATGATGACGTAAAATTCTATCCATGACTGCTGCATTACTTTGCAAATCATAGGTTGTACTTCCTATAATTTCTTCATTAATTGGAGCTGCCATTCTCATAGCGGCAGTTGCAGTATTTGTCGCTTGCATTAAATCTTTCAATACCTCATCTCCACTCATAATAACTTTATCATTTATCAGTGCCTTGTTAGATGAATTAAGTACTTTGTTTGGTGCGACTTGAGCCATCAAATTAGCGCCAAAAAAGAATGTAAAAGTGAATAGTAGTGCTTTTTTCATAATCTTGTTTTTTAATTCCTAAATAATTTTAATCGGTAAATTTATAAATAATTTTCACTTCAAGCATTTATAAAACTGAAATAATTGCTCAGCTTCTGATTGCCAATTGTAGCTTTCATCTGCAGTTTGTAAGGCGCTTTGCTGATAGGTCCTTAGAGTATCCTGGTCATCCAAAAGTTTTGTAATACTGCTGCTTAAATGACGAGCATCTCTTTTTTGTAATAGAATTCCACATTTTGCTTTTTGTAAAATCGAAGTTGTTGCAGGCAGATCCACTGTAATAGTTGCCAATCCCATTGTCATATAATTAAACAATTTGTTAGGTGGTCCTGCCAAAGTGTTGCGTTTTTCATCTGTATTACAAATTAGCCCTATACTACATTCGGCTATTGCATTGGGCACATTTTTGTAAGGCAGCCATCCTGTAATTTCAATATTTTCTTCTAGGTTATTTGCTGTTATTTTTGAGCGTAGATATTTTTTCTCTTTCCCAAAAACATCTCCAATTATTTTGAATTTAAAATTTGGATGTGTTTCTTTCAAGATGATTAAGGCTTCCATAATCATTTTCAACCCCCTATTAAACAATAGTGCACCTTCATGGCAAATAATAATTTCACTGTTTTCTTTTCTGTATTGAGAGAAAAAAGAAGGGGAACAGTTGAAAATGACTGCTATATTTATATTTGGATTTTCTTTTAATAAAGTTTGTTGTGTTATGGCATTTGCCGTAATGATATTTTTAAGTTTTTTAAGACAAAGTTTTTTCAAAACCCATTCTTTTATAGATCTAGAGAATATCCATGGCTCATGGGCATCATAAATGAGTTTTGCATTTGTTTGCTTTTGAATTTTTAGACCAATAAAAGCAGTTTGAGGTTCATGGGCATGATACACCTCTGCATCTATATCAATTGCTGTTTTTATAAATACATCCCAACATTTTCCTTGGCCTATTTTATGTAATAATTTCTGAAATAATGTACTTTGTTTTTTGATGCCAAAAATATTAATTCCATCAATTATGATTGATTGCTGATTTTTCTCATTCAAAAGATTCCCTGACATATCTTTCAAAAACCCATTTTCATCAGCAAGGCATAAAATACTCACATCAAATCCATTGCTTTTTAATGAAAGTGCTTCTTTGAAAAAAACACGATCATCTTGTGGGCTGTGCAAAGATGTAATCATGCAAACTTTCATGCCTTTATCATTTTCTTGTAGTAATACCAAAGTCCTAAAAAGTGAGCAAGCCTGGAAAGAATACTAGCATAGATTGCTCCTTCTACTAAATAAATTGGGACTAAAACTACATTCCCAACAACATTTACAGATGCCTCCAAATAAGCCACATTTCTGAGCTGTTTACCTTTAGACTTTACAGTTAAAAAGCTAAAAGGCGCATACATTCCTTGAAAAAGAAAAGCGATAGAAAGCGGCAGGATATAAGCACTTACTTGCATATAATCTTGTCCAAATAATGTGCTTACAATCAAATTTGAAAAAACATACAAAAACAAAACACAAATACAAAGCCAAAGACTGTTGTAGAGAAAAACTCGCAATGGAACCCTGTCTTTAAAGGCTAACTTTTTGAATATGCTATTTACAAAAGCACGAGATAAAAAAGTCATAGGAGAGCAAATAATTGAAGCTAGAGTGTAGAACCCTAATTGTGTGATATTGACAAAATAGGTGATAAAAAGCTCATCTAATTTGAAGGTAGATTGATTTACAATTGCACCAAAATAATAAGCGTAGCCAAAGCTTTTATTTTTTGCTTTCACCAATTGTAAATTTGCTTTTACATTATTAAAAGATGGTTTCAAGGCAATTAGAATCACTATGGTAGAAATCATCCAAGAAAACAAGTTTAATAAAATGATGAGTTGAACATCTAATTGATCAAACTTCCAAACTGTAAGAAGAGACATAATAAAAAGCACCTTAGCAAACATATGAAAGGATGCTAATCTTTTCAGTTTGTTGGCGCCAATTGTAATTTCGGAAATAAAGAATTGAAAAGGTAGAATAAAAGAAAAAGGTGATAAAAACATCAGCAAACTTCCAATATTCACGCCCAACATATCATCAACAATGAAACTACAGCAAAATATTACTAATGAGAATAATACGCCCAGAATTGTTGCTATTAGTATACCTAAACCAAAAAATTCTTTTTCTTTTCTTTGATCCTCATTACTGGCAAGTAGCACCTTAAGAGAAGAAAAAGAAGCGTAATGAAAAAACAAAACCACAACTGAAGTGATAGTCCCAAAAAGAGCAAGCAATCCATATTCTTTTGGTGAAAGTGCAGTAGTTTGTATGCTTTTAATGCCTAACCCAATTATTAACACTAAAATTTGAGTGGAAAATAAACTAATCGTATTACCAACTTCCTTTCTGTAAAACTGCAAATCTTTTAAACTTCTGCTGATTAATTCTCTCACTTTAAAATATCTTTTTGTATTTAAGGCGGATGGAATTCCCAATTACAATAACATCCGAAAAAGCCATAAAAAGCGCCCCCAACATAGGATCCAGAAAACCCATTGCTGCAATAGGAATTGCAACGATATTATATGAAAAAGCCCAAAACAGATTTTGCTTTATAGTAAGTAATGTTGCGCGTGCAACTTGCAATGCTTTTGACAGTTGAGAGAGTTCGCTTTTGTGCAACAAAATTACATCTGAGGATTGAATAGCCACTTCAGTTGCATTTCCAATAGAAATACCAACAGTTGCTTTTGCTAAGGCTGGCGCATCATTTATACCATCTCCGAACATAGCTGTAGGATTTGTACTGACTAATTTTTCTATTTGCATTAATTTTTCTTTTGGTAATTGTTCAGAAAAGACTTTTGAGAAGCTAATCTTCTGATGTAAGTCCTCACATTTTTTTGCCTTATCCCCGCTTAAAAGAATGGTGTCAATCCCCATGCTTTTTATTTTATTAATAACGATTTCTGTGTCTTTTTTAAGTTCGTCTTCTATATCGATATAAGCAATCACTTTATTGTTTCTCAATAGGTATAAATCATGCTCTCTTGTTAAGTTTTCTGAAATTCTTTTAGAACCAATTTGATAAAAATCAGTATCAAACCATGCTGAAATACCGACTCCTTTTTCTTCTTTTATATCGGTAAGAGATAAATTTTCAGTATTTGCTTTTAAGTTTTTGACTAGGGAGCGAGCAATTGGATGAGAAGAATGTTTTTCCAAATTATAGATGATACTTCTTGCAAACTGCTCATCCCCTTCTAAAATTGTGATCTCTTTTATGGAAAAATCACCAGTAGTTAGTGTTCCCGTTTTGTCAAAAACAATATTTTTAATGCTTGCTAATTTTTCAAGTGTGCCACCTCCTTTTAGCAATATTCCTTTCTTGGCTGCTCTACCAATCCCCACCATTACGGCTGTTGGAGTAGCCAAACCCATAGCGCAAGGGCAAGAGATAACCAAAACAGCAATGGCTCTTAAAAAAGGATCTTCTATTACAGTCTCAATAGAAAAATAAGAGATCACAAAAGAGGAGAGAAAATAAGTTGAAATTGCAATTAGTAAGACTAAAGGAACAAATACACCACTCACTTTATCACCCAGTCTTTGAATTTTTGGTTTGTTTTCTTCTGCATTTCTAACCAATGTTATTATTTGAGAAATGAGCATATCGTCCCCTACTGAAGTAACTTGCATCTTGATGCTACCAGAAGTTATGATAGTCCCTCCAATCAAATTATCTTCTATAGTTTTATTAACTGGGAGGCTCTCGCCTGTCAGCATGGACTCATCAATTAATGCTGAGCCCCAAACCACTTTTCCATCAACTGGAATTTTATCGCCAGTATTAACAATGAGAGTATCATTTACTATCACTTGATCAAAATCAACTTCTTCTATTTTATCATTTACTTCTTTTTTGGCAATTCCTTTTTTAATTTCAGAAAGTTCCCTTATTGCTGTAGTAGTTTGCCGAACAGATCTGTCCTCCAACACATTGCCAAGCAACACCAAAGTAATGATGGTTGCAGTGGTTTCAAAAAACAAAAAATGATGTGCTTGCTCAGTACTATAATAAATCATCCATCCATAAATACTATAAAAGAAAGCAGCAGAACTACCCATAAAAATAAGCACATCCATATTTGGTAAGCCCGATTTTAAACTTGAATAGGCGCTTTTTCCAAAATGAATACAACCAAGAATAAACACAGGTAAACAGAGTATAAATTGTATCAATGCATTATGCAAAATATTATCCTTTGGTAGAAACATATGCGCAAAAAGCGGAATAGTAAAGGGTAATGTGAAAATGAATTTTTTCTCAATTTCCGAAAGACTTGACTCAGGCTGCTCATCTGAAATTTGCCTTACATTATAACCAATGGCTTGAATTAGTTCTTTTACCTTATCAAAATTATGTGTTTGGGTTTTAGTAAAATAAGCCTCAGCAGAAGCAAAATTTACATGTACATTTTGCACCCCATTTTGGTCTAAATGTTTTTTTATCCCAAGCGCGCAATTAGCACAACTCATGCCCTCAATTTTAAGAATTTCTTGCTGTTCTTTTGTACTCATCTCGGAAACAAATATACTGCATTTTACTTTACAATATAGTATCGTTATATGTGTCAAATATTTATATTTGCAGCCGAAAAAATGGTGGTTGTAGCTCAGTTGGTTAGAGCACCGGATTGTGGTTCCGGGGGTCGTGGGTTCGAATCCCATCATCCACCCAAAAAGAAGGGAGTTATATGGCTCCTTTTTTTATTTTAATAGTTTTTGTAAACTTCTTTTTAAGCGTTCTTTTGGGAAGAATCCAGGAAGGTAATTAGTAACATGATGCTGCCCATTTATAATTATAATATAAGGATAGACATACTGATGCTGACCATCTTTTACCAATTCATGATACAAGTCGTGTCGAAAACTTTTTCCGTGTTCCTTAGGTTGTTGGTTAAAATACTTTTTTCCATTAAACTCAAGCGTATCTTTTGTTCGAGCATCTAGTATTACAGGGAAGAAGTTTTCATTAATTATCTTTATAATTTCAGAATTCTTGAGTGTCTCTGCTTTCATTCTTTTGCATTCAGGACAACCATCTCTAAAGAAAAAAATAAGCATATCGCTTTTGTATTTTTCTGCTAACACTTCTGCTTTCTCAATACTTAACCATTGAATTTCTGTTTTTACCTCTCCTTGAGAAAAGGAAGAAAAGCTGAGAAAAGAAAAGCATAAAACAACTGCTAATTGTTTCATTTTTTGGGCTTGATAAATTTATTTGCTCCCGCAATCCAGGCAGTAGGGCCACCAGCAACATATCCTTGTGAGCCTAACTTTTTGAAATTCACTTTGCTTTCTTGAATTTCTGGAGTGACAAACCAAATGGTAGGATAACCCCTTACGCCAAATAATTGCTGAAGTTCTCTGTTTTGTTTTTGCAACTCAACAGAAAGTTGGGTTCTTCTTGGAAAGTCCAGTTCAACTAAAATCACATTTTTATTTGCCCAACTACTAAATTCTGGCTTAAAAAAAACTTCTTTTTGCAGGCGTTTGCACCAACCACACCAATCACTACCTGTAAAAAAGAAAAGCAGTGGATTACCAGTTTCTACAGATAATTTTATTGCTTGATTTACATCAGTATGCCATTCCAATGGCTTCTGTTGTGTAAATCCGTTAAGAGAAAATGCTATTAATACTACTGTTAATAAATGTTTCATTTTTTTTGTATTAGTGAATATCGTGCATTAATTTTTTAATTATCGGAGAAATAAGAAGTGTAACAAGAGCAATTCCTATAGTAACAAATCCTATCTTTCCAAACAAATCATTATATATCATTGCTTCTGCAACACCTTGTGCATTAGCGTCAACACCACTAAACAACATACTATTTAATTTACCTAATAATCCTTCTGAACTTGTTGTTTGACCACTTGTAGTTAGTTTTGCTAATGCTCCTGCAATATAATGTGCCACTGTAGATGATAAAAACCAAAGACCCATAAAAAATCCTACAGATTTCTTAGGACTCAATTGTGTCACTTTAGACAATCCGATAGGTGAAAGGCATAACTCTCCAGTAGTGATTAGCAGCCATCCAATCCATAGTGTTGAAAATGGTAATTTTCCAGCCTCATTAATAAAGTTAATACTATAGGCGAATACCAGAAAACCCAGTCCTAGAAACCCAATACCCATTGCAAACTTTTTAGCCGTATTGGGGTTTGCTCCCCATAGATCAAGTTTCTCCCATAATAGCGCGAAAGGGAATGCAAGGAAAATAATGTATCCTGGATTAATTGCATTCGTTTGAGATGCAACCATAAATTTCAAATCAATACACTTGTCTGCCCATACTACCAAGGAACTTCCTGCCTGCTCAAAACAAGCCCAAAATACAGCACAAAGTACTGCCAGTATTAGAATTGATCCAATCTTGTTTGCTGCTGCTGACTGACCATCTCTATAATTCTCATACATTAGGTAACCAGCATAACCCACAGAAATCACTAATAGTATATTTATTATTGTACCCAAAAATTGAGTCCCTCCAGCTTCAAGAATAATCAAATATGCAAAGATCGGAACAATAAGACATGCAAAAACATATATTAGTTTATCAATATTTAGATTAAAAAATTTCCTTTCTTTATATTGAACTGGTTGCAATCCCTTATCGCCAAATACACCTTTTTTTATACCATCCCAAAATACAACTACACCCGCTAACATACCTACACCCGCTAACCCAAATCCATAATGCCATCCCCACATCTCTCCAATATAACCACATAGTAGTGGTGCTACTGCAGCACCTAAATTTATACCCATGTAGAATATTGTAAAACCAGAATCTCTTTTTATATCACCTTCTTTATAAAGAGATCCTACTAAAGATGAAATATTAGGCTTAAAAAATCCATTTCCTGCAATCAGCAATCCAAGTGCTCCATAAAAGAAGAAGTCACTTGGAAATGCCATGAAAAAATGTCCTACAGCCATCAAAACCCCACCGAGCATAATGGCTTTTCTATATCCTATAAAGCGATCTGCAAAGAAGCCGCCAAGTAAAGGTGTAGCGTATACCAATGCACCATATGCGGCATAAATACCATATGCAATTTCTTCATTGTTTTCCACGCTAGACATATAATCTTTAATAATATATAAAACAAGTAATGCTCTCATTCCATAAAAACTAAATCTTTCCCACATCTCTGCGAAAAACAGATAGAAAAGAGCCTTAGGATGGCCGTCCTTTTCTATAAACCGTTTTGCCCCTAATACAGCTATAATTGTAAAGAGAATGTATCCTATAATTTGTCCCATATTTTTTAGACTTTAAAATTGATTGCCGAAAATACTAAATTTTCTTTTATAAATTATCTAAAATAAACTCTGTCATTTTTTTATAAAGATGATATCGAGTATTGCCTCCATAAATACCATGATTTCTATCAGGATAAATAAACAATTCAAATTGTTTATTTGCTTTTACAAGAGCTGAGGTCATTTCATATGTATTTTGAACGTGAACATTATCATCTGCACTTCCATGTATAAGTAGATAATCACCTTTTAGTTTATCTACATGATTAATTGGAGAGTTGTCATCATATCCACTTGGATTCTCCTGAGGTGTTTGCATATATCGTTCAGTGTAAATATTATCATAATATCTCCAACTAGTCACAGGAGCCACAGCAATAGCTAAACTAAATATCTCTGCTCCTTTTGTGATGGCTAAGGATGACATGTATCCTCCATAACTCCACCCTTGTATTCCAATACGATCTTTATCGATATATGATAGTGATCCAAAATACTTTGCAGCATTTATTTGATCAATGATTTCATATTTTCCTAGTTCTTTATAGGTCATTTTCTTAAATTCTGAACCTTTTCCTCCAGTACCTCTATTATCCACACATGCAATTATAAATCCTTTTTGAGCAAGCATCTGATACCAATAATAATTTGTCCAACCAAAACTATTTTTTACTTGTTGTGATCCAGGACCACCATATAAGAACATATACATTGGATATGCTTTATTTTTATCAAAGTTTGGAGGCTTTATCATCCAGGCATTAAGTTCTGCATCTTCTGTTTTAATTGTAAATATCTCTTTATCTGTAAGATTAAACTCTTCCATTTTTTTATTAAATTCAATGTTGTCTTCCAAAACCTTTATTTGTTCTCCACTGGAAGTATGTAGAGTAAATACTGGAGCGGTATTTGCATTAGAATATGAATTCATATAATATTTTAATCCTTTACTGAATGAAGTTGAATTTGTTCCCTTTTTAGTTGACAGTTTTCTTTTCTCACCAGTTTCAAGATCCTGAACATAAAGCGAGCGGTTAATTGAACCATCTTCAGTTGAACTGTAATAGAATTGCATTTTATCTGAATCTACTCCATGAAAATCTGTTACCTCCCAGTCTCCATTAGTGATTTGATCCTCCGAACCATCTAATCCTTTTATATAAATATGATTAAACCCATCTTTTTCTGAAGTCCAAATGAAATTTCCTTCTGGCAAGAAAGTTAAGTTATCATGGATGTCAACATAATATTTATCTTTTTCTGTAAATAAAACTTTATTGCTTCCATCACTAGCATTTGCTAAAATAAAGTCCAACTCATTTTGATGACGATTCATTCCGTATAATGCCAAAACATTAGCATCATTAGTCCATTTTATTCTGGGGATGTATTCGTAATCCTTTTCAGTATAGATATAGCTGTTTTTCTTATTTTCTAGATTATAAATATAAACCCTCACCACTGAGTTGTCTTCACCAGCTTTAGGATATTTAAAAACCTCTTGGGTGGGGTATAGTCCGCCTTTGAATAAATCCATAGAGAACTCTTTGACATGGCTTTCATCAAATTTATAATAGGCAATGTGTTTTCCGTCAGGCGCCCATTCAAAGGAACGAACTAATGCAAATTCCTCTTCATAAACCCAATCAGAAGCTCCATTTATTATATGATTTTTTTTTCCATCTGTAGTTACTGCAGTCACTTTTGTACTTTTAATATCTTGAATGAAAAGGTTGTTCTCAAGAACATACGCTACTTTATCTCCTTTTCTTGAGAAAGTTGCATACATAACCTTCTCATCTCTCAACTTCTTTAATTTATCGGTAAAAACATTATATATATAATAAACGGATTTTGAAGAATGGCGATAAATGCTTTGGGTTTCTGTAGCAAGTAAAATTTGCTTTTCATCTTCACTAAAGGTATAATAATTTACTTTAGGTATCTCAAAATCACTACTCTTAAAAAGGATACGGACTTTTTTACCATTTTTGAATTTGTATTTTACAATTGCTTGTCCTTCATCAGTTTTTTCCATTGTTGAATAATGTTCATCATCATTCATAGAGTTGAACCCTCCAACACTTTTAGGGTAAAAAGCGTAATTCTTCCATAAATCGTCTAAGGTAATGTCTCTATTTTGTGCAAAAGCTGAATTAACTAAGCAAAGTCCGATTAAAAGTGTTAGTAATTTTTTCATTTTGTGTTTGAAGTATAAATTAGCAGTGGCGAATTTAATTAAATTTGTGCAAGTGGAATACAAGAAAATCGATATTGATGATTTAGCAATTTTAAAAGAAATTGTAGGTGACTATTATGTTCTGACTGATGAAGAAAAATTAGATGAATATAGCCATGACGAGACTGAAGATTTATCTTTTCTTCCTGAGGTAATAGTAAAGCCAAGAACAGCTAAAGAAGTAGCAGATATATTATCCTATTGCAATAAAAAGAAGATAGCACTTACTCCTTGTGGAGCTAGAACAGGATTAAGCGGTGGAAGTTTACCTATTTTTGGTGGTATTGCTTTAACTATGGAAAGATTTAACACTATTATTGAAATAGATGAAAGAAGCCTGCAATCTACTGTTGAGCCTGGAGTGATTAACCAACTGTTTAGGGATAAAGTGAAGAAAAAAGGACTTTTTTATCCTCCAGATCCTGCCAGTAAAGGAAGCTGTCAATTAGGAGGAAATTTGGCTGAAAATGCAGGAGGACCTAAAGCGCTAAAGTATGGCGTCACTAAAGATTATGTACTGAATTTAGAAGTTGTTTTGCCAACTGGAGAAATTATTTGGACAGGAGCCAATGTATTGAAAAACTCTACAGGATATAATCTTACGCAACTAATGATTGGAAGTGAGGGAACCCTTGGCATAATCACTAAAATTGTATTTAAACTGATTCCGCACCCAACAAAAGATGTAAGTATGCTTGTTCCTTTTAGTTCAGCTGAAAAAGCTTGTGAGGCGGTTTCAGCAGTTTTTCGTGCAGGAATTACGCCTTCTGCATTAGAGTTTATTGAGCGTGATGCTATTGATTGGACTTTGAAATACACAGATATTGAGATGCAAATTGCTGATAATGTTCAAGCCCATCTTTTAGTTGAAGTTGATGGGAATGATATGGATTTGCTCTATAAAGATTGCGAGAGGATTGCAGAAGTAATGCAGCAATATGAGTGTGGCGAAATACTATTAGCTGATAGTGAAAATCAAAAAAATCAACTTTGGAAATTAAGACGGGCAGTAGGAGAAGCTGTAAAGGTAAATTCCATTTATAAAGAAGAAGATACGGTAGTTCCTAGAGCAGAATTAGCTTGCCTGCTAAAAGGAGTAAAGGCGATTGGAAAAATATATGGTTTTCAGTCGGTATGCTATGGGCATGCTGGAGATGGTAATTTGCACATCAACATTATAAAAGGAGGTATGTCAGATGAGGATTGGAACAACAAATTAACTATTGGAATAAGAGAAATTTTTGAATTGACAAAAAGTTTGGGAGGGACCATTAGTGGCGAACATGGTATTGGTTTGGTTCAAAAAGAATATATGAATATTGTGCTTTCCGAAAAAAACATAGCAATTCAAAAAGGAATTAAGAAACTATTTGACCCTAACAAAATTTTAAATCCTGGAAAAATTTTTGCTTAATCTGAACGGATAAGAACTTTTTTAAAATAAAGTTGTTTTGCTTAAAATTGTATTAATTTCGCGCTAAATAATAGCACTTTATTATGAAAAAAATCTAATCATTGAATAAAAGCAACCTTCTTTTTTTTAAAAAACTCCTATTTTTTGGGCTGATAGCTATTATTGCATTGTCAGCAGTTTGTTCTTGCTTTAGTTGGATAACTTCTTGGCAAGCGCTTGTGTTAGGGATTATTTTTGCTATACTTCTAGGCAATCCTTATGAGGGGAAAAGTGGAAGTTTCACATCCAACCTGTTAAAAATCTCGGTTGTTGGTATTGGTTTTGGCTATCCACTTTCAGCTATTGCTGAGCTTTCTTCTTCTTCTTTTTATTTTGTGATTATCTTTATTCTGCTCACTATTGTAGTAGGTGCTTTTCTTACTAAACTTTTTGCTGTTGACAATAAAACAGGTGACATGATTTCTTCAGGGACTGCAATTTGCGGCGCTTCTGCAATTGCGGCAATTGCATCAAGCATAAAGGCAAATGACAAACAAATCTCAGTTGCACTTGGAACAGTATTTATATTAAGTGCATCTGGGCTTATTTTGTTTCCAATTTTAGGGAATTATTTGAATTTAAGCCAAGAACAATTTGGTATTTGGGCAGGGCTTAGCATACATGATACAGCTTCCGCTATTGGATCAGCATTAGATTTTGATAAAGCATTTGATAGGGATATTGCAGAAAAAGTAGCAACAATAATAAAGCTAGCAAAAGTGATATTTATTGTGCCATTGGTTTTTTTGGGTGCTTATTTTTATAAAGAAGGAAATGAGAAACTATCTTTTCCTTACTTCATCATATTTTTTCTATTAGCTATGTTTTTAAATTCAAGATATCCTGAGTTTGATAGTTTTTCTACAATTAAAACTGCTGGTAAAAAAGGGCTGCAAATTAGTTTGTTTTTAATTGGAACTAATCTGTCTATAAAAAATATGAAAGCCATTGGAATAAAACCCTTTCTGCACGGCCTACTGCTTTGGATGATGGTTTCAATAAGTTCCCTTTTGGCTATTTTGCACTTTATCAAATAACATTAACTGTACTCTTCAATCGGAGCACAAGAACAATGTAAATTTCTGTCTCCATAAGCATCATCAATCCTACGAACTGATGGCCAAAATTTATTTGATTTTAGATAGGGTAATGGAAAAACAGCTTTTTCTTTTGAATACTGATAGTGCCACTGATTAGTTAAAGTGAAAATGGTATGTGGCGCATTCTTTAGCACACTCTCTTCTGGGAGTATTTTCTTGTGCATTACCTCATCTATCTCTCCCTTAATTGCAATCATGGCATCACAAAAACGATCCAATTCTGCCAAACTCTCACTTTCTGTTGGTTCAACCATAAGCGTTCCTACTACAGGAAAAGAGACTGTTGGCGCATGAAATCCATAGTCCATCAATCGTTTAGCAACATCCACTACTTCTATACCTTCTTTTTTAAATGTCCTAAAATCAACTATCATTTCATGTGCTACATTTCCTTTTTCTCCAGCATATAAAATAGCATAATGTTTTTCCAATTTTGATTTGATGTAATTGGCATTTAATATTGCAAGTTGTGTAGATTTTTTTAACCCCTCTTTCCCTAACATTTTAATATAAGCATAAGAAATAGTAAGTACTAAAGCGCTTCCCCAAGGAGCTGCAGAAATTCCTTTAATTGCTTTTTTTCCTCCTGTAGATACTATAGGGTTAGATGGTAAAAATGGTTTCAGATGTTCAACTACACCTATTGGACCTACTCCTGGACCGCCTCCACCATGAGGTATTGAAAAAGTTTTATGCAAATTTAAATGACAAACATCTGCACCAACTTTGGCTGGATTGGTGTATCCAACTTGCGCATTCATATTTGCGCCATCTAAATAAACTTGTCCTCCATTTTGATGTATTATATTTGTTACTTCTTGTATTGATTCTTCAAAAACACCATGTGTTGAAGGATAGGTGACCATTAAAGCAGCTAGATTATCTTTATACTGTTCTGCTTTTTCTTTGAGTGCCACTACATCAATATTTCCACTCTCATCACAAGGAGTAACTACAACTTCCATGCCAGCCATAACTGCTGATGCTGGGTTAGTACCATGAGCTGAAGATGGAATTAAACAAATATGCCTGTGCGCTTCCCCCCTACTTTTATGATATGCACGAATTACCATAAGCCCAGCATATTCTCCTTGCGCTCCAGAATTAGGTTGCAAACTAATAGCATCATAACCTGTAATTTCGCATAGCATTTCCTCCAATTCATGAAACATAATATGATAGCCCCTTGCTTGATGTGCTGGAGCAAATGGATGTAGGTTTCCAAATTCTGCCCAACTTAGTGGAAAAAGCTGAGATGCTGCATTTAGTTTCATTGTGCAAGAACCAAGAGGAATCATCGAATGTGTTAATGATAAATCCTTATTCTCTAAACTTTTGATATAGCGCATCATCTGAGTTTCAGAATGGAAAGAATTAAAAATATCGTTTTCTAAAAAAGATGATTGTCTATATAATTTTTCTGGAATTCTGGATTCTGCTTTTGTGTAATCTCCAGCTAAAACTTCCTTTATCAGATTTTCTGAATCTGACTGATTACAACTTTTGGCAAAAACTTTTAAAATGTCATTGATATTTGAAAAATCATCTTTCTCATCAATACTTATTGAAAGGGTTTTTTCATCAATAAAATTGAAATTCATTTTGGCATCTTCTGCATAAGTGCGTATGTTTTTCATGGACACCTTTCCAATGGAGATTTTAAGCGTGTCAAAATAAGTGCTGTTGAGTTGCTCATATCCTAATTGTAAAAGCCCTTCTTCCAAGGTAGCTGTAAGCGAATGAATATTTTTACTGATTTTTCTCAAACCATCTTTTCCGTGATACACACCATACA